>JANYJL010000399.1 GCA_025361845.1 Rhizobacter sp.
CGAAGGCTCAGCGCCGCTGAATCAGAACAGCTTCTTCGGCAGCTGCATGCTGCGCACGCGCTTGAAGTGGCGTTTCACGGCCGCGGCCTTCTTGCGCTTGCGCTCGGCGGTGGGCTTTTCGTAGAACTCGCGGGCACGCAGGTCGGTCAGCAGGCCGAGCTTCTCGATGGTGCGCTTGAAGCGGCGCAGTGCCACGTCGAATGGCTCGTTTTCTTTGACGCGAATCGTAGTCATGTAAGGAGGTTGGTTTCTAACAAAGATTGCGATTATAGCCTGACGTGAGATGCCTGCAAGGCCCGCGCGCAGGCGGCAGCACTTGCCCAGGCCCACTGGAAGTTGTAGCCGCCGAGCCAGCCGGTCACGTCGACCACCTCACCGATGAAAAACAGCCCGGCTACACGCTGGCTTTGCAAGCTCTGCGAGCTGAGTTCGCGGGTGTCCACGCCCCCGGCGGTGACCTCGGCCTTGCGATAGCCCTCGGTGCCGTCGGGTGTCAGCGCCCAGGCTTGCAGTTCGGCGGCGAGGGCGCTCAAGTCCCGGTCGCGACTGTCGGGCAGGGGGCGTTCCGCCAGATCGCTTCGATCGGCGAGCCAGGCCTCGGCCAGCCGGCGCGGGATCAGCTCGGCGAGTTCGTTCACCACTTTGCGCTTCGAACCCTGCTTGGCGTGCAGCAGCGCCGCACCCAGCGCGGAGCCCGGTGCCAGGTCGATGCGGATCGGCGTGTTCGGCTGCCAGGGCGTCGAGATCTGCAGAATCGCCGGGCCGCTCAAACCGCGGTGCGTGAACAGCAGGTCTTCGGTGAACTGCGCGCGGTTTTTGCCCACGCCCGTTTCAACGCGCACTTCGAGCGACAAGCCGGCCAGCGCGACGAAGGGCGCCCAGCTCGCGGCGCTGAAGGTCAGCGGCACCAGGGCCGGGCGCGGCTCGATGATGCGGTGGCCGAATTGGCGCGCCAGGCGATGGCCGAAATCGCTGGCGCCGATCTTCGGGATCGACAAGCCGCCGCTCGCGACCACGAGCTGCGCCGCACGCAGCGTGCCGCGGTCAGTGTCGAGCTCGAAGCCCGCATCGCCCTGGCGCACCGCGTTCACGGCACAGGGCTGCCAGTGCGTCACGCTGCCCGTTGCACACTCTTTCAGCTGCATCGTGATGACTGCGTCGCTGCTCTCGTCGCAGAACAGCTGGCCCTTGTGCTTCTCGTGCCAGGCGATGCCATGGCGTTGCATCAGCGCAATGAAATCCTGCGGTGTGTAGCGCGCCAGTGCTGAGCGGCAGAAGGCCGGGTTCGCCGAGAAGAAGTTCGCCGGCGTGGTGTCGCGATTCGTGAAGTTGCAGCGCCCACCACCCGAGATGCGGATCTTCTCGGCGACCTTCTCGGCGTGGTCGATCAGCAGGACCGACAAGCCGCGTTGCCCGGCGATGGCCGCGCAGTGCAGCCCGGCGGCACCCGCGCCGATGATGGCGACGTCGAAGTTCGGGAAGGGCGCGGTGCGGCTGCTCAAAGTGCCGCGGATTATGCGGGCGTGGGGTTCAGGCGACGCGCGCCGGCAGTTCCTGCTGCGCCAGGCTCATCGCCCCACGCACCACATCGCCGACGATGATGATGGCCGGGCTGCCCAGCCCTTCGCGGGCGATCGTCGCGACCAGCTCGCGCAGCGTGCAGCAGGCTTGCCGTTGCTGCGGCAGGCTCGCGTGTTGCACCACTGCCACCGGTGTGTCGGCACCGAGGCCGGCGAGCAAACCCTGCTGCACCGATTCGACCGTGGACACGCCCATGTAGATCACGAGCGTGAGGCCTTGCGCGGCGGCGGCGGCCAGGGTGGGCCAGTGCAGGGCGGCGCTGTCGCTGCCCGTGTGACCGCGCGCGTGGCCCGTCACGAAGATCACACCATGCGCGTGCTCGCGGTGCGTGAGCGGCACGCCGAGCGCCGTGGCCGCTGCCAGACCCGAGGTGATGCCGTTGACCACATCGACCTGCAAGCCCAAGGCGCGCAGATGATCGGCCTCTTCGCCGCCGCGCCCGAACACGAAGGGATCACCGCCCTTCAGGCGAACCACACGTTCGCCCTTCAGGGCTTCGGCGGCCATCAACTTCTCGATGAATGCTTGCGGTGTGCTCGTACAACCACCGCGCTTGCCGACATGCACAATGCGCGCGCTCTTGCGTGTGTAACGCAGCACCGCATCGTTGACGAGGTCGTCGACCAGCAGCACCGTGGCCGCGCGGATCGCGCGCACGGCCTTGACCGTCAGCAGTTCCGGGTCGCCCGGGCCGGCACCGACCAAGGTGATGCGGCCGGCGGAAGAAGCGTGGGTCGTTGTCATGCGGTGCGTTCGTGCGGCGTGCGGTGGTGGTCCATGGCGGCGAGTGCGCGCACGAGACACTCCACCTGGGCGGCGAGTGGTGCAGGAGCAGGCTTTTCGCCGCTGATGACGGACTGGATGTAGAGCGCCGTGGTCGCGGCGTCGCAACTGCGTGGCAGCAGCGGCAGTTCGGTCAGCACGCCGTCGTGGGCGGCACGCGACAAGGCCGTGTCGTGAATGCCGGCGCGGTAGATGTCGAGTTTCGGCGTGCGGCGCGGGTCGGCGACCGGTTCGCCTTCGGTGCCGCGCAGGAGCATCGCGTTCGCGCCGATGTGGCCCATGAACTGGGCGAGCAGGGTCGCGTACTCCGGGTGCGTGTAGTTGACGACACGCAGCGAGACGCCGGTGCGGCAAGGTGCCAGCAGCTTGGCGATCGTGTGGCCCGAATTGCGCAGGCCGACCACGCGCCGCACTTCGAGCAGACGTGCGAGCGGCGGGCACAGTGTGTCGGTGCGGATGAACACCGGCTCGCGGCGCGACCAGGCGGTGTCGATGTCGGCGGCATCGCGTGCCACCGGCAGGCCGAGGTTGGCGAAGATCTCGGCCGTGGTCACGCGGCCGGGGTCGGTGGCCAGGCCGTGCACCAGCACCTGCACACCTTCCTGCGTGAGCAGCAGCGCGAGCAGTGCCGTCAGATTGGGAAGCTTGCGTGCGCCGTTGTACGAGGGCAGCACGACGGTCGGGCGCTCGGGGCGCAGCGCGATGCAGCGTTCGTGCGTTGCTTCGAGAAAGCCCGCGAGCTCGTCGACCGACTCGCCCTTGATGCGCATGGCCAGCGCGAAGGCGCCGACCTCGAGATCGGTGACATGGCCATCGAGCACCATGCTGAACAGCTCGTAGGCCTGCGCTTGCGTCAATGAGCGTGCGCCTTCCTTGCCGCGGCCGATTTCCCTGATGTACTTGGCGATGCTCATGATGATGGTCTCGACGTTCGCAACTTTCAGGCCTGCGGCCTGAGTGCGTCGAGACCTAGGCTGCAGTCTGCCGCAAACGCACGATGCGCTTCAACTCCGGCACGCACGAGCCGCAGTTGGTGCCGCACTTCAGTTGCTCCTGCAACTGCATGAGCTGTGCGTCGGCATTGCCAGTGCAATTGGCCAGCGTGGTGTCGATCTCGTGATCGCTCACGTCGAAACAACTGCACACCTGTTTGCCGCGCGAGGCCACGGCCACGGGTGCCTTGGATCCCGGCACGAGCAGCAGGCGGCCGTAGGCCTGTGCTGACAACTCGTCTTGCAAAAGCGGTTTGATCCACACTTCGGCACTGATGTCGCCTGCCAGCAGGAAGGCATCGAGGTGCTGGTTCGCACCGTCCTGCACCAGCCGCATGCTGCGGCGCTGCCCGCGGCGTTTGTCGGCGTAATGCAGCACACCCTGGGCACTGAGGCCGAGGATGCCTTCGATGCGCTCCAGCATCTCGGCCGGCGCGGCTTCGTGCGCTGCCGCACGGAACAGCACGCCGCTGCGTTCGCGGCCGAAAGGCACGCAGCTCGCGAACGGAAAGGCCAGCATCAGCGCCTTCAGTTGCTCGCGTGCCAGCAGGGCCTTGTCGTCGGGCAGCCAGGCCACCGCGAGCAGGCGCCAGGGCAGTTCGGCCTTCAGGATCTTGACGGCCGCGTGCTTGAGTTCGGGCTGTTTGGACTGCGGGCAGAACGCCGGCGAGGTGAGCGCGTTCACGCCGTGCATGCGCTCGCCTGTGCTCGTGCTGCCCGACAGGAACTCTTCGCCCCAATGCATGGCGATGAAGCCTTGCGCCGGTGCGACCTGCGTGCTTGCCGCCGCGGGCAACACCAATGAGCCGCGGCGCGACGTGACGTGCACCAGGTCACCCTCGGCGATTTTCAGGCGCGCCATGTCCTGCGCGTTCATGTCGATCGTCGGCTCGGGCACGTGGCCGAACAGGCGGCCGATGGTGCCGGTGCGGCTCATGCCGTGCCACTGGTCGCGCAGGCGGCCGGTGTTCAGCGAGAAGGGGAAACGTGCTTCGCGCGGCTCGGCAAGCTTCTCATACGGCGTGTCGGCAAACTTGGCGCGGCCGTCCGCGGTCGGGTAGATGCCGTCTTCGTAGAGCCGGGCCTTGCCCTGGGTCGCGCCTTCGGCGAAGGGCCATTGGCGCGGCGCGTCGGCCAGCATCGGGTAGCTCAGGCCGGTGATGTCCAGGTCGCGCCCGCGCGTCGTTTCGCGGTGTTCGTTCCACACCGATTCGGCGCTCTCGTAGGGAAAGAGCGTGGGCTGGTTCGCTCGCAGCGTGGTCTCCAGCCGGCGCGCGAAGTCGATCACGATGGCCCAGTCGTGCCGTGAGTCGCCCGCGGCCGACACCGCCGGGTTCACGCGGGTGATGAGGCGTTCGCTGTTCGTCACCGTGCCGTCCTTTTCGCCCCAGGTGGTGGCGGGCAGCAGCAGGTCGGCATAGGCGCAGGTGGCGGTGGTCGAGAAAGCTTCCTGCACGACGACGAACTCGGCGCGCTCCAGCGCACGGCGCACGGTGGCTTGGTCGGGCATCGATTGCGCCGGGTTTGTGCACGCGATCCACAAAGCCTTGATCTGGCCATCGGCGGCGGCTTCGAACATCTCGACCGCCGATTTTCCGGGCACTGCGGGGACATCGCTCACGCCCCACAGCGCGGCCACTTCGGCGCGATGCGTCGGGTTCGCCATGTCGCGGTGCGCGCTCAGCAGATTGGCCAGACCGCCCACTTCCCGTCCACCCATCGCATTCGGCTGGCCGGTGAGCGAGAACGGCCCGGCGCCGGGCTTGCCGATCTGGCCGGTGGCCAGGTGCAGGTTGATCAGCGCGGCGTTCTTCGCGGTGCCGTGGCTGCTCTGGTTCAGGCCCTGGCAGTAGAGCGAGAGCACGGGTTTGCGCGCCGCTCCCGCGTCGCCATCCATTCCGGCGAACCACTTCGCGGCCTGCACGAGATCGGCTTCCTTGATGCCGCAGATGCTGGCCACGTCCTTCGGTGCGTAGTCGCGCACCCGCGCTTTCAAGGCATCGAAGCCGCTGGTGTGCGCGGCGATGTAGGCGCTGTCGGTCCAGCCGTCCCACAGCATCAGGTGCAGCATGCCGTTGAACAGCGCCACGTCGGTGCCGGGCAGGATTTGCAGGAAGAGGTCGGCGGCATCGGCTGTTTCGGTGCGGCGGGGGTCGGCGACGATGATGCGCAGCGCGGGATTGGCGCGCTTCGCGTCTTCGATGCGGCGGAACAGGATCGGGTGCGCAAACGCCGCGTTCGAGCCGACGATGAAGAGCGTCTGCGCGTGGTTCAGGTCGTCATAACAATTCGGCGGTGCATCGGCACCGAGCGTGGTCTTGTAGCCGGCCACCGCGCTGCTCATGCAAAGGCGCGAGTTGGTGTCGATGTTGTTGGTGCCGATCAGGCCCTTGGCGAGCTTGTTGAAGACGTAATAGTCCTCGGTCAGCAACTGGCCGGAGATGTAGAAGCCGACCGCGTCCGGCCCGTGCTCGGCAATGATGCGGGCGAACTTGTCGGTCGCCGTGCCGAGGGCGGTATCCCAACTGATCGCACGCGGCGCGGCACCGCGTGTATTACGCAGTTGCGGTTGCAGCAGGCGCGTTTGCAGTGTCACCGGCGCACTCGCCGTGTGGTGCAGGTTGCTGCCCTTGCTGCACAAGCGGCCGAAGTTCGCCGGGTGTTCGGGGTCGCCGCGCACGCCGGTGATCTGGCGGCCCTGTGACTCGATGATCACGCCGCAGCCGACACCGCAATAAGGGCAGGTGGACTTCGTCTCCCGCGTTGCAGCCGTGTTCACGCCGTGGCCTTGGCCTCGCCGACGGGCTCCAGCGCGAGTGTCTTCAGCTCGTCGAGATCGAGTGCCACGTTGCCCGCATCGACCTTCACGCTGAAGCGTTGCGTGCAGCCTTCGTCCGGCGCCTTCGCGCAGCCGTCGGCCAGGCCGATGGTCTGGTTGTGCAGCGGGCAGGCGACGCTTTCGCCGAACACGATGCCTTGCGACAGCGGCCCGCCCTTGTGCGGGCAACGGTCGAGCAGGGCGAAGACCTTGTCTTCGCTGGTGCGGAACACGGCCACGGCCGCGCCTTGCGCACGTTCGACGCGGCGGGCGCCGAGCACGGGAATGTCTTCGACGCGGCAGATGGTTTTCCAGTCGCTCATGTCAGACGGCTCCCACGGGGGTGAACTGGCGGGTATCGACAGATGCCTTGTCGAAATCGAACCACGGATCGGGCTCGCCGTCGAGCGAGAACTGCAAACGTTCCCACAAGGCCTTGCGGCCTTCGGCGTCGTCGAGGATCTTCTTCTTCACGTAGTCGAGGCCAACGCGGTTCACGTAGTGCACCGTGCGCTCCAGGTACCAGCCTTCCTCGCGGTAGAGCTGGCAGAAGGCGCCGGTGTATTCGAGCACTTCCTCAGCCGTTTTCAGCTTCACGAAGAAGTGCGCCACTTCGGTCTTGATGCCGCCGTTGCCGGCGACGTACATCTCCCAGCCCGAATCGACGCCGATGATGCCGACGTCCTTGATGCCGGCCTCGGCGCAATTGCGTGGGCAACCGCTGACCGCGAACTTCACCTTGTGCGGCGCGTACATGCGCCACATCGCGCGCTCCAGATCCTTGCCCATCTGCGTACTGTCTTGCGTGCCGAAGCGGCACCATTCGCTGCCCACGCAAGTCTTCACCGTGCGCAGCGCCTTCGCATACGCGTGGCCGCTGGGCATGCCGATGTCTTTCCACACACTGACCAGGTCTTCCTTCTTCACGCCCAGCAGGTCGATGCGCTGACCGCCGGTGACCTTGACGGTCGGGATCTTGTACTTGTCCACTGCGTCGGCAATGCGGCGCAGTTCGCTCGACGTCGTCTCGCCGCCCCACATGCGCGGGATGACCGAGTAGGTGCCGTCCTTCTGGATGTTGGCGTGGCTGCGTTCGTTGATGTAGCGCGATTGCGGGTCGTCCTTCGCCTCTTTCGGCCAGGTGCTGATGAGGTAGTAGTTGACGGCCGGGCGGCAGGACGAACAGCCGTTCGGTGTGCGCCAGTCGAGGCGCTTGTAGACGCCGTCGATGGTGAGGATGTGCTCGGCCTTGATGGTCTCGCGCACTTCCTGGTGGCTCGCGTCGGTGCAGCCGCAGATCGCCTTCTTCTTCGGCGTGGCGCTGTAGTCGCCACCGGCCGTGAACATCAGCAACTGCTCGACCAGGCCGGTACACGAGCCGCACGAGGCGCTCGCCTTGGTCTGCTTGCGTACTTCTTCGAGCGTGAACAGTCCCTTTTCCTTGATGGCCTTGCAGATCGTGCCCTTGGTGATGCCGTTGCAGCCGCAGACCTCGTCGCTGTCGGCCATCGCCGCCGCCTTGCTGTGGCCCTGGTGACCGACATCGCCGATGTTCGATTCGCCGAACATCAGCT
>JANYJL010000007.1 GCA_025361845.1 Rhizobacter sp.
CCGTCGTCGTTCGCACCGCCAAAGGTGTGCGCCGCCAGGATGGCTCGCTCGTCAAGTTCGACGGCAACGCTGCCGTCCTTCTGAACGCCAAGCTCGAGCCGATCGGCACGCGCATCTTCGGGCCCGTGACGCGCGAGCTGCGCACCGAGCGCTTCATGAAGATCGTGTCGCTGGCACCCGAAGTTCTGTAAGTCAAGGGCAACAGGCCATGAACAAGATTCGCAAAGGCGACCAGGTCATCGTGTTGACCGGGCGCGACAAGGGCAAGCGCGGCACGGTGACCGAGCGCGTCAGTGAAGACAAGCTGCTGATCGACGGCATCAACGTCGTCAAGAAGCATGTCAAGCCGAACCCGATGAAGGGCGCGACTGGCGGCATCGTCGAGAAATCGCTGCCGATTCATCAGTCGAACATCGCCATCTTCAACGCGACCACGGCCAAGGCCGACCGCGTGGGCATCAAGTTGCTCGCCGACGGCAAGAAGGTCCGCGTCTACAAGTCCAGCGGCGACGAAATCAAGCTCTAAAGGCACAACATCATGGCTCGTCTGCAAGATATCTATCGCGAGAAGGTGGTGCCCGACTTGATGGCCAAGTTCGGCTACAAGTCCGCGATGCAAGCGCCCCGCATCACCAAGATCACGCTCAACAGGGGTGTGAGTGAAGCGGTGTCCGACAAGAAGGTCATGGACCACGCCGTGAGCGATCTGACCAAGATCGCAGGCCAGAAGCCCGTGGTCACGAAGTCGAAGAAGGCAATCGCCGGCTTCAAGATCCGTGACGGCGTGCCGATCGGCTGCATGGTCACCTTGCGCGGCACGCGCATGTATGAATTCCTCGACCGTTTCGTCACGATCGCGCTGCCCCGCGTGCGCGACTTCCGCGGCATCTCGGGCCGTTCCTTCGATGGCCGTGGCAACTACAACATCGGCGTCAAGGAACAGATCATTTTCCCGGAAGTCGAGTACGACAAGATCGATGTGTTGCGTGGGCTGAACATCAGCATCACGACGTCGGCGAAGAGCGACGAGGAGTCCAAGGCACTCCTGACCGCCTTCAAGTTTCCGTTCAAGAACTGAGGTGGCCCGTGGCTAAGACTTCCCTGATCCAGCGCGAATTGAAGCGCACGCAACTGGTCGCCAAGTTCGCGAAGAAGTACGAAGAACTCAAAGGCACGGCCAACGACGCCAAGAAGTCCGATGAAGAGCGCTATGCCGCTCGCCTCGAACTTCAAAAGCTGCCGCGCAATGCCTACCCGACGCGCCAGCGCAACCGCTGCGCGCTGACCGGTCGCCCGCGCGGCACGTTCCGCAAGTTCGGCCTGGGCCGCAACAAGATCCGTGAACTCGCCTTCAAGGGCGACATTCCCGGCGTCGTCAAGGCCAGCTGGTAATCGGCGCGTCGAGCAGGAGATTTATCCATGAGCATGAGTGATCCCATCGCCGATATGCTGACCCGCATTCGGAACGCACAGATGGTCGAGAAACCGACCGTCTCGATGCCCTCGTCGAAGCTGAAGGTCTCGATCGCCAAGGTCCTGAAGGACGAAGGCTACATCGATGACTTCGCGATTCGCGGCGAAGCAGCCAAGCCCGTCCTCGAGATCGGCCTGAAGTACTACGCTGGCAAGCCCGTGATCGAGCACATCGAGCGCGTGAGCCGCCCCGGCCTGCGCATCTACAAGGGCCGCCACGACATCCCGACCGTGATGAACGGTCTGGGTGTGGCGATCGTGACCACGCCCAAGGGCGTGATGACGGACCGCAAGGCGCGCCAGGTCGGTATCGGCGGCGAAGTCCTCTGCTACGTCAGCTAAAGGAGCAGCAGCCATGTCACGCGTAGGAAAAATGCCGATCGCCCTGCCGCAAGGTGTGGACGTGTCGGTCGGCGCTGAGCAGATCAGCGTCAAGGGCAGCCTGGGCACACTCGTGCGCCCGGTCAACGCGCTCGTCACGATCAAGAACGAAGGCGGCAAGCTGAGCTTCGCACCGGCGAACGAATCGGTTGCGGCCGATGCGATGTCGGGCACGATGCGCGCGCTGGTGGCCAACATGGTCAACGGCGTCAGCAAGGGCTTCGAGAAGAAGCTGTCGCTCGTCGGCGTCGGTTACCGCGCTGCGGCCGCCGGCAACAAGCTCAACCTGCAGATCGGTTTTTCGCACCCCGTGGCGAAAGACATGCCGGTCGGCATCAAGGTCGAGTGCCCCACGCAGACCGAAATCGTCATCAAGGGTTCTGACCGCCAGGTGGTGGGCCAGATCGCCGCTGAAGTCCGCGCGATCCGCCCGCCCGAGCCCTACAAGGGCAAAGGCATTCGCTACGTCGGCGAAAAGGTCACGATCAAAGAGACCAAGAAGAAGTAAGGAGCGCACGACATGTCACTGAACAAAAAAGATCAGCGCGTTCGCCGCTCACGCCAGACCCGCACCCGCATCGCGATTCAACGCGTGGCGCGCCTGACGGTCTTCCGCACGAACACCCACATCTACGCCAGCGTCATCTCCGACGACGGCGCCAAGGTGTTGGCGAGCGCCTCCACCGTCGAAGCCGATGTCCGCAAGGAATTGGGTGCAGCAGGCAAGGGCGGCAACGTCTCTGCCGCCAGCATCATCGGCAAGCGCATCGCCGAGAAGGCGAAAGCCGCTGGCATCGACAAGGTGGCGTTCGACCGCGCGGGTTTCGCGTACCACGGCCGCGTCAAGGCGCTGGCCGAAGCCGCGCGTGAAGCCGGCCTGCAGTTCTAAGCCGCGGTTTCCATAAACTCCGCGCAGCGACGAAGGATTCAAAAATGGCAAAGTTCCAACCCCGCGGCCCTTCCGAAGGCAGTGAAGACGGCCTGAAGGAAAAGATGATCGCGGTGAACCGCGTGACCAAGGTCGTCAAGGGCGGCCGGATTCTCGGCTTCGCCGCGTTGACGGTCGTGGGCGACGGCGACGGCCGCATCGGCATGGGCAAGGGCAAGTCGAAGGAAGTGCCCGTCGCCGTGACGAAGGCGATGCAGGACGCACGCCGCAACATGGTCAAGGTCTCGCTGAAGAACGGCACGATCCAGCACAAGGTCATCGGTGAGCACGGCGCCTCGCGCGTGCTGATGGCGCCGGCCAAGCCGGGTGACGGCATCATCGCCGGCGGCCCGATGCGCGCCGTGTTCGAAGTGATGGGCGTGACCGACATCGTCTGCAAGAGCCTCGGCTCGTCGAACCCGTACAACCTGGTTCGCGCCACGCTCGACGCGTTGAAGCACACCAGCACCCCGGCCGAGATCGCAGCGAAGCGCGGTCTGACGGTCGAAGAGCTGTTCGGCTGAACGGCGGAGAAAAATCAT
>JANYJL010000180.1 GCA_025361845.1 Rhizobacter sp.
TCGCCGCCGGCGAGCTGCCGGACGCGGGTTTCGAGGTTGCCGCCGAGTGCCGCCAGCGGCCGGTTCAGCAGGCGCTCGATCGGCACACCGAACAGAGCCGAGGCATTGGCACTCGCCTGCACGATCAGCAACTCCGGCTCGCTCAGCACCAGCAGCACCCCGTGCGGCTGAACCGACCCGGCAAGGTGGATCAGCTCACGCTCGCAGTTGGTGAGGTCCGCTTGTCCGAAAGGCGGGCTGTGCAACACCGGCGCAGGGCTCAGTTGAGGAGTGTCGGCGGCTGGCCTGCGCCGTCCGCACCGGGCATGCCGAGGCGTTGCATGCGCAGGTTCAGGCTGTCAGGGGCGATGCCGAGCAAATCGGCAGCGGCCCGCGGGTTGCCCCTCGATTGGGCCAGCGCGGATTCGATCAGGTGGCGCTCGCTCAGCCGCGTGGCCTCACGCATCAGGGCCGGCAGATCGACGCGGCCCACTTGCTCGGACAAGTCTTCCAGCGCGCTGGCCAGCACCTCGGCCAAGGGCAGCGCCGATACGGGCCGCGCCGGCATGCGGCGGATCGTGAAACCCAGGCACTCCTGGTCGCCTTCGGTCAGCAGGGCCGCAGAAATTTCGACGTCGACACCCTGGCCCTGGTCGCCCGTGAACGTGGCCGCGACGCGCGGCGCGATGCCGTGGCGCCGCACCTCGGACAAGAGAGCGGGCAGGTCGCGCCCGGCGCGGCCGAGCCAGTCACCGAGCGAGCGGCCGATACATTGTGTCTCCGCGTCGGCTTCGCACAGCGCCACGAAGGCCGGGTTGGCAATGGTGACGCGGCCGTTCGAATCGGTGATGACCACCGCGTCGGGTGTGCGCTCGACGAAGTCGGCCAGGCGCGCAGCAGCGTCTGACGACACAGGCTGCGACTCCACGGCGCGCGCGCGCACCAGCAGCAAGAGCGCATCGCCACTGCGGAAGGGCGCGGCTGAAATGTCGACGGCGCCAGCGCCGCCTTCCAGGCGCGCGCGAATTTCGGCAGCGCGGCCGGTGGCGCGGGTGCTGGCGAGCAACTGATCGACCGCGGCACGCGAATGCGGGTCCAGACCCAAACTGGCGTGCTGGCCGACCAACTTCTCGGCAGCCTGACCGAGCAACTGGCCAGCGGCCTGGTTGGCTTCGACGATGGTCATGGCGAGTGCATCGACCACCATCACCGCATCGGTGGCGACCTGGAACAGCTGGCGGTAGCGCGCATCGACCTGGCGGCGCTTCCAGTAGTCGCGCTCCATTTCCCGTTGCGACTCGACGAAGCGCTGCTGTATCGCAGCGATGGCGCGCAGGTCGCGCCCGACCGCGAGCACCGGGCCCTCGGCGCCCAGGCGGATGGCGGAATAGACCATCGGAATGTCGGGGCCGGCACTGCCCGGGTGGTTGACCTCGCGGCGCTGCGAAACACCACGGTCGCTGACCTCTTGCAGCAGCATCTCGATCTTGCGGCGGGTGTCGCCGGTCACGGTGTCGGCCCAGGCCTGGCCGACCCAGTTGTCGGCCGACGCGGTGAGGGCCGCCTGCCCGACGACGACGTTCTGGATTACCCCGTGCATGTCGATGACGAGCGCGATGTCCCCGGCGATCGACGCCAGCGTGGCGGCCAACTCCGGCGCCAGGCCGGACAGGGCGCTCAGGTCAGTGGCTTTGCCCGACCGATTCGTCAACGCAGGTCTCCTTGAACAACCAGCCAGCTCGGCGCCGAAACCCGGTAAGAAGGTCTTCAGGCGGTGCCGTCGATAAACGACGAGTTTAGCCCTTGACCACCGAGCGGGGTCACTATATTCAGCCCGCGTGCCAGGCCCAGAACGATCTCGGCCACCTCGTGCGGCCGCTCTTCGTGCGCCAGGTGCCCGAGCCCCTGCAGGCGCACCACACGGGCGCCGGGCACGCGGGCCGCGACACGCGTGGCCTGGTCGGGCGGCACGGTGGCGTCCTGGCTGCCGACCACCAGCAGCAGCGCGGGCGCCAGGCGCGGCAGTTCGGCCCACAGCGGGTCGAGGTCCCAGTTCGCCATCATCGCCAGCGCCCCGGCCACGTGACCCGGGCTGCGCACTAGGCGGGCGTAGAGCGCGGTGCCGGCGGGGTCGAGCGTCGAGCCGGTGCGGGCGATCAGGCGCGCCAGCGAGGCGGTGTCCTGTGCGCGCCAGGCGAACAGGCGCGGCACCAGGCTGGCACCGGCCAGCACGCGGGCGATCGGCGCGAACACGAGGCCCGGCAGGCCGTGGAAGGGCAGCATCGCCGCGTTGATGCCGACCAGCGCGCGTGGCGCGATCGGCCCGTCCAACGCCAGCCGCGCCGCGATGGCCGCACCGGCGGAGTGGCCGACGACGATCGTCGGTGCGACACCGAGTTCTTTGAGCAGTGCGCCGAGCGCACGCGCCATGCCGGGCAAGGACATCTGCGCCGCCGGCGCCGCCGAGGTGTAGGCATGCCCGGGCAGATCGATTGCGACGACGTGGAAATACGCGGTGAGCCGCGGCGCCACGTCACGCCAGGAGTGCAGCGAGCCACCAGTGCCGTGGATCAGCAGCAACGCAGGCGCCTCGCTCACCGGCTGGCCGGTCTGCTGCACATGCCAGCGCAGGCCATCGGCAACGACGAACCGGCTGGCGATGCGATTCGGCCAATCGCGGCCATCGCTTTCCCACACCAGCCGATCGCTCACCGCCGCGGTCCCACGCTGTCGGCCGAGCCGGCGCTGACGGCGCGCACCGCCGTCGACAAGGCCGCAGCCCCGGCATACGGCAGCGCCAGGTAGGTGGCGCCCATGTCCTCGGCCAGTTGGCGAGCGCTCGCTTGGGGTTGGGCCGAGGTGTCGACGAGCAGGCTGGTGAGGCGCGCCGCACGCATGAGGTGGGCGGCCAGCCGCGCGTGGTCTTCGGCAACCGCACGGCCGCGCAGGCCATCGCGACCGACATTGGCGCGGCCATCCGTCAGCATCACGATCACCGGCGTGGCGCCACCGCGGCGGATGGCGTCGGCCAGCGCCGTCGCTGCGTCGAGACCGGCCGCCAACGGCGTGCCCCCGCCACCTGGCAGGCCGGCCAGGCTGCGTTTGGCACGCACCAGCGAACGGGTCGGCGGCAACAGCAGCTCTGCCGTGTCGCCCCGGAACGCGAGCACGGCGACCCGGTCGCGGCGCACGTAACAATCGGCCAGCAGCAGTTCGACCGCGCCCTTGGCTTCGGCCAGGCGGTGCAGGGCGGCCGAGCCGGACGCATCGATCACGAACACGGTGGTGGTTTCGCTGCGCTGCTTGAAGCGGGTGACGTGGAAGTCTTCCGCACGCACTTGAATGCGGCGCGGCGCATTTGCGGGCAGCTCACGCCGGCGCAGCGTCTGCCACGGCGCGGCAGCACGCAGGGTTTCGATCAGGTTCAGGCGCGCGCCGCCACGCGGTTCACCGCGCCGCACGCCGGCCGGGCGGCCCCGCAAGCGCCCCTGCTGCACCGCGCCCGCGCGCCCACTGCTCTGGCCGCGCGAGGCGCTCGCTTCGGCGAGCTGCAATTGCGCGAGCAGGCCGGCGGGAATGGCAGCCTGCGCGGCTTCGAGCACCACGTCGTCGAGTGCCTCGGCCGGCGGCGGCTCAGGCGGCGGAGCGTCGTCTGGCCGGTCTTCGCCACTGTCCTCGCCCTTGTCTTCCGGGTCGCTGTCGGTGCCGTCCGCGCCCTCTGGCGCATTGTCAGTCGGTGGGCTTTCGGCGACCTCTTCTTCTTCATTCGGCAGCGGCGCGGGCAGCCGTGTCGCGCGCGGCGCAAGCACGAGGCGCGCGGCGAGCGCTGCATCGTCTTGAGTCACCGCTGCGCGGCCTTCGAGCGCGGCCGCCGTGCGCGCGACGCGCAGGGCCAGCAGCGAGCCGCGCATCGAGTCCACCCCGAGCGTGAGCGCCGCAGCACACAGCACCTCCACCAGGCTGGCATCGGCCTGGACCGAGGGCAGCAAAGCGCGCGCACGCGCCACCTCGCCCGCTGCATCGGCAGGCATCACCGCATCGGCATCGAAGGCATCGCGCAGCGTGATCATCGACAGATCGAGCCGGAACGCGAGCCGGTCGGTCAAGGCGGGTGGCAGGTGTTCGTCGTCGTGCGCACTTTCATCGAGCGCGACGATGCCGATGCGGCTCGGGTTCACGAGCGCCACGCCATCGCGCGCGACGCTCACTTCGCCGGTGTCGAGCACCGCGGCCAGGCGCGCCGCGGTGGCCGCATTCACGCGCTCGGCCATTGCCAGGATCACCACGCCACCATCGGCCTCGGCCAGCACACCGCGCTGCGCGACCGGGCGGCCCGCCTGCAAGGTGGCGGCGAGGTCGAGCCCGCCGAGCAGGCGTTCGTCGTTGATGTGCAGGGGCACGCGACGCCAGGCGCCATCGGCCGGCAGCAGGGCGCGCAGCGCGGCCAGCCACTGGTCGCGCACCGGCCCGGCGTGGGCCCGCACGGCCACACCGCCGAGGCCCGCCGGGTCGACCGCGAACAGGGCCGCCACCGTGAGCGCATCGGCCCAGGGCGACAGCGGCGCTGCGGCTGGGGGCTCGTTGTGCTCGGTCACCGCCAACGCTCCGTCTGCGTCAGCTGCCGAACAGCTCGGCCACCGCGCGCTCGACACGCTCCGTCGAGCCCGCATCGTCGAGCGGATTGCGGCGCAAACGATGCCGCAGTGCAGGTGCGGCGATGCGCTTCAGGTGCGTGTCGCCGACCTGTGCATCGCCTTCCAGCGCCGCGAAGGCGCGCGCGGCGCGCATCAGCGTCAACTCGCCACGCAGGCCGTCGGTGCCGAGCGCCATGCACAGGCGCGCGGCGCGCTCCAGCGCGGCATCGGGCACCACCACCTCGGGCAGCAACTCTCGCCCCTTGACGATGCGCTTGCGAATGCGCTCGTCCTCCTTCTTCCACTTGTCGGTGAAGGCGGCCGGGTCGCGCTCGAAGGCATCGCGCCGCTTCACGACCTCGATGCGCGAGGGCAGGTCTTCGGGTGTCTTCACTTCGACCGAGAGACCGAAGCGGTCGAGCAACTGCGGGCGCAGTTCGCCTTCCTCCGGGTTGCCGCTGCCGACCAGCACGAAGCGCGCGGGGTGGCGCACGGACAGGCCTTCGCGCTCGACAACGTTTTCGCCCGACGCGGCCACATCGATCAGCAGATCGACGAGGTGGTCTTCGAGCAGATTGACTTCGTCGATGTAGAGAAAGCCGCGGTTCGCGCGCGCCAGCAGGCCCGGCTCGAAGGCCTTCACGCCTTGCGAGAGCGCGCGCTCCAGATCGAGCGCGCCGACCACGCGGTCTTCGGTCGCGCCGAGCGGCATGTCGACCACAGGCACGGGCACGAGGTGGCTCTTCGGCACCCCCTTCGCCTTCAAGGCGATGCAGTCAGCGCAGCCACCGGCGCCGGCCGGATCGCAGCCGTAGCGGCAGCCGACCACGCAGCGCATTTTCGGCAGCAGGGCCGCCAGTGCGCGCACCGCGGTCGATTTGCCGGTGCCGCGATCGCCGAACACGAGCACGCCGCCGATCGAAGGATCGATGGCCGCGACCAGGATCGCGAGCTTCATCTCGTCCTGCCCGACGATGGCCGAAAAAGGGAACGGTACTGCCATGTTCAAACTGCCCTAAACGACAAACAAGCACAACAAACAAGCGAGGAAAGAAAGCGCACGCGTCACTTCGTGATGGCCTGCGACGCCGCCTGCTCGGCCGCGCGCACGCGCTGCCGAGCATGCCGCACCTCGATCAGCACGAGCACGGCCACGATCGGGATGACGATGCCGACGATGAGGTCCGGCTCGACATGCAGGCCGCCCGCCTTCAGCGCCTTGGCGAGATAGCCGACGACGCCGGCCACGTAGTACACGATGGCCGCGACCGACAGGCCTTCGACCGTCTGCTGCAAGCGAAGCTGCAACTTGGCACGCCGGTCCATCGAAGCCAGCAGGGCCTGGTTCTGGCGCTCGCGGGCGATGTCGACGCGGGTCGACAGCAGGCCGCTGGCCTGCGCCACCCGCTCGGACAGATCGTGCAGCCGCTGCGAGACGGTCGTGCACGTCGCCACCGCGGGCGTGAAGCGCCGCTCCATGAATTCCTCGATGGTCTGGATGCCGGGCAGGCGCTTCTCACGCAGCTCGCCGATGCGGGTGGTGACGAGTTCGAAATACGCGCGGCAGGCGCCGAAACGGAACTGGCTCGCGACCAGGCCGCTCTCGACTTCGGCCGCCAGGCGCGTGAGTTCATGCAACAGCGCTTCGTCGTCTCCGCGGCCTTGCGCGATGCCGTCGGTGAGTGCCGCGAGCGAGCGTTCGATCGCGACGATGCGGGGTGACTGCCGGCGCGCGATCGGCAAGGCCAGCAGCGCGAGCATGCGGTAGACCTCGATCTCGAACAGGCGCTGCAAAGTGCGGCCGGCCTGGCGCGGTGTGAAGCCGCGGTCGACGACGAGGAAGCGCGAAAACCCGTCCGGGTGAATCTTGAAATCGGTGTAGGCCAGGCCCGCGCCGTCGCCGATTTCCGAGCCGACGACGACATTGCCTTCGAAGTGCGCCGCGAGGTAGGCCGCATCCGGCAGCACATTCGTTTCGGGCACCAGCTTGGCGTGCGCCGCCACCACCGTGCGGCCGGGGATCGCGGCCAGCCAGTCCGGCGGCAGCCGCGCCGCGGCAGGCTCGCTGAAGGGTTTGGGGCTGCGCCCGGTGGCAAAAAACGTGTAGCCGGAGAACTCGCCGTGGCGCTCCCACTTCACCCGCAAATCGCCGAGCGGCGCGCTGAAGTGCGTGGCACCGGGCGGCGGTGGCGGCACGGCGTACAACTCGCACAACGCGGCCAGGTGGGCCTGTTCACGCTCGCGGTCGTCCTGCTCGATCAGCACGGCGACGTAGGTCGCCCGCGTCGGCGTTTCCAGTGCTTCGGGCGGGCGGGAATGCGCCTCTTCGGCGAGAGCGAACCGGTCCGGGTGATCAGTGGGAATGATTGGCATGCCGTGCGTGCGTCGTCAGGCCGCCGCGCAAGCTCAGGCCTTCTTCGCGAACGCGCTGCACCAGCCCTTGGCCGCGACCTGTTTGCCGGCGAACAGCGGGCACACCCCCTTCGGGTCGGCCTTGCCTTGATACAGCTGGCAGCTGCCGCAGTTCTGGCCGGCGGCGTAGTTGGCGTACTTCGCCTTGTCGGCCTTGGCCGCGTCGGCCACGTAGCCGAGTGCCGCGGCCTGCGGATCCTTTTCGTCGACCATCGGCGCGTCGGCGGCAAACGCCGCGCGGCCGGCGCACACCGCAACGCAGGCGATGGGCAGGGTCTGGATGAAATGACGGCGTGAGCTCATGGTGTCGATCTCCAACGGCTGGGGACTTCGCGCCACGAAGGTGGCTGCGGCCCAGGGCTGCGGTTGCGACGCAACGTGTTTTCAGCCCTGTTCGCAGCGAGCTTAACGCGGAAGATCGCGCTTCGACATCGGGGCCGGCACCGAGCCGGCGAGCGACATGCCGGGTTGCGATCAGACCGCGAAGCCCGCTGCCAACGCCGAGCGCAGGTGCGCCACCAGCACCTGCACGGCACGCGGCGTGGTCGGGCTCCAGGGCCGTGTCGCGTAGATCGCATCGCCGAAAAAGCCGACAGGGCGCCAGCCGGGCAACACCTCGCGCAAGCGGCCCGCGCGCAAGGCGGCCGACGCGCTGAAATCAGGCAACTGCGCGATGCCCAAGCCGGCGAGCACGGCATCGCGCAGCAGCTCGGAATTGTTGGCACGCAGCGGGCCTTGCACGGACACGCTCACCCGCGCGGGCTCGGCCGCGCGCGCGCCGCGCGCTGGTTCGCGTGTGTGTTCAAACAACCACTGCGCCGGCCCGGTGCGCAGGTAGGCCAGGCAATCGTGCTGCGTCAATTCATCGGGATGCGCCGGCGTGCCGCGGCGGCGCAAATAGCCGGCGCTGGCGACGAGCAGTGTGCGCGATTCGCAGAGCTTCCAGGCCACGTGGTTGTCGGGCGGCGCACTGGTGTGGCGCACTGCGAGGTCGAAGCCTTCTTGCGCCAGGTTCGCCACACGATCCGACAGCTCCATCTCGACCCGCACCTCGGGGTAATCGCGAAAGAAGGCTTCGAGCGTCGGTGCCACCTGTTGCCGGCCGAGCGCCACCGGCGCCGTCACGCGCACCAGGCCACGCGGCTGGCCCGCCAGATCACGCACGTTGCCGATGCTGCGGGCGATGTGGGCAAAAGACTCGGCGGTGTCGTCCACGAGGCGCTGGCCGGCTTCGGTCAGCCGCACCGAGCGGGTCGTGCGCTGAACCAGCGTCAGCCCGACCTGGCGCTCCAGCTCGGCCAAGCGCTGGCTGACCGCGGCCTTGCTGAGTGCAAGGCGCTGCGCCGCGAGCGTGAAGCTGCCGGCCTGGGCGATCACGCTGAGCAAATGAACGTGCGACCAGAGGCTGTCGGCCTGGGCAGATTCCATAAGGGTTGTTCCTGAGTTTTGATGCTGATTGTTCAGTATCGCAAACAATGAAATCATCCGAACCGCCTAGGCAAGCCCGGAACCGAGTCCTAGACTTGAACTCACCACACTAGGAGACTTCTCAATGGGCGCACCCGAAGCTTTCACCGCCACCGCCGAGATCGGCCACTTCATCAACGGCCGCATCACCGGCTCCACCAGCGGCCGCCGACAGGCGGTCTACAACCCGGCCACCGGCGCCATTGCGCGGGAACTGGTGCTGGCCTCGGTCGAAGAAGTCAATGCCGCGGTGGCCGCTGCGAAAGCCGCGTTCCCGGCCTGGGCCGACACACCGCCGATCCGCCGTGCGCGGGTGATGAACAACTTCCTCGCGCTGGTCAACAAGAACAAGGACAAGCTCGCCGCGATGATCACCGCCGAACACGGCAAGGTGTTCACCGACGCGCAAGGCGAGGTCATGCGCGGCATCGACATCATCGAATTCGCCTGCGGCATTCCGCAACTGCTGAAGGGCGACTTCACCGATCAAGTCTCGACAGGCATCGACAACTGGACATTGCGCCAGCCGCTCGGCGTGGTGGCGGGCGTGACGCCCTTCAACTTCCCCGTGATGGTGCCGTGCTGGATGTTTCCGGTGGCGCTGGCCTGCGGCAACACCTTCATCCTCAAACCGAGCGAGCGCGACCCGTCGCCTTCGATCTTCATGGCGCAGCTGCTGAAGGAAGCCGGCTTGCCGGACGGCGTGTTCAACGTCGTGCAAGGCGACAAGGTGGCGGTAGACGCGCTGCTGACGCATGTGGACGTGAAGGCGCTGAGCTTCGTCGGCTCCACACCGATCGCACAGTACATCTACGAAACCGGCGCGCACCACGGCAAGCGGGTGCAGGCCCTCGGCGGCGCGAAGAACCACATGGTCGTGATGCCGGACGCCGACATCGACCAGACGGTTGATGCGCTGATCGGCGCGGCCTACGGTTCGGCCGGCGAGCGCTGCATGGCAATCAGCGTGGCGGTGCTGGTGGGCGACGTGGGCGACAAGATCGTCGGCAAGGTCGCCGAGCGCGCCAAGGCGTTGAAGATCAAGAACGGCATGGAGCTCGATGCCGAGATGGGCCCGATCGTCACCAAGCAGGCCTTGGAGCGCATCGAGGGCTACATCGACATCGGCGTGAAGGAAGGCGCCAAGCTCGTCGTCGACGGCCGCGGCCACAAGGTGGCCGGCCATGAAGGCGGCTTCTTCACCGGCGGCAGCTTGCTCGACCACGTCACGCCCGAGATGCGGGTCTACAAGGAAGAGATCTTCGGCCCGGTGCTCGCTTGCGTGCGCGTGCCCGATTTCGCCACTGCGGTGAAGCTCGTCAACGAGCATGAGTTCGGCAACGGCGTGGCCTGC
The DNA here is from genome assembly GCA_025361845.1 of Rhizobacter sp. Classification (GTDB taxonomy): domain Bacteria; phylum Pseudomonadota; class Gammaproteobacteria; order Burkholderiales; family Burkholderiaceae_C; genus JANYJL01. The sequence goes on from JANYJL010000180.1 coordinate 9,847, forward strand.
TACACGCGCGACGGCAACGTGGCGCGTGAATTTGCGCGGCGCATCCAGGTCGGCATGGTCGGCATCAATGTCCCGATTCCCGTGCCGATGGCCTGGCACGGCTTCGGCGGCTGGAAGCGCAGCCTGTTCGGCGACATGCACGCTTACGGCGAAGAGGGTGTGCGCTTCTACACCAAGCAGAAGTCGGTGATGCAGCGCTGGCCGGAGAGCACCGCCAAGGGTGCCGAGTTCGTGATGCCGACAGCGAAATAAGGATAACGACGGCAAAAAAAACGGGCCCCGCGGGCCCGTTTTGCATGAAGAGGCGGGGCAAACCCCCGCAGGCTCTCGATGGGGATCAGAAGTCGTAGTGAACGCGAGCGCGGATGCCGGTTTCCTTGACGTTACCGGTAAGCAAAGGCGTGTTCGCAACGGTGCCCACAAGGGTCTGCGCGACCGGAGTCTTGCCAGTCGACACGCCAATGTAGAACATCGCCGGCGTCCCGAAGAAGGGCATGCCATAGGTCACGTAGGCATAGTTGCCCTTGTTGCCGAAGTGGTCCTTGCCTGCCTGAACTTCGGCAGTCACGGGGCCGAAGGTGCCGAACACACCGAAGCCAGTGGCCGTGGAGATTTCGTTGTTCGCCGCATTCTTGCCTTCGGAGGCCAGGTTCAGGCCGACCCCGGCGCCGCCACCCAGATCGAACGCGCCGGTGCCGGCGATGCCGACCTTCGAACCCGACAGACCGCTCTTCTCGAAGCCCACCGCGCCGCTGACAGGGCCAGCCGCAAACTTGACCACAGGACGAATACCGAACTTCGCCGACTTAGAAGACTGGTTCGTGCCAGTGTTCTCTTCGACCAAGCCAAACTCAATCGCCATGCCGCCGCCGAGGTCGCCGGTGAAGGTGAAGTGCGGCTGGCCGTTGATGCGGGCCGGAGCATTGGCAACGTACGAGTCTTGATTGCCGATGGAGCGGCCACGGAGCTTGTCACCCATGTAGCCAACGCGGCCGACAACCAGCACGTCGGCCGGGGTCGATGCCAGGGCGGTCGCTTCGAAACGGCCCAGGCGAACCGAGAATGCACCCATGCCACCCTCAACCCACGAATCGTCGGTGGTTGCACTGCCGTTGTTGTTCAGGATCGCCGTGCCCTTGCCAGCGACGTAACCGTCACCGACCTTGGTCTTGCCGGTGATGTTCACTTCGATGCGGCCGCCTTGCGAGATCTGGTCTTGGCTCTTGTTCAGGTACGTCGTGTCGAATTCGGCATTGGCATTGGTATCCGTTGCAGCGAATGCCGGAGCAGCCAGAACAGCAGCCGCAGCGATGGCGGTCAGCTGGGCCACTTGCTTGGAATAACGAATCATGGGGATATCTCCTCTTGGTTGGGCGAAATGCGGCCGGGACTCCGGCCTCTGGGGAACACTTAAATACGAATGACAAATTTATTATCCAACGCCGTCTTGCTCTGTGGACGATGTGTTGCGACAGCGAGACAGCGTATCGAACCGGATTCTCAGCGAGCCGTTTCATGCCGCATAGCGCACATCCCGAACGGCTGCGCCGGTTTCACGCGGGTTCCTGCAGGCTTGCATCCACTGGGGCGCCAGGACGCGCCTTGGGTAGCCATCGGCGCGCCATTTCGACGCATCGGACCGTCAACGCACTCAAATGGGCGCGAGCCGCCTCGGGCGGGATGCGGGTTCGTCCGTGTCCAGGTTACGCAACGTTTCAGCGTTTGAGCATCCACTCATGCACTGGGTCGTTCTTGAAAACCCAGTGGCGCTGAGGGCCGGCCATCACGTTCAGGTAGTAAAGGTCGTAGCCGTGCGGCGCCACGCAGGGGTGGTAACCCCGCGGCACCATCACGGTGTCGTGATTCTCGACAGCCATGGATTCGTCAAGGGTGCGGTCATCGGTATAAACCCGCTGGAAGGCAAACCCTTGGGGCGGGTTTACACGGTGGTAATAGGTCTCTTCCAATTGAGTTTCGACCGGCAGCTCTTCGCGGTCATGGCGGTGCGGCGGATAACTCGACGAATGACCGGCCGGCGTGACCACTTCGACCACCAACAGATGAGCCGCGGTCGGGTCGGTGTGGGGCAGGATGTCGCAGATGTAGCGCGTGTTCGAGCCCTGCCCGCGTACGCTGCGCGGCATCGCCGCCGGGTCGATGACCCGTGTTTCACGCAGCGTGGCGCCGGCCGGCGCGCTGCACAGCGCGACCTCGGCGTTGCGCACGGCGCGGATCGTCACGTCCTTGCCGCCCGGCACGTAGACGGCCGCAGGCGACACTTCGGCGAACACGCTGTCGCGTGTGCCCAGGCTGGCGTGCGTCACGCCGTCCACCGTCACGTCGACGGTGCCGGTCAGCACGACGATGCACAACTCGCGCGTGCCGGTGGCCAGGCTTTCGGTTTCATTGGCGGCCAGGCGCACGGCGCGGAAGCCGACGTGCGTCCAGCCGGCGCGCTCTGGCGTGACTTCGACGATCTCGCGCCCTTGCGGCGCGGCCTTGGCAAGCAGCTGGCTGACCATCACGCCACCTTCGCGTGTTGTGCGTTGATGCGATCGACGATGCCGCGCAGCGTGTCGTAGCCCTTCTTCGCATACTGGTAGCTCGGCGCCACGGCCGGGTCTTGTTCGGCCTCGACGACCAGCCAGCCTTCATAGCCGGCGCCGTTCAGGGTAGACAGGATGGCGTCGAAATCGATCGCACCATCACCCGGCACGGTGAAGGTGCCGTTGATCACACCTTGCAGGAAGGCCCAGTGGCGATTCCGCGCCGTCGTGACGACATCCGCTCGCACGTCCTTGCAATGCACGTGCACGATGCGCTTCAGGTGCTTCTTCAGCAGCACCAGCGGGTCGGCCGCGCCGCCGAAGTAGGCGTGGCCGGTGTCGAACAGCAAGCCCACGCTGGCATCGGTCTCGGCCATCAGCCGGTCCACGTCTTCGGGCGATTGCACATAGGCGCCCATGTGGTGGTGGTAAGCGAGCGTGATGCCGTAAGTAGACTTCAGGTGCGCTCCGAAGGCGTTCAGGCGCTGGGCATAGCCCTTCCACAAGGCATCGCTCGTGAAGTGCGGGCGCTTGGACAAGGGCGTGTCGATCTGGCCCTGCACCGAGCCGGCCACTTCACCGTAGACCACGACCTTGCAGCCTTGCACCTGCAGCTTCGTCATGTGGGCGACGCAGTTGACCAGCTCATCGGCCAGCGTGCCTTCGGCCAGGCGGCCCGAGTACCAACCCGATACGCAGGCTACGCCGTACTCGGCGAGCTTGGCCTTCAGCGCCTGCGGGTCGGACGGGAACTTGCCACCGAGCTCGAAGCCTTCGAAGCCGATTTCCGCGCCTTCGGACAAGGCGGTTTCGAGCGGCGTTTCACCGCCGAGCGAGGGCAGGTCGTCGTTGCTCCAGGAAATGGGGTTGATGCCGATGCGGACGTTCCAGGGTTTCATCATTCATCTTTCTCAAAAAATCGAAGGGCCGCCCCGAGTTTTTTGCACCGCTCGGGGGGGCGGGCGCCGCACAGCGGCGACCTCGGGGCAGACATCAAAGTCGTTGACGGGTCTGGGCATCGATGCTTCTTGCATGCGCCTCGCGCACAGCCGGCCGCTCCGACACCTCGGGCACACCGACCTGCCACCAGGTGCCGCCGTCGGCGGTCGTGCGTGTGTGGGTCGTGTCGATCACGATCACCTGCGACGTGGTCGCGGCACGCGCCGCGACCATCGCCGTCTTCAGGCTGGCCACGTCAGGCACGTGCACCGCGTGGGCGCCCATGCTGCGCGCATTCATCGCGAAATCGATGGTCGACCGGGCGCCGCCTTCGGGCACGCAGTCGTCGAGCATGTTGTTGAAGCTGCCGTTGCCGGTGGCGTCCTGCAGGCGCTGGATACATCCGTAGCCGCGGTTGTCGAGGATCACGACGATGATCTTCTGGCCTAGCATCACCGAGGTGGCCAGCTCGGTGTTGAGCATCATGTAGGAGCCGTCGCCGACAATCACGATCACCTCGGCGTCGGGCACCGCCATCTTCACGCCCAGCCCACCGGCGACTTCATAGCCCATGCACGAGTAGCCGTACTCGACGTGGTAACCGCCCGGCCGCGAAGCGCGCCAGAGTTTGTGCAGCTCGGCTGGCAAGGTGCCGGCAGCGCAGACGACGATGTCGCGCGCTGGCGAATCGGCATACGAATCGCGCACCGCGCCGATCACTTCAGCGTCGTAGGGCAGCACACCTTTCGGCACGTTCGTGGTGAGTTCGGCGACACGTTTGTTCCAGCGACCCGCGCTCTCGCGCGAGCGGGTCGTCCACGCGGCATCGGCTTTCCAACCGGTCAGCCCAGCGGACAACATTTCCAGCCCGAGCTTCGCATCGGCCACCAGCATCGCGCCACTCCACTTGCCGGCGTCGAAACGTTGCACATTCAGGCTCAGCAATTTGGCGTGGGCGAACAGGGCGTGCGAGCCGGTCGTGAAGTCTTGCAAGCGGGTGCCGACGGCGAGCACCAGGTCGGCATCGGGCGCGATCTCGTTGGCAGCGGTGCCACCGTCGACGCCGATGCCCCCCAGGTTCAGCGGCGCGTCCCAGGCGACGCAGCTCTTGCCGCCGTGCGACTCGGCGACCGGCACGCCGTGCTTCTCCGCAAAGGCACGCAAGGCGGCACCGGCCTGGCTGTACAACACGCCGCCGCCGGCCACGATCAAAGGCTTGCGTGCCGCGGCCAACAGCTTGACGGCGCGCGCGAGTTCATCGGCGTCCGGCGGCGGGCGGCGGAAGCGGATCGGCTCCGGGTGCAAGAAGCTCTCGGGGCAATCGAAGGCCATCGCCTGCACGTCCTGCGGCAGCGAGAGCGTGACCGGGCCGCACATCGCCGGGTCCGTCATCACCTGAATGGCGCGCGGCAAGGCGGTGAGTATCTGCTCCGGCCGCGTGATGCGGTCGAAGTAGCGCGAGACCGGGCGGAAACAATCGCTCGCCGTCACGTCGCCTTGCTGGAAGTCCTCGACCTGTTGCAGTACCGGATCGGGCCGGCGTGTGGCGAAGGTGTCGCTCGGCAGCAGCAGCACCGGGATGCGGTCCACATGCGCCACGGCGGCAGCGGTGATCAGGTTGGTCGAGCCGGGGCCGATGCTGGTGCTCACCGCCAGAATGCGGCGGCGCATCGCGGCCTTCGCATAGGCCACCGCGGCGTACGCCATGCCCTGCTCGCTGTGGGCGCGGTAGGTGGGCAGCGTTTCGCGCTCGGCATGCAGCGCTTCGCCCATGCCGACCACGTTGCCGTGGCCGAAGATCGCGAACACCCCGCCGCAGTAGGGCGTGAGCGAGCCGTCGGCCTCTTCGACACGCAACGCGGCGAGGTGGCGCACGAGCGCCTGGGCCAGGGTCAAACGGATGGTTTTCATGGGTGTCTCTCGGGTTCAGGCCGCCGCTTTGCTGCCGGCGCGCGCGGCGAACCAGGCATCCACCAAGGTCGCGAAGTTGGCGGCCACGGTACCGATGAAGGCGGCATCATCGATCTCGCCCTTCAGCCAGCGCTTGCTCGCATCGACCCACAGCGTGCGGCCGACCATGAAGCCCTTGACGATGGGGTTACCGGCCTGCGCGAAACCGCGCACCAGGTCTTCGAGCGGCTGGTTCAGGCCGAGGATCACCGCGCCGCGGCAATACGGGTCGCGCTCGGCGACGAGTGCCTGCAGCTCGGCCCAGCCGGCCGCGCTCATCGGCGCGAGCTTCCACCATTCGGGCTTGTAGCCGAGGTTGTAGAGGCGTTTGACCGAACGCAGCACCGCCGCGTCGGCCGTGCCGGGTGCCGTCATCGGGCGCGGCGGGATGATTTCGAGCAGCAGCTCGTGGCCGCTTTCGCGTGTCGCTTCCCAGAGCAACGAGATCTGGCTTTCCTGCTCCAGCCGCAGTTCGGGTTCATCGTCCGGGTGGTAGTGCACCAGGCACTTCACCACCTGCTCGGCAGGCCAGTGGATGAGCTGCGAAGCGATCGAATCGCCGATGTCAAACCGGAGTGGGCGTGAACCGGGCAGCTCGACCGGGCGGCCGACCCACCAGCCGCGGCCGGTGGCGCTGGCGAGTGCATCGGCGCCATAGCTGCTGTCGCACAGGATGCCCAGCTTGCCTTGCAGCGCATGGCTGCGCTCGACCTGCTCGGCCGCACGCACCAGCAGCTTCTTCAACTCGGGGATGCGGCTCTCGTCGGCACCCGCATCACGCGCCATCTCGAAGAACTGGCTGCGGTGGTCGAAGGCCATCACGCAGAGTTCGTTCCAGGCTTTGCGGTTCGGCGTCACGCGGTGCAGATGCGCCAACTGCTTGTCGGCATCGACCTTCGGGTTGCGCGTGCCGGAGAACCAGTGCGCGAGCTCGGCCGGCGTCGGCATGGCCGGCGCGCAGGCGTGGCGCGAGACGACGATCGCACCGCAGGCATTCGCGATGCGCGCCGATTCGAGGAAATCGTGGCCGCGCAGCAGGCCGCTCATCAGGCCGCCGAGGAAGGCATCGCCCGCGCCCAGCACGTTCATCACCTCGACCCGTTCGCCTTGCGCGGTGACGGCGTCTTCGATGCGCTCGGGCACCGCGCCGGGGATGTAGCAGCAGCCCTTCGCGCCGAGCTTCACGACGAAGGCCGCGGCGCTCACCTGGCGCACGCGCTTGAGCGAAGCGAGCAGGTTGTCGGGCACACCGCCGGCGATCAGGAATTCCTCTTCGGTACCGACCAGCAGGTCAAAGTGCGGCAGCATCTCCTGCAACTGTGCGGTGACGGCATCGTTCGCGACGAAGCGGGTCTCGCCGTCGCCGCGTTGTGTGAGGCCCCACAGCACCGGCCGGTAGTCGATGTCGAGCACCCGCACGACGCCATGCTTCTTCGCATACCCGAGTGCAGCGGTCGAAGCCGCGCGCACGGTCGGCGTGGAAAGGTGCGTGCCGGTGATCAGCAGCGAGCGGCAGCCGGCAATGAAGTCTTCGCTGATGAGTTGGGCGTCGACCGCCATGTCGGCGCAGTTCTCGCGGTAGAAGATCAGCGGGAAGGTGTCGCGGTCTTTCAGGCCGAGCAGCACCAGCGCCGTCAAACGCTGCGGGTCAATCTGCACTTGCGAGGTGTCGCAACCTTCGCGTTGCAGGGTCTCGACCAGGAAGCGGCCCATCTGCTCGTCGCCCACGCGCGAGACCATCGCCGAGCGCAAGCCCAGACGCGCCACGCCGAAGGCTATGTTGGCCGATGAGCCGCCGAGGTACTTGGCAAAGCTCGACACGTCTTCGAGCCGCGCGCCAACCTGTTGCGCATAGAGATCGACAGCGAGGCGGCCGAGACAGGCCAGGTCGAAACGGCGACCCGTGGGGAAACTCAGGGGGCTGGGCAGGCTCATCGGGCGGCCGTGCATGCTCATGGCTCGACTTTCAAATCGTGACTCCTTCAAGGTCTTCCATCACCTTCTTCATTTCGGCGCCGCCGGCCATCATGTCGAGCACCGCCTCCTTGCTGATGTCGGCCTTGGCGTAGCTGCCCATCGACTGGCCTCGGTTCAAGAGCGTGAAAGTGTCTGCCACCGGGTAGGCGTGGTTCACATTGTGGGTGATGAAGATGACCGATATGCCGCGATCCCGCGCACGGCTCACCAGTCGGAGCACGTTGCCGCTTTGTTTCACACCGAGTGCGGCAGTCGGCTCGTCCAGGATCAACACGCGCGCGCCGAAGTGGATGGCCCGAGCGATCGCCAGGCACTGCTTTTCGCCGCCCGACATGTTGCCCACCATCTGGTCAGCGTCGCGCACGCGAATGCCCATCTCCGCCAGCCGCTCCATGGCCGTGCGTCCAGCCAATTCATGGTCCATGACCGGCAACACGCCGAAGAGCTTTCTGCGCGGCTCGCGGCCCATGAAAAAGTTGCGCGCCACGCTCATCAGCGGCACCAGGGCCAGGTCCTGGTAGACGGTGGCGATGCCGGCATCCAGCGCTTCGCGCGGCGACTTGAAGCGCACCGGCTTGCCGTCGACGAGGTACTGGCCCTTCTCGGGCGCGTGCACCCCGGCCAATGTCTTGATCAGTGTGCTCTTGCCCGCGCCGTTGTCGCCCAGCAGGCAGTGCACCTCGCCGCGTTTGAGGCGCAAGGTCACCCCGTTCAACGCGATCACCGGGCCGAAGAACTTGCTGATGTCTTCGAGTTGGAGGATGTAGTCAGTGGTGGTCACAATCAGCCCCTGTCACGCCCGGCCCAGCGCCACGCGCCGACGGACGTAGTTGTTGAACAGCACCGCAGCCAGCAACATGCCGCCGAGGAACACGCGGTACCAGTTGTTGTCGATGCTGGTGTAGCCGATGCCGATCTGCACCACACCGAAGATCAGCGCCCCCAGCGACGCACCGATCACCGAGCCGAAGCCACCCGTGAGCAAACATCCACCGATGACGGCGGCGATGATGGCCTCGAACTCCTTTTGCAGCCCGCGGTCGGCAGCCGCCGAGCCGGCGTCGGCCACCTGCAGCACCGCGAACAGCGTGGCGCAAAAGGCCATGAAGACAAACAGGCCGATCTTCACCTTCGCCACCGGAATGCCGACATTCTTGGCGGCGTTCGCATCACCCCCGATGGCGAGAATCCAGTTGCCGACTGCCGTGCGAGCCAGCACGAAGGCACCCATGCCGGTGAGCAAAAACCACCAGACCATGACCTTGGGCACGCCGATCGCCAGGGCCGTTCCATCGTCGCGCGCGGCCAACCAGCCGGCGTGCGCGAGGGTGTTGAACAGATCCTTCAGCACATGGCCCTGGAACAGCCATTGCACCATCGGGTCGGCGGCGATCAGGTCGCGCAGGATGGCGTCGCCATTGCTCGAAAGTATCGTCTTGCCGGTCAGCAGCACCGAGATCGCCAGGCTCAGCCCGCGCAGAATGAAATAGAACGCCAACGTGACGATGAAACTCGGCAGGCCGGTCTTGATGACTAGCCAGCCGTTCAGCCAGCCCAGCGCCATGGCGAGCGCGAAGGCGAACACCACCGCCAGCCACACGGGCCAGCCCCAATAGAGGCAGGGGATGGCCATCATCATGCCGGCAAAGCCGATCATGGAGCCGATGGACAGATCGAACTCGCCGGCGAACATCAAGAGCGCCGCGCCCACGGCGATGACGCCGAGGAACGCCGCCACGGTGCCCCAGTTGATCACGCCCTCGGCGCTGAACATGCCCGACCCCCCCGCGGACAGGCCGAACAGCAAAAAGACCATTGCGGTGCCCGCGAGGGCGCCGAACTCGGGGCGGGCCAACAGCTTGCGCGCGCGGCCGATCTCTCGCACGCGCTCATCGGCGGCGGCGGGCACGGCGCCCGGCACCGCCTTGTGGCCATCTGGGTTCAAAGTGTTCATAGGGATCTCACGGACGAAGGCAACCCTCGACGGCCCCGACGGGGCCATCGACAGAACGATGCTGCGAGGCGGGCGAGACCCGGTTGGGGCCGGACGCCCGCCGGAGCTCAGCGGTACTGGCCGGCGTACTTCTCGACCTTGGGCAGGGTGTCCTTGGTCACAAAGCCCGGGCCCGAGCCGATGTGGCGTGCACCGTAGGCGGGTGCGAGGCCGTACTCGTCGAAGCGCTTCTGCGTCTTGGGGTTGGCCTTGACCGCTGCGGCGACGGCGTTCAGATCAGCGCTCTTCATCGATTTCATCGTCGCCATCACGGCCACGGGGATGTAGCCCTGCAGGTAGGGCTGCTGGTCGATGCCGAACTGGATCGAGCCGTCCTTGATTGCGCGGCCAATCTCGTCGGAGAGGTCGAAGGTGGCGAACCAGATCTTGCCCTTCAAGCCTCCTTTTTCCAGCGCCTTGAGTGTCGGGTGCGCGGAGGTGGGGCCGAGTGTGAGCACGGCCTGGGTGCCCGGGTTCTGGCGCAGGTAGGCGCTGACCTTGGACTCGATGCCGGTGGGGTCGTCACCGGAATCGATGGTGCTCTTCTTGAAGTCGGCGCCGATCGCCTCGGCAAAGCCGCGGCAGCGATCGAACGAGGCCGGGTTGGTGGCGTAGTGGTTCACACACAGAAAGCTCTTGATGCCAGCGGCCTTGGCGCGTTCGCCGGCCCCCTTGCCTGCTTCGTATTCGGGCTGGCCCACGTGCATCAGCGCCCCCAGTTTCTCGCTTTGTTCGGTCGTGCCGGAGTTGATGGTGATGACGGGGATCTTCTTGTCGGTGACCTTCTTGATGGCGCCTTGCAGCACATTGAAGTCGGCAATCGTCACGATCACGCCGTCGTAGCCCTGGGCCGCGGCCTGCTCGATCAGGCGCGCCATGTCGGCCAGGTCGCCATTCGGCGGGTTGCGGTAATCGACGGTCACGTCATAGTCCTCGCCGGCCTGCTTGACCGCGTTCTTGATGGTGTTCCACCACGAGTCGGAATCCGGAGCGTGACTGATCAGCACGTACTTGCCAGCGGCCTGGGCCGAGCCCACCGCCAGCAGGGCGGCGAGCGCCAGGGTCTTGAGAATGGCGCGCTTGGTTTGGAATGTCATGGATGCCTCCGATGGATGTCTGGTGCAGGGTTGGTGTTGGCGGCTGACCCACTTGTTTGCTGCCAGCCTGAAGACATTCTAGGTCGACTAGAAAGCAATTGTCGTACTGGTATACGAGTAGAACAATATTTTCATTTTTGGCGCATCGACCGGCTTTGTCCGAGGGAAGCGACCGCCCCGAAACGTCGATCAGTGGCTGTGTAGCGGCGCTGCGGCCGCTCGAAGGCCCCGCCCTCAAGGGGCGGGGGAGGACACCACGCTCAGCCGGGCATGACCTGGTGGTTCGCCATCAGTTCGAGCGCGCGCACGAGCGCCGAGTGGTCGAGGTCCTGCATGCCGTTGGCGGCGCACACCTGCATCAGTTGCGCAGCACCGGCCGTCTGCGGAAGCGCGACGCCGAGCGCTCTGGCTCCGGCGAGTGCGAGGTTCAAGTCCTTCTGGTGAAGCCCGATGCGAAAGCCCAGCGCGAACGTGCGTTTGACCATGCGTTCGCCGTGCACTTCGAGGATGCGGCTGGCGGCAAAACCACCCATCAGCGCCTGGCGCACCTTGGCCGGGTCGGCACCCGCCTTGCTGGCGAACAGCAGGGCTTCACCGACGGCGGCGATGTTGAGCGCAACGATGATCTGGTTGGCGACCTTGCAGGTCTGGCCGTCGCCGTTGCCGCCGACGAGGGTGATGTTCTTGCCCATCAGCTCGAACAGCGGCTTGGCCACGTTGAACGCGGCTTCAGGGCCACCGACCATGATGGTGAGAGAGGCGGCCTTGGCACCGACCTCGCCACCCGAGACGGGAGCGTCGAGGTAGTCGCAACCGAGCGCGTTGATCTTCTTCGCAAACTCTTTGGTGTCGATCGGCGAGATCGAGCTCATGTCGATGACGAGCTTGCCCTTGGACAAGCCGGTAGCGACACCGCCCTCGCCGAACAGCACCGCCGCTACGTCGGGCGTATCGGGCAGCATCGTGATGACGATGTCGGCGCGTTGTGCGACCTCGGTACTGCTCGCGCAGCGCGTGGCGTTCGTCTCCGTGATGCTCGCGTGCAGCTTGCCGTGGCTGTAGACGAAGAGCTGGTGGCCGGCGTCGATCAGGTGCCGCGCCATCGGCGCGCCCATGATACCGAGGCCGATGAATCCGATGTTCATGTTCGTGTTCCTTTGAAGTTCTTGTCGATCAATACGTGGCCGAGCCGTGGCTGGCCGCGGGCGGCGCGGCGCGCATCTTGGCCAGCACCTGCTGCGAGCCGGCGGCCATCAGCCGCGCGTCCGAACTCACGGTGATGAAGCGGAAGCCCATCGCCACCCGCGCCAGCGCGCCTTCCGGCACACCGTTGTGGATGCCGGCCTTCAGGCCATGCGCCGTGGCCCGCTCGAGGATGTGGGCAATGGCCTGCTCCACCGGCGGGTCCACGTTGTCGAAGACCGGCCGGCAGCCGAGCGCCAAGGACAAGTCCGACGGCCCGATGTAGATGGCGTCGAGGCCTTCGACCGACATGATCGCGTCGAGGTTGTCGAGCGCCTGCGCCGTCTCGATCATCGCGAAACGCACGATGGTCTTGTCGGCCTGGGTCGGGTAGTCGGAGCCGCCGTACAACAAGGCCCGCACCGGGCCGAAGCTGCGTGTGCCGCGCGGCGCATAAGTCGTCCACGCGACGAGCTTCTGCGCGTCTTCACGCGTGTTCACCATCGGGCAGATGACGCCGTAGGCGCCGGCGTCCAGCGCCTTCATCAGGATGCCGGGTTCGAGCCAGGGCACACGGACGATCGGCACCGTTGCGGTGGTGCTGATGGCTTGCAGCATCGTCACCATCGTCTGGTAATCGATCACGCCGTGTTGCAGGTCGATCGTCAGCGTGTCCCAGCCCTGGTGGGCCATGGTCTCGGCGCTGAAGCTGTTGGGGATGGCCAGCCAGCCGTTGATGGCGGCCTGGTCGTTCTGCCACATCGTGCGCAGGCGGTTTTCTCTCATGGTTTTGTCTCCGTCGGGCTTGGGAAAATGTTCCAGGGTTAGCGGACCAGACACGGCCGCTTCGGATCGAACTTCCAGTTCGGGATCAGGTACTGCATCGCCGTGGCGTCGTCGCGCGAACCCAGGCCGTGCTGCTTGTAGAGTTGGTGCGCCTTCTCGACCTCGACCATGTCGAGTTCGACACCGAGCCCCGGCTTCTTCGGCACCTGCACATGACCGCCGACGATTTGCAGCGGCTCCTTCGTCAGGCGCTGGCCGTCTTGCCAGATCCAGTGCGTGTCGATCGCTGTCACCTTGCCGGGCGCGGCGGCGCCGACTTGCGTGAACATTGCCAGCGACACATCGAAGTGGTTGTTCGAATGCGAACCCCAGGTCAGGCCCCAGTCGCAGCAGGTCTGGGCTACGCGCACCGAGCCGGCCATGGTCCAGAAATGCGGGTCGGCGAGCGGGATGTCGACCGATTGCAGCGACAGCGCATGCACCATCTGGCGCCAGTCGGTGGCGATCATGTTGGTCGCCGTCGGCAGGCCAGTGGCGCGGCGGAATTCGGCCATCACCTCGCGGCCGGAAAAGCCTTCTTCGGCGCCGCAAGGGTCTTCGGCATACGCGACCACGCCGCGCTGGTCGCGCATCAGGCGGATCGCGTCTTTGAGCAACCAGCCGCCGTTCGGATCGAGCGTCACGCGCGCCTGCGGAAAGCGCTCGTGCAAGGCGGTGATGGCCTCGACCTCGGCGTCGCCGCTCAGCACACCGCCCTTCAGCTTGAAGTCGTTGAAGCCGTAACGTTCACGCGCCGCTTCGGCCAGGCGCACGATGGCCTGCGGCGTCATCGCCTCTTCATGGCGCAGGCGCGACCAGGCTTCGGCAGCGCCGGGGTCGGTTGCGTAAGCGAGATCGGTTTTCTTGCGGTCGCCGACGTAGAACAGGTAGCCCAGCATCTCGACCGATTCACGCTGCTGGCCTTCGCCGAGCAGGGCCGTGACCGGCACGCCGAGGTGCTGGCCGAGCAGGTCGAGCAAGGCCGACTCAACCGCCGTGACGGCGTGGATGGTGGTGCGCAGGTCGAAGGTCTGCAAGCCGCGGCCGCCCGTGTCGCGGTCGGCGAACTGGCGCTGCATGCGTTGCAGCACGTCCTGCACGTTGCCGATGCCCCGGCCCACGACGAGTGGCGCGGCGTCTTCGAGCGTCTGGCGGATCTTCTCGCCGCCCGGCACTTCGCCGACGCCGGTGCGGCCGGCGCTGTCGGTCAAGAGCAGCAGGTTGCGGGTGAAGTACGGGCCGTGGGCGCCGCTCAGGTTCATCAACATGCTGTCGCGGCCGGCGACAGGGATGGCACGCAGCGACGTGATGGTGGGTGTGGACATGGTGTGCTCCTGGCTCAATCCGCGGTGATCTTGCCGACCTCGATCACCTTTTTCCAGCGCGCGAATTCCGAGGCCTGGAAAGCGGTGAACTGCTCGGGCGTGTTGCCCACGATCTCGAAGCCGAGTTCGAGCAGCTTGGGTTTGACGGCCGGGTCGTTCAGTCCTTCGACCAAGGCGTCGTGCAGCTTGGTCTTGATGTCGGCGGGCAGGCCCTTCGGTGCGGCAAAAGCCTGCCAGGAGTAGACCGTCACGCCCTTGATGCCAGCCTCTTCCAGCGTCGGCACGTCGGGCAACAGCGGTGAGCGTTTTGCGCTCGTGATCGCCAGCGCGCGCAGCTTGCCGGCCTTGATGTTGGCGAGACCCGTATTGATGTTCATGAAGCTCGCGTCCACCTGAGCCCCCAGCAGGTCGGACATGGCCGGGCCGCCGCCCTTGTAGGGAATGTGCAGGCCGGTGGTTCCGGTCTGCTGCCAGAAGAGTTCAGCCGTCAGGTGGTCACTGGAGCCGTTGCCGGACGAGGCGAAACTCATCTTGCCCGGGTTGGCCTTGTGGAAGGCGATCACGTCGGCCACCGTCTTGTGCGGCGAATTGGCGGGCACGGCCAACACGTTCGGCGCCTGCACGGCGACGGTGATGTAGTCGAAGTCTTTCAGCGGGTCGTACAACACGCCCTTGATGAGGTGCGGCCCGATCACGAACGGCCCGAGCGAAGACACGAAGATCGTGTAGCCGTCGGGTGCCGCGCGCTTGGCGGCGGCGGCGCCTATCGTGCCGCCGGCACCGGCCTGGTTCTGCACGATGAAGGTGCCGCCCAACTTCTCTTGCAGCTTCTGCCCGAGCGTGCGGGCGATCATGTCGGTCGAGCCGCCGGGCGGGAACGGCACGAGCAAGGTCACCGGCTTGTCGGGCCAGGCGTGGGCGGGCGCCACCAGCGCGGCGGCGGTGGCGAGGGCACAGAGGATGCGTTTCATGGTTTGTCTCCTTGGGGCTTTGGCTTTTCATTGCGCGCCGAGCCTTTGCTCAGTACTGCGTCGTTGTCAGTCATCGTACAACTTGATCCGGCAGAATTCAAGCGTGAAAACATGCGCATGAACACGTAGCCGACCCCACCGCGGCCGGCGGCGCTCAAGGCACTAGCGTGTTTCTGCGGCGTCGGCGTTGGCGCGGCGGCGGCGCTCGCGGCTGTTGGCGAGATGTGTGCGCATCGCGGCGCGGGCGCCGTCGGCGTCCTGGCTGGCGATGGCGTCGAAGATGCTTTCGTGCTCCGTGTTCACCAGCCGCAGGTACTGGCTTCGGCCTTCCTGCGGCGCAGCCGGCCGTTCCAGCCGCGCCCGCGGAATGATGGCCGCCCCCAGCGTGCCCATCAACTCGGCGTAGTGCGCGTTCTGGGTCGCGCGGGCGATTTCCAGGTGGAACTGGAAGTCGGGGCCGACGGCGTCGCGCCCCGCCTGCAGCGCCGCCTCGAAGGCGTCCAGTGCGGCGCGCATGTCGGCCAGATTCCGCGCGGTGCGGCGCTGCGCAGCGAGCGCCGCGGCTTCGGTCTCGATGCCGATGCGCAGTTCCAGCACGGCGATCACGTCGCGCAGCGTGGCGAACTGGTCGGCCGCGATGCGAAAGGGCGCGGCGTCGCCGAAGCCGACCGCGAAGGTGCCGATGCCGTGGCGCGTTTCGACCAGGCCCGAGGCCTGCAACTTCGACAGCGCCTCGCGCACGACGGTGCGGCTGACGCCGAATTCGCCCATCACCGCGGCTTCGGTCGGCAGCTTGTCACCCGGGGCGATGCGGCCGTCGCGGATGCGGTCGCCGAGGGATTCGACCAATTCGAGCGCCAGCGTGCGGGGCTTGCGGCGAAGCTCGGGTACAGCGTCTGAGTTCATCTGATGGCCTGGTGAAAACCCCTAGCGCCCTGCCTTGACGTGGCAAGCGCGGTCCGTAGAATTGCGCATGTTGTACGACAACTGATGACGGACAACCAACGCCGGCCCAATGTACCAACATCGGCGCCCTTCGATCAAGCCCCCTTCAAGCCAGGCGCAAGAAATCACCATGCTGCCCCAACCCGCCTCCCCGATCCGTTTTCGCCGCCTGCTGTTGACGGGCGCCGCTGGCAACCTGGGCCGTGAGTTGCGCCCACGCCTGAAAACCTATTGCGAGACCTTGCGCCTGAGCCACCGCAGCGAGATGGGCGAGGCCGGCGCCGGCGAGGAAATCATGGTCGCCGGCCTGGAAGACGCGGGCGCGGTACTCGGCCTGCTGAAGGACGTGGACGCGGTCGTGCACATGGGCGGCGTCTCGACCGAGCAGCCCTGGGACAAGATCCTCGCCGGCAACATCGTCGGCGCCTACAACCTCTATGAAGCGGCGCGCAAGAACGGCGTGAAGCGCATCGTCTTCGCCAGCTCGAACCACGTGACGGGCTTTTATCGGCAAGACGAAGTCATCGACAGCCGCGACCCGGTGCGCCCGGACGGCTTGTACGGCTTGTCCAAGGCCTTCGGCGAAAACCTCGCCCAGCTCTACTGGGACCGCTACCGCATCGAGACCGTGAGCCTGCGCATCGGCTCGTCCTTCACCGCGCCGAAAGACCGCCGCATGCTCGCCACCTGGATGAGCTACGACGACACCGAGCGCCTGATCGTCGCCGCGCTCACCGCGCCGGTGGTCGGCCACAGCATCATCTACGGCATGTCCGACAACGCGACGACGTGGTGGGACAACACGCACGCGAAGCACATCGGCTACCGCCCGCGGGACAGCTCGGACGTGTTCCGCGCCGAAGTGGAAGCGCGCCTGCCGTTGCTGGACGCGAGCGACCCGGCCGTGATTTACCAGGGCGGCGCCTTCGTGCGCACCGGCCCGTTCGAGTGACCCGCATCGATCAGCGCCCAGCGCCCCTGCCCCAGTGCGTTCCCTTCCCCTCATTCCACTGACATACCCCAAGGAGACCCCATGACATTCCAGACTCGCAAGATCACCGGCCTGATCGCCGCAGCCCTCGTCACCCTGGCCGCCGGCACGGCGATGGCACGCGACTTCCGCTCGGCCGACGTGCACGCGAAGGATTTCCCGACCAACATGGCCGTCACCCACATGGGTGAAGTGCTCTCGAAGGAAACCGGCGGCAACTACCGCATCAAGGTCTTCGGCGACAGCGCACTCGGTTCGGAGAAGGACACCGTCGAGCAGGTCAAGATCGGCGCGCTCGACATGGTGCGTGTCAACACCGCGGCCTTCCACGGCATCGTGCCCGAGTCGATGATCCCGTCGTACCCGTTCCTGTTCCGCGACATCGATCATTTCCGCAAGACGATGTACGGCCCGCAGGGCGACAAGATCCTGGCCGCGTTCGACAAGGCCGGCTTCATCGGCCTGGCGCTGTACGAAAGCGGCGCGCGCTCCATCTACTCGAAGAAGCCGATCAAGACCCTCGCCGACGTGAAGGGCATGAAGATCCGCGTGCAGCCCTCCGACCTGTGGGTCAGCCTGATCGGCGCGATGGGCGCCTCGCCCACGCCGATGCCCTTCGCCGAGGTCTACACCGGCCTGAAGACCGGCCTGCTCGACGCGGCCGAGAACAACTACCCGTCCTTCGACGAAGCCAAGCACTACGAAGCCGCACCGGTTTACTCCGAAACCCTGCACTCGATGGGCCCGGAAGTGCTGGTGTTCTCCAAGAAAATCTGGGAGACGCTGACGAAGGAAGAGCAGGTCGCGCTGCGCAAGGCCGCGAAGGCCTCGGTGCCCTACTACGTGACGCTCTGGGAAGCGAAGGAGAAGGATGCCCGCGCAGCCGTGATCAAGGGCGGCGCGAAGATCATTCCCGCCGCCGAGATCGACCGCAAGAGCTTCGTCGAGGTCGAGAAGCCGGTGTGGGACAAGTTCGCGACCACGCCGGAGCTGAAGGCGCTGGTCAAAGAAATCGTCGACGCGAAGTAGGCGCCGGGAACTGCCATGAACGGCTTGACCGCATTGAACGCGAGGCTCTCGCGTTGGGCGATGTACATCGCCTGCATTTGCCTCGTGGGCCTGCTCAGCGTCGTCGTCTACGGCGTCGTGCTGCGCTATGTCTTCAACAACGCGCCGCCGTATGTGGAGCAGGTCGCCCTGCTCCTGGTGGTGTCGGTCGCGATGTTCGGCGCCTCGGCCGGCGTGCGTGACGCGGGCCACATCGGCCTCGATTCACTGGTCGCGGCGCTGCCGAAGAAGGCGCAGTTCTGGTGTGCGGCCATCGTTCGCGTGCTGAGCATCGTGTTCGCGATCGCGCTGTTCGCGGGTGGGGCCGAAATGGCCGAGTCCACCCACGCCAGCACGATCCCGACGCTCGGGCTGTCGGAGGCGGTGCGCTACATCCCGATCCTCGCCTCGGGCGTGCTCATCACGCTGTTCTCCATCGAGCATCTGCTCGCGCAGTTCTCTGGAAAGAAAGTGGTCCCGTCATGGCACTGACCCTGCTCTCGCTGAGCTTCGTCGCCTTCCTGTTGCTCGGCGTCCCGGTCGCGTTCGCGATCGGCCTCTCCTGCCTGGCGACATTTGCATTCGAGGGCCTGCCCTTCGAGACCGCGATCCAGATGATGGTCTCGGAGAAGACCGGCGCCGACTCGAAGTGTTTGCTTTCGTCATACGACGGGTAGTTGTTCTCGGCCGCGTCGACGAGGCCGGTCTTCAGGCCGGTATAGACCTCGGCGAACGGCATCGGTGTGGGCGAGGCACCCATCGCGCTGG
>JANYJL010000032.1 GCA_025361845.1 Rhizobacter sp.
ATCAGCCGATCTGCCGCTGCATTGCCCGACGCCCTCCATGAAATTGTGGAACAGTCATGACCGGCGGCTTGATCCTGTTCGCGCGCAACTGGGTCGGTCGTGGCCAACTGGTCGAGCTGACGAGCGAGATCAAGTCGATCCGCCCCGATGTGCTGATCTGCGTCGATCATGAAGGCGGTCGCGTGCAGCGTTTTCGCACCGATGGTTTCACGCACCTGCCGCCGATGCGCGCTTTGGGCGAGCTGTGGATGAAGGACGCACTCACCGCGACGGATGCCGCCACGGCCGCCGGCCACGTGCTCGGCGCCGAGTTGCGCGCCTGTGGCGTCGACCTCAGCTTCACGCCCGTGCTCGACCTCGATTTCGGCGCCAGCAGCGTGATCGGCGACCGCGCCTTCCACCGCGATGCGCGCGTCGTTTCCATCCTCGCGAAGAGCCTGATGCACGGCCTGCTGCTCGCCGGCATGCACAACTGCGGCAAACATTTCCCCGGCCACGGTTTCGTGAAAGCCGATTCGCATGTGGCCGTGCCGGTGGACAAGCGCACGCTCAAGGCCATCCTGGCCGACGACGCTTTGCCCTACGAAGCTCTGAGCACCAGCCTGGCCAGCGTGATGCCGGCGCACGTGATCTATCCGAAGGTCGATGCGCTGCCGGCCGGCTTTTCGCCGCGCTGGTTGAAAGACATACTTCGCCAGCAGCTCGGCTTCACCGGCGCGGTGTTCAGCGACGACCTCAGCATGGAAGGCGCGCGCCACATCGGTGGCACGGTCGTGAGCTACAACGATGCCGCGGCCGTGGCCCTGAACGCGGGCTGCGACATGGTGCTGTTGTGCAACCAGTCGGTGGGTGATGGCAGTGCGGTCGATGCCTTGCTCGATGGCCTGGCCGAATCGCACGCGGCCGGGAACTGGCAGGCCGACCCGGACAGCGAAGCCCGCCGCCTCGACCTGCTGCCGCAAACCGCGCCGCTGACCTGGGACGCGTTGATGCATCAACCCGCCTACCAGCGCGCCCTCGAGCGCCTGCCCTGAGCCCCGCCCGCGCGCGCTGAGCGGCGTTTCAGCACACCCTCAAGTTCGAGCGCCAGCGACCGAAAACTCCGTCACTGGGCGGGCCCGTACCGTCGCCCTCGGCTCGATTCGAGGAGGTTGACGTGAACATGGATGGGCCCCGCACCGCCGACCTGATGCCACCGAGCCCGGTGAGCGCGGCCGGCCTGCCTGCGGCCCCGCGGCTCGACCCCCCCGATCTGCCCGAGAACATCTACCGCGTGCTGATCGACCAGGCCCGCGTGGGCGTGTTCGCGACTCAGGAAGGGCGACTGCTCTACGTCAATGCCCGGGTGACCGAGATGTTCGGCTACAGCCGTGCCGAGATGCTGGGCGGCATGGACCCCATGATGCTGACCGCGCCCGGCGACCGAGCGCGTGTCCGGGAGGAGGTTCAGCGCCGCGCCGCCGGCTTGCCCTCGCACGCCTACGACGCCGACTTCATCTGTCATGGTGGCCGCATCTTCAACGGGCGCGTCTTCGGCATCCAGGTCGAATTGATGGGCCGGCCCGCCCACATCGTGACCGTCCACGACATCAGCGAAATGAAGCAGGCCGTGCTGGCCGCCGAGCAGCGCAACCGTCTGCTCGCGCAGACCGAGGAACTGGCGCGCCTCGGCTCGTGCTCGTACGAACTGGCCACCGGCCTGGCGACCCAGTCCGCCGGCATGTTCAGGATCTTCGGTGAACCCGTCAGCGATGCCCCTGTCCCCAGCGAATGGCTGATGGAGCGCCTGCCCGCCGGTGAAGAAGCCAGCGTGCGCGCCATCCTGAACAACGTGCAGCCGCAGCACCCTTGCGAGTTCGAGCACCGCATCGTCCACACCGACGGCAGCCTGCGCACCGTGCTGCACCGGGCCATCGCCGAGGTGGACGAACACGGGCGCAGCACCCGCATCGTCGGCATCCTGCAAGACATCACCGCCCAGCGCGCCGCCGAACAGCGCCTCGACCTGCTGAGCAATACCGACGAAGTCACCGGCTTGCCGAACCGCGTGTCCCTGCTCGATCACCTGGACGACGTGCTGCGCCAAGCCCAGCGCGACGAAGCCCGCGTCGCGCTGCTGGTGTTGCAGATCGATCAGTTGAAGCTCGTCAGCGAATCGCTGGGCTATGCGGGGGCCGACACCTTGCTCAACCAACTTGGCCAACGCCTGCTGCGCACCGCCCGCCCGGGTGACCGGCTGGCCCACCTGGGCAGCGGTGAATACGCCTTGGTGCTGAACCAACTCGAAGGGCCTGAAGACGAACTCGCCTTGCCGGCAGCGCAGGCCATCGTCGAAGCGCTCGCCACGCCGTTCGTGATCGACAACACCGAAGTCAGCGTGACCTGCTCGATGGGTGCCAGCCTCCACCCGCGCGACAGCGCCGCCGCACCCCTGCTGCTTCAGCAGGCCCAGGCCGCACGCGACCGTGCGCATGAACTGGGCGACAACCGCCTGTGCGCCTACACGCCGGCTGCTCATGGCAAGGCCGCCGCCCGCCTGGCCATGGAAGCCGGCCTGCGCCGCGCGCTGGCGCGCCAGGAGTTCCACCTGCACTACCAGCCGCAACTCGACCTGGCCAGCGGCGCCGTGGTCGGCGTCGAGGCCTTGCTGCGCTGGAACGATGCGGCCATCGGCCCGGTGTCGCCGGCCGATTTCATCCCGCTGGCCGAAGAGACCGGCCTCATCCTGCCCATCGGCGAATGGGTGCTGCGCGCGGCCTGCGAGCAAAACCTCGCCTGGCAGCGCGCCGGCCTGCCGCCGATCCGCGTGGCGGTGAACCTCTCGCTGCGGCAACTCCAGCAGCCCGACATCGCCCGGCGCATCCAGGCCATCCTGCACGAGACTCGCCTGGAGCCGCGCTACCTCGGCCTGGAGATCACCGAGGGCCTGCTGATGCAGGAAAGCGAGCACGTGGCGCGCACACTCGGCGAGCTGAAAGCGCTGGGCATCGAGATCTCGCTCGACGACTTCGGCACCGGCTACTCGAACCTCAACTACCTGCGCAAGCTGCCGATCGACGTGGTGAAGGTCGACCGCTCTTTCGTGCACGACGTGACGGCCGCGCCGCACGATGTGTCGATGACCCGCGCCGTCATCACCATGGCGCACAGCCTGCAGATGAAGGTGCTCGCCGAAGGGGTGGAAACCGAAGGCCAGCTCTCGCTGCTGATCGCCAACAAGTGCGACCAGATGCAGGGCTACTACTTCAGCGCGCCGATCAGCGCGCAGGCGGTGGCCGAGATGCTGCAAGAGCGCCGGCAACTGCCCGAGCACCTGCTGCAACGGCGCGCTCGCAAGCGCACCCTGCTGCTGGTGGACGACGAAGAGAACATCGTCTCCGCGCTCAAGCGCCTGTTGCGCCGCGACGGCTACCACGTCGTCACCGCGAGCAATGGCCCGCAAGGCCTGCAACGCCTGGCCGAGCACGAGGTGGACGTGATCCTGTCCGACCAGCGCATGCCCGGCATGACGGGTGTGGAGTTCCTGCGCCGCGCCAAGGAGCTGTACCCGGACACGGTGCGCATGGTGCTGTCGGGCTACACCGAACTCACCTCGATCACCGACGCCATCAACGAGGGTTCGATCTACAAGTTCCTGACCAAACCCTGGGACGACGAGCGCCTGCGCATGCACATCGAAGAGGCCTTCAAGCACAAGGAGATGGTGGATGAAAACCACCGCCTGGGCAGCGCCGTGCAGTACGCGAACGAGGAGCTGGCGCAGGTGAACGAGCGCTTGCAGAAGCTGCTGAAGGCGCAGCACGAGCAGATCCACCGCGAGGAGACGAGCCTCGTCATCGCGCGCGAACTGCTGGAAAACATTCCCGCGCCGGTGATCGGCTTCGATGTCGAAGGCATGGTCGCCTACCTGAACGCAGATGCCGAGTTGCTGTTCGCCCACGAGCCCGCGCTGCTCGGCCGCTGGGCCGAAGACGCCTTGCCGGCCGACCTGGCGCGGGTGTGGCGGCAAGGCGATGGTGTGCCGCAACGCATCGAACTCCTGGGCCGCGGCTACCAGGCCGTCTGCCGAACCATCCACAAACCCTCACGCTCGCGCGGCAAGTTGTTGGTGCTGTCGCCTTGCGTGGAACTGGCCCTGGCCGATTGATGCCATGAACACCGAAGCCCCTGTCATCGACCCAGTTCCGCCATCGGGAGCCGAGCCGCAGCCCGTGGCCACGCCGCAATGGCTGCGCCTGCAAAGGCTGTTCCGCCACACGCTGAAGGCCGGCGCGGTGAACCCACTGCTGCTCATCGTGCCGCAGTACCGGCAGGAGGATGAAGCATGACGCTGATTCAGGCCGACACCATCATCGCCCGCGTGTGCGAGTTGCCCGCCTTGCCCGCGGTGGTGATGGAGCTGATCCAGTCGCTCGGCGACGACGACATGAACGCCGACCAGCTCGCGAAGAAGATCTCGAACGACCAGGCACTCGCCGCCAAGACGCTGCGCCTGGCGAACTCGTCCTTCTACGGCATGTCGCGTCAGGTGACCTCGATCACCGATGCCACCGCCATCCTCGGCCTGCGTACCTTGCGCTCTGTGGCCATGGCCGCTGGCCTGGCCGGCAGCTTCCCGGCCACGGTGAACGGCGGCTTCGATTTCAAGGCCTTCTGGCGCCACTCGATAGGCACGGCCCTGTGCGCGCGCGCATTGGCCGCAGCCCTGCGTCGCGAAGAGGAAATCGCGTTCACGCTCGGCCTGTTGCACGACATCGGCCGCCTCGCGCTGGCCACCGCCTTCCCGGAGCAGTTCGCCAAGACGCTCGCGCACCAACGCGCCAACGACCTGCTGCCGATGGACGCCGAGCGCAGCGTGCTCGGCACCGACCACGCGTCCGTCGGCGGGCTGATTGCCGAGCATTGGCGTTTTTCGCCGGCGATCGTGCAGGCGATCACCAGCCACCACGCGCCGGCCGATGGCGACGAAGCGAACCTGGCCGACCTGCTGCACGTGGCCGACAACATGGCGCATGCGCTCGACATGTCGCGGCAGGAAGACGATGCGGTTCCGCCGCTGTCGATGCCCGCCTGGTCCCGCCTGGCGCTCGACGAAGCCCGCTGCAAGCAGGTGTTTCGCCAGGCCGAAACCCAACACGAAAGCGTCTGCCAGGCGCTGCTGACCTAAGGAGACCCACCCATGAACAATCTGGTGCCCACTCGCGCCCGGGCCGCCGCGCCGGGCCACCCCAAGCCAGGCCCGACCCTCGCGGCGGGTCGCTCGTCGTACCCGGCGAGCGGGGTGCGGTCATGAGTGACGAGGTGACCCACGACCGCGTGCAGGAACTGCTGCTTGCGAACGACCAGTTGAAGCAGGTCAACGCCGAGTTGTCCGTCGCGCGCGACAAGCTCGTCCAGTCTGAAAAACTCGCCTCCATCGGCCAGCTCGCGGCGGGTGTGGCACACGAGATCAACAATCCGATCGGCTACATCTTTTCGAACTTCGGCACGCTCGAGAAGTACCTGGCCGATCTGTTCTCGATGCTCACGGCATATGAAGCAGCCGAACCTGCGCTGGCCGGCACGCCGGCCGGCGCGAAGCTGAAGGCACTGCGTGAAGCGGTCGAACTCGACTTCCTGAAGGAAGACATTCCCACGCTGATGTCGGAGTCGAAGGAAGGCATCACGCGGGTGCGCAAGATCGTGCAGGACCTGAAAGATTTTTCGCGTGTCGATTCGGCCCAGGAATGGCTGCGCGCCGATCTGCACCACGGCATCGACTCCACCTTGAACATCGTCAACAACGAGATCAAGTACAAGGCCGACGTGGTGAAGCACTACGGCGAGATTCCGGACATCGAGTGCCTGCCGTCCGAGCTGAACCAGGTGTTCATGAACCTGCTCGTGAATGCGGCGCACGCGATCACGGCCGAGCGCGGCACCATCACCATTCGCACGGGCCTTGGCAGCGGCACCGACGTCGACAAGGTCTGGGTCGAGGTGGCCGACAACGGCGGCGGCATCGCGCCCGAGAACCTGAGCCGCATCTTCGACCCCTTCTTCACCACCAAGGCGGTGGGCAAGGGCACCGGGCTGGGCTTGTCGCTGTCGTATGGCATCGTGAAGAAACACGCCGGGCACATCGAGGTGTCGAGCGTGGTGGGGCAGGGCACCACGTTCCGCATCACGTTGCCGGCCGTGCGCGCCGCGGTCGAGGCCTGAGCGATGACCGTCGAGTGGGCCGCTGACCTCGCGCTGCCGGCAGCCGCCGAAGCGGCGCCTGTCGACGAGCCCTGGACCGTGCTCTGCGTCGATGACGAAGCGAACATCGTCTCGGCCTTGCGGCGCCTGTTCCGCGGCAGCGGCTACCGCGTTTTCACCGCGCTGAGCGGGGCCGAGGCGCTGGAGCTGATGGGCCGCGAGCAGGTGGACCTGGTCATCTCCGACATGCGCATGCCGCTGATGGACGGCGCGCAATTGCTCGAACAGGTGCGCACACGCTGGCCCGCCACCACGCGCATCCTGCTGACGGGTTATGCCGACGTGGCCTCGTCGGTCGCGGCCATCAACCGGGGTGAGGTCTACCGCTACATCACCAAGCCCTGGAACGACGGCGAGATCTTGATGAACGCGCGCCAGGCCTTCGAGCGCCAGGCGCTCGAACGTGACAAGCAGCGTCTGGAGCAGCTCACACAGCACCAGAACGCCGAGCTGAAAGACCTGAACGCGACACTCGAACAGCGTGTGGCCACGCGCACCGCTGAGCTGACTCAGGTGGGCGAGCGCACCAAGCGCAACTACCTCAACTCGATCAAGGTGCTGTCGGACCTGGCCGGCCTGCGCAACCCCACCCTGGTGGGCCATGCCCGGCGCGTGGCCGATCTGTCGCGGCGCATCGGCCGCAAGCTCGGCATGAGCGAAGCGCAGGCGATGGAGGTCTTCATCGCCGGCCTGCTGCACGATGTCGGGCACATCGGTCTGCCCGATGCCGTGCTGACCAAGACGCTGCCGAAGATGTCGACCAGCGAGCTGGCGCTGTATCAGAAGCACGCGGTGATGGGCGAGCAGGCGCTGATGCCGCTGGACGACATGCAGGCCGTGGTCGGGCTGATTCGCTCGCACCACGAACGCCACGACGGCAAGGGCACGCCCGACCGCCTGGCCGGCAACGACATTCCGCTCGGCGCGCGCATCCTGGCTCTGGCCGATGCGTACGACGATTTGCAGAACGGCCATGTCATCGCCTCGGGCCTGTCTGCGGCCGAGGCGGCCACCTTCGTGCAGTGCGGTCGTGGCAACCAGTTCCAGCCCGAGGTGGTGGACGCCTTCGTGCAGGTCTTGGCCGACATGGTCCCGCGCCCCGAGGCCAAACCGATTCCGACGCACACCGACGCACTCATGCCCGGCATGGTGCTGGCCAGCGAACTGCGCTCGCCCGAAGGCGTGATGCTGCTGGCCGCCGACCAGCCGCTCACCGCCGACCTGATCCGCCGCATCCGCCAGTACGAACTGCGCGACGGCCTGACCCTGATTCTTCTGATCAAACCCGTGGGGACCCCGTGATGCAACGCATGCTGCTGCTCGACGATGAGCCGAACGTATTGACCGCGCTGAAACGCGCGCTGCGCCTGGGCTTCGGGCCCGAGCTGCGGGTCGAGGCGACGAGCGATCCGCACATCGCCCTCGCGCGCCTGGCCGAAGTGGCCTTCGACCTGGTGGTGTCGGACTACCGCATGCCGCTGATGGACGGCCTGACCTTCCTCAAGCGCGTGCGCGCCGCGCACCCGGGTGTGGTGCGCGTGATGTTGAGCGCATCTTCGGAGATCGACACCGTGATGAACGCGGTGAACGATGCCGAGGTCTTCCGCTTCCTCGCCAAACCCTGGCAGCAGGAGGCCCTGATCGCGCAGGTGCGCGAGGCCTTGGCCCGAGCCGCCAGTGCGCGCGGCGAACGCGAGCTGGCCGATGCGATGCGGCTGCAAACCGGCCAGGCGAGCCCCGGCGAAATCGAACGCCGCCGCCTCGAAGCGCTGGAGCCCGGCATCACGCACGTGGAGTGGGGTGCCAGCGGCGAAGTGCTGATGCCGACTGGCCTGCCCGACGTGACCGAACTCGACGGCATCAGCGCGACGGAGTTCGGGCGACTGAGTTGAGCGTGCGCGCTTGTGTGTCGGTCGGCATGCCGATAATGGCGCTTCCGCAACGGAGCTCAGCGCATGGCCTACGAACACATCCTCACCGCCGAACACGGCGAAGGCGCCTTGCGCGTCGGCCTCATCACCTTGAACCGGCCGAAGCAGCTCAACGCGCTGAACGATGCGCTGATGGACGAGCTGGGTGCGGCCTTGCAGGCCTTCGATGCCGATCCGACGATCGGTTGCATGCTCATCACCGGCAGCGAGAAAGCCTTTGCCGCGGGTGCCGACATCGGCGCGATGGCCAAGCTCGAATTCGTCGATGCTTACAAGGCCGACTTCATCACCCGCAACTGGGAAACGATCCGCCAGGTGCGCAAGCCGGTGATCGCCGCGGTGGCCGGCTTCGCGCTCGGCGGCGGCTGCGAGCTGGCGATGATGTGCGACTTCATCATCGCGGCCGACACGGCGCGCTTCGGCCAGCCCGAGATCAAGCTCGGCATCATCCCCGGCGCGGGCGGCACGCAGCGCCTGCCGCGTGCGGTCGGCAAGGCGAAGGCGATGGACATGGTGCTGACCGGCCGCATGATGAACGCCGATGAAGCCGAGCGTGTCGGCCTGGTCTCACGGGTGGTGCCGGCCGACAAGTTGATGGACGAAGCGCTGGCCGCGGCGGCATCGATCTGCACGATGAGCCTGCCGAGTGTGATGATGGCCAAGGAGTGCGTGAACCGCGCCTTCGAAGGCTCACTCGCCGATGGGGTGTCTTACGAGCGCCGGCTGTTCCATTCGCTGTTCGCCACACTGGATCAGAAAGAAGGCATGGACGCCTTCGTGGCCAAGCGCAAGCCGGCCTTTCAGCACCGATAGATCGGCATCGACAGTTCAGGCGCCGACGGGCTGGGCCACCGGCAGCGCCGCGCGCTGCGGCAGCACCTGGGCGCGCCAGCCAACCAGCAGCATCGCGCCGGTCAGCCCCACGACGACCGCGGCCGGCGAGCCCAACGCGGCGATGCGGCCCAGCAGCATCGGGCCGAGCAGGCCACCCGCCGACGCGATGCTGGCCATGCCGGCGATGGTGTGGCCACCCAGGCGCCCGGCCGCTGAGTAGAGGATCGGGAACACCGCCGCCTGCCCCAGGCCCGCCACCATCAGCGCGACGAAGGCCAGCGGCACCGAGGGCATCAAGCTCACCGCCACCAGCATCACTGCGCCGAGCAGTGCGCCCCCACGCACCAGCCGGCGCGGCCCGAAGCGATGCGCCAGCGGGTCGGTCAGCATGCGGCCGATGAACATCGAGAGGCTGAAGGTTCCGAGGCCCAGGGATGCGGTGCTCGCGCTCGCGCCCATCACGCTGTGCAGCAGCAGGGGCGTCCAGCCGTCGATGCCGCTGGCGACGATGGAGGCCAGTGCACCCAGCGTGCCGAAGGCCAGCACGGCGCGGCTGGGCCGGTGCGAGCCGCTCTCGGTCGGCTCGTGCGGCGCGACGATGTCAACCGCGAAGCGGCGCGACAACCACAAGTAGCCGGCGCTCACGCCCAGGCCGACGATGGCGAAGTGCTGGTGCGCCGACAGGCCCGCGGCCACCGCCGCACTGCTGACGATCGCCGCACCCGTGACACCGAGGTAGAAGAGGGCGTGCAAGCGCCCCATGCAGAAGCGGCCCGTGCGGTTTTCGAAGTGCACAGCCTGGCTGTTCACGGCCACGTTCAGCCCGTTCATCAGCAGGCCCTGGCAGAACAATGCCGGCAGCAGCGTGGCCAGGCCACCCGGCCACCACGGCAGCAGGGCCAAGCCGAGGCCGAGCAGGATGCCGTTGCAGGTGAGCAGGGCGCGGCTGCCCTTGTGCAGCAGCATCCAGCGGGTGAGCGGGTAGGCCGAGACGCCCCCCGCGCCCGCGGCCAGCAGGCACCAGCCCCAGTCGCCTGCGTTCAGGCCGTACTCGGCCTGCAGCGCCGGCTGGCGCGACATCAGTGTGGCGAAGGTGACCCCGAGGCCGATGAAGCTCGCCACGTGGTGCCAGAAAGCGGAAGGAGCGGGTGCCTCTGCACGGACGGCAGCGGTCGAAACAGAAGATGGCGAAGACATGCCGCGCCATTGTCGCGGCTTCTGCCGATGCGCGCTTTCAAGCTCGTTTTCAACGACTGTGCGAGCTGAGAACCCCGAAGCGCTGGTCGTCCTGCCGCGCCAGCGAGCGACTGATGAGGTCACGGCGTTGCAGCGCCAGATCGGTGACGAGCACGTCGATGATCACCGTCTGCATCAGGCGCGAGACCATCGGCACGAGCGCCCCCACGTCGTCCGGGTGATCGACCGGCAGCACCACGTCGGCGAGCCGTGCCAGTTCGCTTTGCTGTGGGCACACGGCCACCACCGTCGCGCCGGCCTTGCGCGCACGCGCCACGGCCTCGTTGCTCGGGTCGTGCGTGCCGGAGTTCGAGAGCACCAGCAGCACGTCTTCCGCACTCAGGAAGGTGGCGGTCAGGCTCTGCAACTGCACGTCGGTGCGCGCCACCGCGACGAGGCCGAGGCGGCCGAGCTTGAGTTGCGCTTCGTCCGCCGTCGCAGTGGCGCTGCCGGTGCCGAAGATCTCGATGCGGCGGGCGCGCGCCAGCTCGCTCACCGCACGTTCGAAGGCCTCGGGCCGCAGCCGGTCGCGCAGGCCGACGAGGGCCGAGATCGAGTTGTTGAAGATCTTCGCAAAGCGCTCGGCCGCCGGATCGCCGGCATGCACTTCGGAGTGCGTCACCTGGGTGCTGCCGGTCAGGCCCGCGCCCAGGCGCAGCTTGAAATCGGCCAGGCCCTTGAAGCCCATCGAGCGGCAGAAGCGCAGCACCGTCGGCGTGCTGACCTTGCAGCGCTCGGCGATCTGCACCACCGGGTCGGTGAGCCAGGCGCGCGGGCCGGAGAGCACGTCTTGCGCAACCTGGCGTTCGGCGACGCTGAGGCGCACGAGCGCGATGCGCACTTCTTCGAGCAGGCGGCCTGCACCGTGCGCCGCGGCGAGGTGTTCGTCGAGCATCGCCGAGACGCCGCGCAGCGCGGTGCGCGGCGCCGCGATCACGTAGGTCGGGATGCGCGAGAGCCAGGGCGTGAAGCGACCCTTGCGCTCGAAGCGTTCGCGGAACTTGGAGGCCTGGAAGAAGCCCAGCACCTTGGGCACGATGCCGCCGCCGATGTAGAGGCCACCGACGCTGCCGAGCGTGAGCGCCAGGTTGCCCGCCACCGTGCCGAGCATCGCGCAGAACGCGGCGAGTGCGCGCTGCGCGATCGGGTCCGCGGGATCGGTTTGTGCTGCCGCCGAGATCTCGGCCGCACTCAGACGCGCCGGGCTGTGGCGTGCGTGTGCGGCGAGCGCTTCGTAGATCAATTCCAGCCCCGGCCCCGACACCAGGCGCTCGGCCGAGGCATGGCCGAAACGACGGTGCGCGAGTGCCACCGCGAGCACTTCGTCGGCGTCCTGCGGCGGGTAGGTGACATGGCCGCCTTCGGTGCCGAGCGCGACGTTGTGGTCCTGAAACGGCACCAGGCCCGACACGCCGAGCCCCGTGCCGGGGCCGAGCACGCCAAGTACGCCGCCGGCCTGCGGCGCGCCGCCGCCGACCTGCACGATCTCTTGCGCTTCGAGACCGGGCAGGCTCATCGCCAGTGCGGTGAAGTCGTTGACGACCAGCAGGGTTTGCAGCTTGAGGTTGCGCCGCACCGCCTCGATCGAGAACTCCCACTCGTGGTTCGTCAGCTTCACCCAATCGCCAGTGATCGGGTTGGCGAGCGAGAACGCCGCATGCCGCACCGGCGGCGCACCGTGTTCATCCAGGAACGCACGCGCGGCGGCTTCGAGCGAAGCGTGGCGCTCCACCGGCACCACCTCGGCGGCCCAGAAACGCCCGGGTGCGGACTCGAGCGCGAAGCGCGCATTCGTGGCGCCCACGTCGGCCAGCAGGCGCAAACCGTCGGGGTAGACCACGTCGTCCAGAGAGGGGGTGTCCGTTGCCATGTTCAGAAGGAGGGGCCAGCCAGCGCCGGTGGAATGTAGCGGGAATCCCGGGCGAAATGTACTCAGATTACATTCGGCCGCGCTCGGTTTCAAGGGAGCGTTCACTGGCGTCCAAAAGATCGGGTTACCCCGTAGAACGGGGCAATTTGAAACCGCTTTGAGTCATCAACGGATTTCCACTAGGGAAAGCACTGATGCCACCTGGGTGTACGAAAATTACATTGCCTCGGCGTCTTCAGCGCCACTCCACCTTCGAGGAAATTCAATGAAATTCAACACCACCCGGCTGCTCGCGGCTGTCACCCTGGCCTACGGCGCCGCGCTGAGCGCGCATGCCGCCACCATCACGATGTCCTGCGGCACGAACGCCGCCGACCTCGAGTACTGCGGCAAGTACGCTGAGGAATGGGCGAAGAAGAATGGCCACACCATCAAGATGTACTCGCCCCCGGCCAGCACCACCGACAACCTGGCCCTGCTGCGTCAGCAGTTCGCCGCCAAGTCGTCCGACTTCGACGTGCTCATGATCGACGTGGTCTGGCCCGGCGTCATCAAGGACCACCTGGTCGACCTGAAGAAGTACAGCAAGGGCGCCGAGTCCAAGCACTTCCCGGCGATCGTGGCCAACAACACCGTCGACGGCAAGCTGCTCGGCATGCCCTTCTTCACCGACGCCGGCCTGCTGTTCTATCGCAAGGACCTGGTCGAGAAGTACGGCCTGAAGGCGCCGAATACCTGGGACGAGTTGACCGCTGCAGCCACCAAGATCCAGGAGGGCGAGCGCAAGGCCGGCTCGGCCGACTTCCAGGGTTTCGTGTTCCAGGCCAAGGCCTATGAAGGCTTGAGTTGCGATGCGCTGGAGTGGGTGGCCTCCTTCGGTGGCGGCGAGATCGTCGACAAGGCCGGCAACATCACCATCAACAACCCGGGTGCCGCCAAGGCTCTGGACACCGCAGCCTCGTGGGTCGGCACCATCGCCCCGGGCGGCGTGCTGAACTACAACGAAGAAGACGCCCGCGGCGTGTGGCAGAACGGCAAGGCCGCCTTCATGCGCAACTGGCCCTACGCCTGGTCGCTGGGCCAGGCAGCCGACAGCCCGATCAAGGGCAAGATCGGCGTGGCCGCCTTGCCGGGCGGCAGCGGTGCCGGTGCGAAGAAGGCCGCCACGCTCGGCGGCTGGCAACTCGCGGTGTCGAAGTACTCGAAAAACGTCGATGCGGCGGCTGCGCTGGTGATGTACATGACGAGCCCGGAGATCCAGAAGAAGCGTGCCGTCGGCGGCTCCTACAACCCGACGATTCCCGAGTTGTACAAGGACAAGGACATCGTCACCGCCAACCCGTTCATGGGTGAACTGCTCGACGTCTTCACCAACGCCGTGGCGCGCCCCGCTACCGCCACGGGCCTGAAGTACCCCGAAGTCAGCAATGCCTTCTGGGACGCAGCGCACGACGTGATGGAAAAGAAGGCCACCGGTGCCGAAGCCGTCAAGAAGCTCGAAGGTAAGCTGAAGCAGATCAAGCGCGCCAAGTGGTGAGCTGATCGTGGGTGACTGTCGCCTCGCGCGGCAGTCCCTCCGGCGGGGTGGGGGTTGAGCCCGGACCCCGCCAGTCCTTCTGTCTAGCGGCGGCAAACACCATGAAAAACAGAGTTCGCACAGCTTGGCTGTTCCTGGCCCCGATGCTGGTCCTGATGATCCTGGTGGCCGGCTGGCCGCTCGGGCGTTCGCTCTGGTTCAGCCTGACCGAGACGAATATCAACGACATGTCGGCCAGCACCTTCATCGGGCTGGGCAACTACTGGGGCGAATTCGGCCTGTTCGGCAACCCGAACTACTCCGAAGGCTTCTGGCACAGCGATTGGGGTACGGCGATCGCCAACACCTTCAAGTTCTCGATCGTGTCGGTGGTGCTCGAAACCTTGTGCGGCCTCGGTGTGGCGATGCTGCTCAACCAGGAATTCAAGGGCCGCACCCTGGTGCGCACCGCGGTGCTCGTGCCGTGGGCGATCCCGACCATCGTCTCGGCCAAGATGTGGGGCTGGATCCTGCACGACCAGTTCGGTCTCGTGAACCAGTACCTGGTCGACTGGGGCCTGATCGCCAAGAAGATTGCCTTCACCGCCGACCCGTCCTGGGCGCTGTGGACGGTGGTCGGCGTCGATGTGTGGAAGACCACGCCCTTCATGGCGCTGCTGATCCTCGCGGCATTGCAGACGCTGCCCAAGGATTGTTATGAAGCCGCACGGGTCGACGGAGTGCACCCGCTGCGCCTGTTCTGGAAGGTGACGTTGCCGCTCATCAAGCACCCGCTGCTGGTAGCCGTGATCTTCCGCCTGCTCGATGCGCTGCGCATCTTCGACCTGATCTTCGTGCTCACTTCCAACAGCGGCAGCACCATCAGCATGTCGGGTTACGTGCGCCGCGAGATGGTCGACAACGGCAACATGGGCTACGGCTCGGCGGCTTCGACTTCGCTGACCTTGATCATCTTCCTGTCGGCGCTGGTCTTCATGACAGCGGCGCGTGTCAAGTTGTCGGAGGAATCCAATTGAACCAACGTCCGCTCTGGGGCAACATCGTCCTGTATTTCCTGGCGACCTTGATCGTTGTCATCTCGGTCTACCCGTTTCTCTACACGATCGCGACCTCGTTCAAGTCGGGTTCGGCCTTGTTCGACGCCGCCCTGCTGCCCAACGACCCGACCTGGAAAAACTACGTCCAGCTGTTCGAAGGGCGCCAGCCATT
Source organism: Rhizobacter sp. (assembly GCA_025361845.1). Taxonomy (GTDB): domain Bacteria; phylum Pseudomonadota; class Gammaproteobacteria; order Burkholderiales; family Burkholderiaceae_C; genus JANYJL01. Next base: position 14,858 of record JANYJL010000032.1, read on the forward strand.
CGGGCGCCACCTGCTGAACTCGATCATGGTGGCCACGGTCACGGTGGCGATCGCGATGGTGATGGCCATCACCGCGGCTTACGCGTTGGGTCGCATCCAGTTCAAGGGCAAGGCCCCGCTGATGCTCGCGATCCTGGCGGTGTCGATGTTCCCGCAAGTGGCGGTGCTGTCGGGCATGTTCGAACTGCTGCAAGCGCTGGGCCTGTACAACAAGGCGATTGGCCTCGTGGTGCCTTACACCGTGTTCACGCTGCCCTTCACGGTCTGGATTCTCACGACCTTCATGCGCGGCCTGCCGAAAGAGCTTGAAGAGGCCGCCATCATGGACGGTTGCGGCCCGCTGCGCATCATCTTCGAGGTCTTCATGCCGCTGCTCGCACCGGCGATGGTCTCGACCGGCCTGCTCGCCTTCATCGGCGCGTGGAACGAGTTCCTGTTCGCGCTGACGTTCGTCTCCGAAGACTCGCAACGCACCGTGCCGGTGAGCATCTCGTTGATCTCGGGCGCCACCGCGTTCGAGATTCCCTGGGGCAGCATCATGGCCGCGTCGGTCATCGTCACGGTGCCGCTGGTGGCCCTGGTGCTGGTGTTCCAGAAGAAGATCGTGTCCGGCCTGACGGCTGGTGCAGTCAAGGGCTGATCGATCAGTCGGTGCGATGAAAGCTGCGAACAGCAACTGGTGGCGCGGCGGGGTGATCTACCAGATCTACCCGCGCAGCTACCAGGACAGCAACGGCGACGGCATCGGCGACCTGCCGGGCATCACGCGCCGGCTGGAGCACATCGCGCGCCTGGGGGCAGACGGCATCTGGCTCTCGCCCTTCTTCAAGAGCCCGATGAAGGACTTCGGCTACGACATCACCGATTACTGCGATGTCGATCCGATGTTCGGCACCCTGGCCGACTTCAAGACCCTGGTGAGCCGCGCTCATGAACTGGGCCTGAAGGTGATGATCGATCAGGTGTACTCGCACACCGCCGACCTGCACCCTTGGTTCGTCGAAAGCCGTTCCAGCAAGACCAATGACAAGGCCGACTGGTACGTCTGGGCGGATGCGAAGAACGACGGCAACCCGCCGAACAACTGGCTGTCGATCTTCGGCGGCAGCGCCTGGCAATGGGACACGCGGCGTAAGCAGTACTACCTGCACAACTTCCTGACCAGCCAGCCCGATCTGAACTTCCACAGCCCGGCGGTGCAGGATGCCGTGCTCGCCTCGGTGAAGTTCTGGCTCGACTTCGGTGTCGATGGTTATCGCCTCGACGTCGTCAACTTCTACTTCCACGACCAGCAGCTGCGCGACAACCCCGGCCGCGGCATGCCCGACGGCAGTGACCCGGCGGTCAGCCCGGTCAACCCGTATGCTTGGCAGTGGCACCGGTTCGACAAGAGCCAGCCGGAGAACCTCGCCTTCCTGAAGCGCCTGCGCGCCCTGGTGGACTCGTACCCGGACACGACGATGGTCGGCGAGATCGGCGATGACGATGGCCTGGCTCGCGTCGCCGAATACACCGGCGGTGGCGACAAGCTGCACATGGCGTACTGCTTCGACCTGCTGGGTGAGCCGCACAGTGCCACGTTCCTGCATGGCGTGTTCACGCGCTTCAATGAAGTCGTTGGCAGCGGCTGGCCCTGCTGGGCGCTGACCAACCACGACATCCCGCGCGTGGCCACGCGCTGGGGCGGCAGACAAGCGGCACCCGGTTTGCTCCGCCTGGCCGCTGCGCTGCAACTCAGCCTGCGTGGCACGGCGTGCATCTACCAAGGCGACGAACTCGGCCTGCCCGAAGCCGAATTGGCCTTCGAGGATCTGCAAGACCCTTACGGCATCACGATGTGGCCCGAGTACAAAGGCCGCGATGGCTGCCGCACACCGATGCCGTGGAGCCAGGCCGCTGCCGATCTCGGTTTCGGTTCAGTGGGTAGCAAGACGAAGCCGTGGTTGCCTGTCGCCGAAAGCCACCGCGCGCTCGCCGTCGATGCCCAAGAGGCCGATGCCGACTCTTTGTTGCACCATTACCGTCACCTGCTGGAATGGCGCCGCGGCCAGCCGGCGCTGATCCATGGCGACATGACATTGCTGCCCAAGCACGAGCAGGTGCTGGCCTTCGTGCGCAGCCACGGCGACAGACGGGTGCTGTGCGCCTTTAACCTGAGCGAGCGCACGGCCACGCTGGCGCTGCCTGCCGGCCTGCCAGCCGCGGAGCCGATCAACGGCAGCGGTGTTCGTGGTGCCAGCGTGCAAGGCGCCCAAGTGACGTTCGAGCCCTGGGCTTGCATCTTTTGCACCGTCTCATGAGCACCCAGAACGCCCCAGCCAAGGCACCCAACAACGGTTGGTGGCGCGCTGGTGTCATCTACCAGATCTATCCGCGCAGCTTTGCCGACAGCAATGGCGACGGCATCGGCGACCTGCGCGGCATCACGCGGCGGCTGGATCATGTCGCCCAACTCGGGGTCGATGCCATCTGGCTCTCGCCGTTCCAGAAAAGTCCGATGAAGGACTTCGGCTACGACATCAGCGACTACTGCGATGTCGACCCGATGTTCGGCAACCTCGCCGACTTCAAGGCGATGGTCGCGCGTGCCCACGAACTCGGCCTGAAGGTCATGATCGACCAGGTGCTCTCGCACTGCTCCGACCAGCACCCCTGGTTTATCGAGAGCCGCTCGAGCAAGACAAATGCGAAAGCCGACTGGTTCGTGTGGGCCGACGCGAAGGACGATGGCAACCCGCCGAACAACTGGCTGTCGGTGTTCGGCGGCAGCTCGTGGCAGTGGGACACACGCCGCAAGCAGTACTACCTGCACAACTTCCTGACCAGCCAGCCCGACCTGAACTTCCACAACCCGGCGGTGCAGGATGCGCTGCTCGCCTCCGCCAAGTTCTGGCTCGACCTCGGCGTGGACGGCCTGCGCCTGGACGCCATCAACTTCTGCTATCACGACGCCGAGTTGCGCAGCAACCCCGGCGCGGGCGAGCCCGATGGCAGCAACCCGACCGTGGCGGCATCGAACCCCTATGCCTGGCAGCACCACATCTACGACCGCAGCCGCCCCGAAGCGCTGGGCTTTCTGCAACGCATCCGCAGCTTGACCGACCAGTACCCGAACGCCGCGATGGTCGGCGAGATCGGCGACGAATCCGGCATGGTGATGGTGGCGCAGTACAGCAGTGGCGGCGACAAGCTGCACATGGGCTACTGCTTCGACCTGCTGGCCGATCGCTTCGATGCGAGCTATGTGCGCGGCGTGATCGCCAAGTTCGAAAGTGTCGCGGCCGCGCCCGAGCAGGGCTGGGCCTGCTGGGCGCTCTCGAACCACGACTGCAAACGTGTCGCCACCCGCTGGGGCGGCGCCAACCCGCCGGCCGGCCTGCTGCGCCTGATGCCGGCGCTGCAACTCAGCATGCGCGGCGCCGCCTGCATCTACCAGGGCGAAGAACTGGGCCTGCCCGAGGCCGACATCGCTTTTGAAGATCTGCAAGACCCGTATGGCAAGACCATGTGGCCGGAGTTCAAGGGCCGGGACGGTTGCCGCACGCCCTTCCCCTGGGACTCGCGTGCCAGCGACCTCGGCTTCAACAGTGGCGCCAAGAACGGCAAGCCCTGGTTGCCTGTCGCGGAAAGCCACCGCGCCCTCGCGGTCGACCGGCAAGCGCTGGACGGCGGTTCGCTGCTGCACCGCTACCGCCATCTGCTGAAGTGGCGCAAGGCCCAGCCCGCGCTGATGAAGGGCGACCTGAGCCTGCTGCCCGCGCACGAGCAGGTGCTGGCCTACGTGCGCAGCGGTGGCAACGACCGCCTGCTGTGCGCCTTCAACCTGAGCCCGTTGCCGGCGACCCTGTCGTTGGGCAGCGAGCGTGTTACCGCCGTCCTCGACGACAGCGGCGCCACAGGCGCCTCGGCGCAAGGCAGCACCGTCAACTTCGAACCCTGGGGCGTGATCTTCGCGCGCCTGGCCTAGTCAGATTTCCCCACCGTCCAACCACCGAGCACGCCATGTCACGCATCGACTTCAAGAACATCAGCAAGCGGTATGCCCCTGGTCTGCCGATGACGATCAACAACGCCAACCTGACGATCGACAAGGGCGAGTTCTGCGTCTTCGTCGGCCCGTCCGGCTGCGGCAAGTCCACGCTGCTGCGCATGGTGGCGGGCCTGGAAGACATCACGGCCGGCGAACTCAGCATCGCCGGCAAGCGGGTCAACGACCTGCCGCCCGCCCAGCGCGGTGTGGCCATGGTGTTCCAAAGTTACGCGCTCTACCCGCACATGACCGTCGCCGAAAACATGGCCTTCGGCCTGCGTGTGATGGGCTCGGACAAGGCCGAGATCGACCGCAAGGTCAAGAAGGCCGCCGACATCCTGCAACTCGGGCCGCTGATGGAACGCCTGCCCAAGGCCTTGTCCGGCGGCCAGCGTCAACGCGTCGCGATCGGCCGTGCCATCGTCAAGGAACCCGATGTGTTCCTGTTCGACGAACCGCTGTCGAACCTGGATGCCGCGCTGCGGGTGCAGACGCGCCTGGAAATCGCCAAGCTGCACCACGACATCGGCACCGCCAGCATGATCTACGTGACACACGATCAGGTCGAGGCGATGACGCTCGCCGACAAGATCGTGCTACTGCGCGCCGGCAAGGGTGTCGAGACGGACGGCAGCGTGGCCCAGTTCGGCACGCCGATGGACCTGTACCACCGGCCGCAGAACCTGTTCGTCGCCGAGTTCATCGGCAGCCCGAAGATGAACGTGATGCCCGGCAAGTTCGTGCGTGCGGAGGGCGACTACGCCGTCGTCGAGGTGCACGGCGAACAGATCACGGTGGCCGTCGATGCACGCTCCGCGCAAGCAGGTGCCGCGGTCACGATCGGCATTCGCCCCGAGCATTTGCTGGCCGGTGAGGAGGGCCCGGGCTCGCCGCTGCACGTCACCCTGTTCCAGATGGAACGGCTGGGCGACAGCTCGCTGCTCTACCTCACGGTGGCTCCCGGCGCGCCGCTGGCCACGCTGCGCCTCGAAGGGCACGCAACGCAATCCACCGGCGACCGCGTCACGCTGCGCCTGCGGCCCGAGCAGTGCCATCTGTTCGACGCGCAAGGCCAGGCCTTCCGCCGCACGGTTCAACTTCCCGCCTGACGCCGATCACTTCGTGTCGGTGCTCCCAAGGCGGGGGCATGCATCGGCACGTCCGTTTCAAAGGAGACGTGCATGAAGAAGACGTGGTGGAAAGAGTCCGTCGTCTACCAGATCTACCCGCGCAGCTTTTGCGACAGCAATGGCGACGGCGTCGGTGACCTGCCGGGCATCAGCTCGAAGCTCGATCACCTGAAGACGCTCGGCGTCAACGTGGTCTGGTTGTCGCCGGTCTACAAGTCGCCCAACGACGACAACGGCTACGACATCAGCGACTACCGCGCCATCATGGACGAGTTCGGAACCATGGCCGACTTCGACACCATGCTCGCCGGCATGCACGAACGCGGCATCAAGCTCGTGATGGACCTGGTGGTGAACCACACGTCCGATGAACACGCCTGGTTCCAGGAGGCGAAGAAGTCGCGCGACAACCCGTACCACGACTACTACATCTGGCGTGAAGCCAAGGATGGCCGCGAGCCGAACAACTGGGAGGCCGCCTTCAGCGGCTCGGCCTGGCAGTGGAACGAGGCGACGGGCGAGTACTTCCTGCACATGTTCTCGAAGAAGCAGCCGGACCTGAACTGGGAGAACCCGAAGGTCCGCGCCGAGGTCTTCGAGATGATGCACTTCTGGTTCAAGAAGGGCGTCGACGGCTTCCGCATGGACGTCATCAACATGATCTCCAAGCCGTGTGCGGCCGATGGCAGCCTGCCCGATGCGCCGGTGATCCGGCCCGGCTTCCTGCAACCCGGCTTCATGATGGTGACCAATGGGCCCAAGCTGCTCGACCACCTGGCCGAGATGAAACGCGAGGTCCTGGCGAAATACGACTGCATGTCGGTCGGCGAGGCACCGCTGGCGACCATCAAGCAGGGTGTGGAGATCACGAACGAAGAGACCGGCTCGCTCAACATGCTGTTCCAGTTCGAGCACATGGACCTCGACTCGATCGGCGGCCACATGATGGGCAAGTGGGCGTACAAGCCGCTGGAGCTGCACGATCTGAAGGCGACGATGACCCGCTGGCAGAACGCGCTGGACGGCCGTGGCTGGAACAGCCTGTACCTGTCGAACCACGACCAGCCGCGACCGGTCTCGCGCTTCGGTGACGACAAACAATACCGCGTCGAATCGGCCAAGATGCTCGGCACCTTCCTGCACTTCATGCAGGGCACGCCCTACGTTTATCAGGGCGAAGAGATCGGCATGACGAACGTGCGCTTCGCGACGATCGAGGAGTACCAGGACATCGAGTCCGTCAACATGTACCGGGAGGCGGTGAACGATCGCCACATGAAGCCCGCCGAGGTGCTGGAATCCATCTACGCCAAGGGCCGTGACAACGCGCGCACACCCTTGCAGTGGGATGCGAGCGCGAACGCCTGTTTCACGAGTGGCAAGCCGTGGTTGAAGCTGAACCCGAACTACCGCGAGGTCAACGCGGCGCAGGCCCTCGCCGATCCGGACTCGGTGTTTCACTACTACCGGCGGCTGATCGCACTGCGCAAGGCGAACCCGGTGATGGTTTACGGGCACTACGCGCTGATCCTGGCCGAGCACCCGGAGATCTACGCCTACACCCGCACGCTCGAGGGCGATCGGCTGCTGGTCGTCTGCAACTTCAGCGGCAACACGCCGATGTTCAAGCTGCCGGCGGACATCAACTTCGGCGCGGCCGAACTGGTGATCGCCAATCTCGATGTCGCCTCCGGCACCGACCTGCGAGCGCTGATGCTGCGGCCCTGGGAGTCGCGTGTCTACCGGCTGCGCTGACCTGCTTGCAATGCTTCTGTAGGTAAAGACCGGGCGTGGGCGTCATCGACGCGCCCGCGCCCGCGTTGTCTGGGGTATCCGAACACCACAGGAGACCCCCCATGGACCTGCACACCTGGCAACGCAAACTCATCCCCGCGGGGCTCTTGATGTCGGCCCTGCTCTCCGGCTGCGTGATCGCGCCGGCGCGGCCCTACTACGCGGCCGACGAGGAGGTGGTGATGGCCGCGCCGCCACCCCCGCAGCAGGAATACATCGGCGTCGCGCCGGCCGTCGGCTACGTCTGGCTCGGCGGCTACTGGGGTTGGACGGGCCGCAGCCATGTCTGGGTCGGTGGCCACTGGGACGCCCCGCACGTCGGCCAACGCTGGATGCCGCACACCTGGATCCAGATGCGTGGTGGCTGGCACCTGCGCCCCGGCCATTGGGAACGCGGCTGAGCTTCAGAGCGCGGGTGCGTCGTGGTCGAACAGGCCCGGCGCCCCACCCAGCGGCGCGCCTTCGATGCTGAGCAGTCGCAGCTTGGTCGCGAGGCCGCCGCGGGCCGAAAAGCCGCCCGCCTGACCCCCGGCGGCCAGCACACGGTGGCAGGGCACGATCGGCGCGTAGCCGTTGCGTGACAGCGCCCGGCCGACGGCGCGCGCCAGGCTGGCATCGCCGAGCTGTTGCGCCACCTCGCCATAGGTCAGCGTCGTGCCGGGCGGTATCGCACGCGTGATGGCATAGACGCGCCGGTGCAGCTCGGGCACGCCGCTCATGTCGAGCCGCACGTCCTCGAAGGTCACGCCCTCTCCGCGCAGCAGCGCGACGATGCCCTCGCAGGCCTGCTGCACCTCTGTCGGGGGTGTCGCCTCACGTGCACCTGCAAAGCGCTGCTGCAGCCGCGCACGGGTTGCGCCGGCACTGGCTTCGGGCAACTGGCAGCCGACGATGCCGTTCGCGCCCCAGGCCAGGCCACACGGGCCGATGGCCGTCTCGAACACACAGAAGCCGATGCGCGGTGTGCTGTCTGGCGATGGAGCCGATGGGTTCACGGTGTGGCGATCCGGGGTGCCGCTGAAGTCTATGCGGGCCACGAGCCAGTGCACAATTCGCGCGCAGTTCGAACAGACCGCCGCGTCGCGAAGCCCGCAATCTCGAACCGAGGCGACCCGGCCCCCAGACTCAGGAGCAGAACGATGTCATCAGGAAAAATTCTCGTCGCCCAAGGCGGCGGCCCGACCGCCGTGATCAACCAGTCGATGGTCGGCGTGGCCCTCGAAGCGCGGCGCTTTCACGACGTGAAGCGCGTGTACGGCGCGCGCCACGGCGTGCGCGGCATCGTCGACGAAGACTTCGTCGACCTCACGCAGGAAACCAGCCACAACCTCGAAGGCGTGGCCGCCACGCCCTCGTCGGCGCTCGGCTCCACACGCGACAAACCGGACCTGAAGTACTGCCAGGAAATCTTCAAGGTGCTGCGCGCGCACGAGATCGAGCACTTCTTCTACATCGGCGGCAACGACTCGTCGGACACCGTGCGCATCGTCAGCGAAGAGGCGCACAAGGCCAACTACCCACTGCGTTCGATCCACATTCCGAAGACGATCGACAACGACCTCGTCGCCAACGACCACACCCCCGGCTTCGCCTCGGCTGCACGCTTCGTGGCGCAAGCTTTTGCGGGCGTGAACCTCGACAACGCGGCACTGCCCGGCATCTATGTCGGTGTCGTGATGGGCCGGCACGCCGGCTTCCTCACCGCGGCGGCAGCGCTCGGCAAGAAGTTCCCGGACGACGGCCCGCATCTGATCTACCTGCCCGAACGCGCCTTCGACCTCGCGAAATTCCTGGCCGACGTGAAGACCACCTACGAGCGTTACGGGCGCTGCGTGATCGCCGTCTCCGAAGGCATCCACGATGCGGCTGGTGTGCCGATCCTGAGCATGCTCGCCAAGACCGTCGAACACGACCCGCACGGCAATGTGCAGCTCTCAGGCACCGGTGCGCTGGCCGACCTGCTGTGCGAAGAGATCAAGTCCAAGCTCGGCTACAAGCGTGTGCGCGGCGACACCTTCGGCTATCTGCAACGCAGTTTCATCGGCTGCGTGTCCGACGTGGACCAGCGTGAGGCGCGCGAGGTCGGCGAGAAGGCCGTGCAGCACGCGATGTGGGGCGCTGTCGACGGCTCGGTGACGATCAAGCGCACCGGCTACTACTCGGTCGACTACGAACTCGTGCCGCTCAACGTGGTGGCCGGCAAGACACGCGTGATGGAAGACGAATTCATCGCCGCCAATGGCACCGATGTGACCGATGCCTTCCGCCTCTACCTGCGCCCACTGCTCGGCTCGGGCATGCCGGATGCGTTCCGGCTGCGCCAGGCCGCGGTGGCCAAGGTGCTGACGGCGAAGTAGCGGCAACAGGCCTGAGTCAGCGCCATGATCGAGTCACGCCGGAACTTCTTCGTCGTGACCGGGGCTTCGGGCTCCGGCAAGTCCTCGATCATCGCGGCGCTGCGGCATCGCGGTCATCTGTGTGTCGACGAGATCGGCCGGCAGCTCCTGCAGGAACAGGTTCGCCTGGGCAGCGATGCGACGCCCTGGCAGGACCACCCGGCTTTCATGGAACTGCTGCTCACGCATTCCATGCAGGCCTTTGAAGCGGTCGAAGAGCGGTTGATGCCGGTGTTCTTCGACCGCGGCATTCCGGAGTGCATCGGCTACTCGCGGGTGCTGAAGCTCGGTGTGCGTGAGCACCACCGGGACGCAGCGGAAGGTTTTCGCTACAACCCGACCGTGTTCTTCACGCCGCCGTGGGAGCAGATCTATCGCAACGATGCCGAACGGCGCCACGGCTTCGAAGCGGGCCGCGAGGCCCATGCCGAGGTTCTCAGGGCGTACCGGGAATGTGCCTACGAACTCGTCGAGGTGCCCCGGGCGCCGGTCGAGGAACGCGTTGATTTCATCCTGCACCGCGCCCGCCAGTTGTTGGCGTGACGCAGCAGTCGACCCGGATCAACCGCAGGGCACGATCTTGAATTCGACGCGCCGGTCAAGCGCGTCGACCGCATCGTCGGTGGCGCTGCCGACGATGTTCTCGCGGAAGCCCTTGCCGTCGGCCTTGGTCTTGGCGCCCAACTCGGCCGCCTCGGTGGCCAGCTTCTGCTTGATGAAGGTGGCCCGCTTCAAGGACAGCGCGTCGTTGACAGGCGCCGATCCAGTGTGGCTGGTGTGGCCGACGATCGTCATGCACACCTTCGCGGCCGTGCCTTCCCGCGCGATCTGGCGCAGCCACATGCCGTAGGCGCCGCTGACCTTGGAGTCGGACCAGAACTCGGTGCCGCCCGGGTTGAACAGGAACTTCACGCCGAGCTGGTTCGCGGCGATGCCCATGGCGACGACACGGCCGAAGGCTTTCTCCGCCTCGACCATGTTGCCCAGCTTCACATTGGTGAGGTAGATGCCGTTGAACACCCGCACCTGCTCGCCGGCCGGCGTGGCCAGCGCGCTGCGGTACTGGCCCAGCGCGTCCTGGTACTTCTCGGCGTTGTAGAGGTTGGTCGCGTCGTTGATGACAGCGGCCGCGCCGATGCGCTCGATGTAGGTCGCATCCGCCGGTGCGCCGGGCTTGCCGGCCGAGGTGGCGATGTAGCCGTCGATGACCTTGTCTTTCACCAGGATCGGGCTGTCGCGGAAGTAGGGCGTGGGCGTCGTGTCGAGCCCTTCGTCCTTGGCGAGCGACGAGGCTTGTGCGACGACGTTGCCGGTCTTCAGGTCGGTGAGTGCCAGGTCCAGGCGCAGCGGTGACTTCGGCTTTTCCGGCGCCACGCGTGTCATCGTGCCGGTGAGCAGGTAGGGCGTCTTGCTGAGGTTCGAGGCGCGGAAGGGCAGGATCTCGAAGGACTCGTACTTTGCCGTCATGCGCTCGGTGACACGTTGCTCCAGCAGGCGCGTCGCCGCGGTCTGCTGGCCGGAGGCAGCGTCGAGCATCGGGTCGAGCACCAGGCCGCGTTTGCCGCTGAGCTTGGTCAGGAAGGCGGGCAGTTTTTGCGTCTGCGCGACGAGTGAATCGGTGGCCGCGGCGGCAGCCTCGTCGAATGGCAGTTCGGTGTCGGGCGATGAAGCCGGCGGCTTCGATGCGCAAGCCGCCATCAGCAGCGCGACACAACACAGCGCAAGAGACAGCAGGGCTCTTGCCGACCCGGGTTTGAAGAGCGTCATTTGCATTCCTTCCGCAAGAACGCCGTCTCGTCGGCCGTGAGTGCTTCGAGAGAGGCTTTTTGAAGAATATCACTGCACCGCGACGAGTTTGTTTCGCTCCTAGGGGGGGCGGCCGAGGCGCGTGGTTCGCGCTCGGCCGGCTTGGGTTCAACGGTCTTGGTTTGCGCCTTGGTGGGTTTGGCGATGGGGGCTGGTGTGGGTATGCGTGCGGGCGCCGGTTGCGGAGCCGGAGCCGGAGCGGCGACCGGCGCGGGCGCGGGCGCGGGCGCAGGCGCAGGCGCAGGCGCAGGCGCAGGCGCAGGCGGCGGTGCGGGTGGTGTGATGGGCTTGGGCACCGGTGCAGGGGCAGGGGCAGGGACTGGAGCAGGCGCGGGCTTGGGAGCTGGAGCCGGTGGCGGCTTGGGTGCCGGTGCCGGTGTGACGACAGCCGCTTCGGGCGCCGGCGCGCGCACCGCGGGTTCGACGGTCGTCGCGTCCTGCTCTTTCTGCACCGTGAACAACAGCGGCGTTGCCGCCAGCGCCGCCAGCCCCGCTGCCGCGCCGACGAGCTTGAGCCAGTGCCGCGGCGCTGCACGAGGCGCTGGCGGGATCGGTGTTTCCAGGTCGATCGGGTCGTAGCTGGCCGTCGTCGTCCGCGGTTTGTCGGAAGGCCGCTCGATGGCCGCGGCCGGCACTGGTCTCGACGCAGGCGGTGGCGGTGCCTGCACCACCACCGGCGGCCGCGGGTTCAGCAGCGCCCGGAACTGCGCCACGTCCTGCGGCCGGTCCTGCGGGCGCAGTTCGAGTGCTGCATCGATCGCGCGCAGGAAGTTCGCGCTGTAGCGCCCCTCGGCCTGGATGCGCAGCGGCACCAGCGTGTCCGACATCAGCCGTTCGACGGACGACATCGGCGCCTGCCCCGTGATCGCGCAATAGACCACGCTGGCCAGCGCGTACAGGTCGGTCCAGGCGCCCTGCGCCATCGCCGCTACTTCGCCGTACTGCTCGATCGGCGCGTAGCCGGGCTTGAGCATCACCGTCAGCGCCTGCGTCATGTCGCCGATGACACGGCGTGCCGCACCGAAGTCCAGCAGCAGCGGACCGGTGGCGGTGAGCAGGATGTTGTCGGGCGCGATGTCGCGGTGAAAGCAGGGCCCTTCGAGCAGCACCGCCAGCGCGTCCAGCAGCGGGTCGAGCCACAGCCGCAGCGCGGCTTCGTCCGGTGGTGAGGCACGTTCGGCCAGCGCACGCTTGAGCGTCGGGCCTTCGTAGTAGGGCATCACCATGTAGGCGGTGCCGTGCTCTTCCCAGAAGCGATAGACCTTCACGAGCGAGCGGTGGTCGAAGCGCGCCAGCAGCCGCGCCTCGTTGACGAAGCTCTTGAGCCCGGCCTTGAAGGTGTCGCGGTGGCGTTCGGATTTCACTACCACGTCGAAGCCGCCATTGGCACGTGCCGCCAATGAGGACGGCATGTATTCCTTCAGCGCCACATGGCGTTGCAGCGAGGTGTCGTAGGCCAGGTAGACGATGCCGAAGCCACCTTCCCCGATCAGGCCCTTGATCTCGAAGTCGCCGATGCGCGTGCCCTCGGGCAGGGTGTGGCCGAAGAACGAGGAACTGCTGACGAAATCGCCGGGGCTGCCGGTGGTAACGGGCGCACCGGGGTAACGTGTGTTGTCGGCGTCGATGGGAGGCAAGCGAGGGACCTTGTGGCGGCAGGCGGGAGCGGCCCGATTGTCGGCGCTCGCCAGCGCGCCATGCAAGCACGCTCCGGGCCGGGTTCCGCAAAGCCCCGCCCGGCCGGTGGTTTCAGCCCGAGACGCCCCGCAGGCGCATCGCCATCACGAGCTGGTTGCGCAAGGCTTTCACCAGGGTCAGCTCGTTGGCGTTCACGCTCAGGCTTTGCGCTTGTGCGCGGTCCCCGTATATCAGGCCGACGGCCTTGCCGTTCAGCATCAAGGGCAGCAGCAGAAAGCAGGGCGCCTTCACCTGTTGTTTGAACCAGGCCGGCAGGCGCTGCGCGATCAGCGGGTTTCGGTGTCGGAAATCAACGTGTCGGCGCCCTTGCTGCACAGCAGGCCGAACAGGTCGGCCGGCGGCTGCATCGGCACGCGGAACAGCGGCGCCAGCCGAGTCGCGTCGTCGCCCACGCCGAGGCGGCCGACCAGGTTGCCGCTCGCACCCTCGCGCAGGCACAGCAGCACACGTTGCAGGCCCAGCGCATCGCGCAGCAGGCCGACGACCGATTGCAGCACCTCGGCCAGCGGCTGCTCCGACATCGCCATCTGGCTGACGGCTTCGAGTGCCGCGCTCAAGGCGCCAGCGACTTCGGGTGGATTCGCCGCCGCGGCAGTCGGCTTGGCCGCCGGCTTGGATGATTCGGGTGACGCAGGCGAAGCCGCACGCGCTGCCGGCTTCGAGCCCGCCGGTGCCGCCGCCTTGGCCTGCCGCGGCTTGGCGAAGCCGATCACCAGGGCGAGCTCGGCCCACTGCGCCATCACGCGCTCGACCATGGCCGGTAGTTCATCCTGGCCCAGGCCCAGCGGCACGGCTTGGCCGTGGGCGAACGCGGCCACGCAACATGCCATCGCGTCTTCGTTGCCATCGGCCTGTACCAGGGCGCTGGCCAACTGGTTGGCTGCGGTGCAGGCGACACGCAGGTACTCGTTGCGCCCCACCGCGCGGTGCGGGTCGGCGGGTTCGAGCCGGCGCAGTGCGTTTTGCAGCACTTCGGGCCAGCCCCACTGGCGCACCACCTCGATCGCCAGATCGTCGTAGCCCATGCCCAGCACCTGGCGCGAGACGGCCTGCAAGGCCGCGTGGTCCGCGGTCTCGCACTCGGCGAGCCGCGCCTCGATTTCGGTCGCCTCGGCCGGGAAGTGCATCCACGCGAGCATCGTGCCAAGGTTCTGGAACAGGGCGGTGATGTAGGCGTTCTCTTCCTGCTGGCGTTGCGGGCAGAACTGCGTGGCCAGCAGGGCGGCCAGCAAGGCGCGGCTGAACTCCTGCTGCACGCGGGCGCCGTCCGGGCCCTTGGGCAGCCGCTCGAACAGCGTCAGCGAGGTGGCGAGCATGCCGACCGGCTGAAAGCCCATCAGTGCGACTGCGCGCGAGAGGCTGGCGATGCTGCCGCCCCCGACCGAGCTGTAGAACGCGGTGTTGATCATGCGCAGCAGCTTGTTGCTGAGCGCCACGTCACCCATCACTTCGTCGGTGAAGGTGCGCATGTGCGCGACCTCGGAACGTGCGACCGACTGGATGCCGCGGATCGAATCCTTCAGCGAAGGAAAGTCGGCGTGCTTCTTCATGCGTTGCAGCAGGCGCTGCAACTGCGCTTCGCGTTCGGCGGCTTCCTGCGCCAGCGTGTCGTCGTCGGGCGTTTCGGCCGCGGCGTCGACCACGGGTGCGGGATCGGGCATGTCCATGCGGTCCGATTGTCGAACCGGTGGCCGCCGGCGGGGTGCCGAACAGGGTGACGAAGCGCCCCCATTTGCCCAATCGCGCACGCCCGCGGGGCGCGCGATCAGGAAGGCATCACAGCCAGAGCCTGGCCCAGCCCGCCGCGCCCAGGCGGCGCAGTGTCTCGATGTTGCGTTCGTAGATGTCGGCCGCATCCGGGAAGGCCGCCACCGCCTTGTCGATGCTGCTCTCGCGCAGCAGGTGCAGGGTGGGGAAGGGCGCGCGGTTGCTGAAATTGTCGATGTCGTCCGGTGCCGTTCCGGCGAACTGGTAGTCGGGGTGGAAGCTCGCGATCTGGATCTCGCCGTCGAGGTGGAGTTCGGCGAGCGCTGCGTCGGCCACGTCGAGAAAGTCGTTGTAGTCGGCGAAGTCGCCCAGCACATGCGGGTGAATCAGGACCGTGGTGTCGGTCTGCTCGGCCGGTATGTCGCGCAGCCATTCGAGTTCGCGCACGAGGTCCGCGCGCAGCGTGGCCGTGTCGGTGGCCGCACTCGTGGCCCAGCGGATCTGCTGCTTCAGGTGCACGGCCTTCGCGAACGGGCACAGGTTCAGGCCGATCACGGCGCGTTCGAGCCAGCGCTGTGTCGCGGTGATGGCTTGTTCCGCGGTGGGTCGTTCGCTCATGTCAGTCGTCCTTCGTCACAACAACGGCCGTAACAACTGCGCCGTCTCCTGCAAGAGCGGCAGCAAGCGCTCCACTGTCTGCTCGCGGGTCATGCCCTGCATCTGCAGCGTCATGCCCACGGCGCCCTTGCAGTCTCCCTTGCGATCCTTCAAAGGCACCGCGATGCCGCGCAGGCCCATGTTCAGCTGCTGATCGGCAACCCAGTAGCCGAGTGCCCGCGCCGCATACACGCCTTCGAGAAAGCGCTCGGCCTCGCTCACGCCTTCGGGTGTGAAGACCGCGAACTCGTGCTTCGCGACCCAACGTTGCAGTGTGTCGTCATCGAAGGTCGACAGGATCACCGCGCCCGGCGCCACCGTGTGCGCCGGTACCCGTGCCCCGGCATGAAAGCCGATGCTCACCAGCCGCGGGCTGTTGCTGCGCGCCACGTAGACCACCTCGTGGCCGTCGAGCACGCTCATGTTGACGGTCTCGCCGCAGGCCATCGACAGGCGCTGGATGAAGGGCTGCACCAGCCGCGGCAAACGTGCCGCGCCGAGGTAGCTCTGGCCCAGGCGCAGCACCCGCGGCATCAGCCAGAACAGCTTGCCGTCGGTGGCGGCGTAGCCGAAGTGGCACAGGCTCAGCAGGTAGCGGCGTGCAGCCGTGCGGGTGATGCCGGCACGCTCGGCCGCTTCGCTCGGCGTGAGCCGGTTGTGGTCGTCGTCGAAGGCTTCGATGACGCGCAGACCCTTACCCAGGCCCTCGATCAGGTCCTTGCGGTCGATCGCAAAACCGGCTTCGTCCATCGTTGCCCTCCCGATACGGCGCCTAGTGGAAACCCCAGAAGCGAGCGATCAGCGCCCGCACTGCGCGATCATCGCGCAAACGAGTGTGACGCGCCTTGTGGCGAACCCTGCCGCTGCCTATCGTTCGCCCATCGGCAACACAGGCCTGAAGCGACATGAACATCACCGGCAGCACGCGCGTCTTTTTCATCCTCGGCGACCCGATCGCCCAGGTGCGTGCGCCCGAGCTTTACAACCACCTGTTCACCCGCCACGGAGTGGACGCCGTGCTGGTGCCGGTGCAGGTACCGCCGCCCGCACTCGAAGGCTTCGTGCGTGGCGCGATGAGCGCCCGCAACATCGACGGGCTCTGGCTCACCATTCCGCACAAGGCCGCGTTGCTCGGCATGCTGGACCGCTGTGACGCACTCGGTCGCGCCGCCGGTGCGGTGAACGCGGCGCGGCGCAATGCCGACGGCACGCTCGAAGGCGCGCTGTTCGATGGCACCGGCTTCGCCAAGGCGCTCGACCACTTCGGCATCCCCGTCGCCGGCCGGCGTGTGCTGCTGGTCGGCGCGGGTGGCGCGGGCATGGCCATCGCAGCGTCTCTGGCCACCCGCGGTGTTGCGGAACTTGCTCTGTTCGATGCCGGCCCGGGCCGCGCCCACAGCGTGGCGCAGCGCGTGCGCGCCGCGTTCGCGGCGCCCGTGACCACGGCCGAGAGCAACGACCCTTCAGGCTACGACCTCATCATCAACGCCACGCCGCTCGGTCTGAAGGACAGCGACCCGCTGCCCTTCGACGTGAACCGCATCGATGCGAACGCCGCGGTCATCGACATCCTGATGACGCGCCAGGCCACGACGCTCTTGAAGGCCTGCGCGGCACGCGGCATCACCGCGCACCCCGGCTACGAGATGCTCGTGCAGCAGATCCCCGAATACCTTTCCTTCTTCGGCTTCGATAGCCTCGCGCAAGAACTGCAGGCCGACAGTTCGGAAGTGCGCGCCTTGCTTCAGCCGCGCTGAAAACCTTTCCCTTCACGACGTTCAAACCCACCCTTTCCAATCCTGGAGACAAACATGACAACGAAGCACTTCATCACCACCGCACTGGCGACCGCGTGTTTTGCGCTGGCCGCGCAAGCGCAGGCCGAGACCATCAAGATCGCCGAACTGGTCGAGCTCTCGGGTGCAGGCGCCACGGCCGGTACCAACTTCAAGAACGGCGTCGAGCTGGCGGTGAAGGAGATCAATGCGGCCGGCGGCATCCTCGGCAAGAAGATCGAGACCCTCACGTCCGACACGCAATCGAACCCGGGCGTCGCCAAGGGCCTGGCGCAAAAGGCGGTGGACGACAACGTGTTCGCGGTCTTCGGCCCGGTGTTCTCGGGCTCGATCCTCGTCAGCATGGCCGAGACCAAACGCGCCGAGATCCCCAACTTCACCGGCGGTGAAGCGGCCTCGATCACGCAGCAGGGCAACCCCTACATCTTCCGCACCTCGTTCACGCAGACCACGGCGATGCCGAAGGTGGCGCGTTACATCGCCAACGGCCTGAAGGCGAAGACCGTTGCCGTCATCTATGTCAACAACGACTTCGGCAAGGGTGGTCGCGACTCGATCACCAAGGCGCTCGAAGCGCTGGGCGCGAAGGTGGTGGCCGACATCTCGACCGACTCCGGCCAGGTCGACTTCTCGGCTCCGGTGCTGAAGGCCAAGCAGAGCAATGCCGACGCGGTGTTCGTCTACTCGAACGAAGAAGAATCGGCACGTGCGCTGCGCGAACTGCGCAAGCAGGGCTGGACCAAACCCATCGTCGGCGAAACCACGCTGACGGGCCAGAAGGTGATCGAGCTGGCGGGTGATGCCGCCAACGGCGCGGTCGCCCACGTCGGCCTGACGATCGACGCACCGAACCCGCTGATGCTCAAGTTCAAGGCCAAGTTCTACCAGGAGTACAAGTACTTCTCGGACCACAACGGCATCAAGGGCTACACCGGCGTGTACCTGCTGAAGGCCGCGATCGAGAAGACCGGCAAGCTCGACCGCGTGGCGGTGGCGAAGGTGCTGCACGGCCTGACCGTGACGGCCGCGAAAGAGCCCGGCGTGATCATGGACGTGAGCGTGGATGCCAACGGCGACCTCGACCGCGAAAGCTTCATCGTCGAGGTGAAGGACGGCAAGCAGGTCGTCAAGGAAACGCTGCCGGCGCTGAGCAAGAAGTAAGCGCCGCCGCACCGCTGTGCCTGGCCTCCGACCCGCCGCGTGCGGGTCGGGCCAGCCTTCCCTACGCCCCTGACCGGCAGTTCGCGGTCACCTTCATCGAGCCACGAACATGACCGATTTCCTCCAACTCTTTATGTCCGGCATGGCCACCGGCAGCATCTACGCGCTCGCCGCGTTGGGCTTCACGCTGCTGTGGCAAGCCTCCGGCACCATCAACTTCGCCCAGGGCGAATTCGTGATGCTGCCGGCCTTCATGATGCTCGGCTTCGCCTCCTTCGGCGCGCCGATGGCCCTGGCCTTCGTGTTGACCTGCCTCGTCAGCGTCGGCGTGCTCGGCTGGGCCTTCAAACGCGGCATCGTCGATCCGCTGCTGCGCTTCGGTTTGATGCCGATCGTGGTGGCCACCATCGGCCTGGCGATCGCGATGCGCAACGGTGTGCGCGCCGGCTACAGCGCGGAAGCGCATCCGTTCCCGAGCCTGTTCGTCGACAAGCTGTTCAACGTGGCGGGGGTCACCGTCACGCTGGCCGACATCGGCACCCTGGTGCTGGCGTTGGCCCTCGTGATCGTCACGCAATCCTTCCTCGCCAAGACCGTCACCGGCCGGGCGATGCAGGCGGTGGCGCAGAACACCGAGAGCGCCACGGTGCTCGGCATCAACGTGCCGCGCATGGTGTTCTACACGTTCGCGATCAATGCGCTGCTGGCCTGCGCCGCGGCGATCCTCGTCACGCCGACCTACCTCGCCAAGTTCGACATGGGCGAGTCGCTCGGCAACAAGGCCTTCTTCGCCGCGATCATCGGCGGCTTCAACAACACGCGTGGCGCGCTGCTCGGTGGCCTGATCGTCGGCGTGGCCGAGAACCTGGCCGGCGCCTACATCTCGCCGGCCTACAAGGACGCCGTCGCCCTCGTCATCTTCATGCTCGTGATCCTGTTCAAACCACAGGGTCTCTTGGGCAAGAAGGAAGAACGGAAAGTCTGAGGAGCACACACCATGAAAAAGTCCACTCTGCTGGCCGGCCTCGTTCTGGTGCTGTTCCTCGCCATCCCGCCCTTCCTGAAGAGCTATGGCATCTACCTGTTCAGCTACTGGCTGATCTTCGTCATCGCCACCATGGGCCTCAACCTCACGGTCGGCTATGCGGGCCAGAAGTCGCTGGGACACGCGGCCTTCTTCGGCATCGGGGCCTACACCGTCGCCATCCTGATGAAGGCGGGCTTCAGTTTCTGGTTCGGCCTGCCGGTCGCGATGATCGGTTGTTTCGTCGTCGGCCTCGGCCTGGGTTTTCCCGCGCTGCGCGTGCAGACCATCTACCTCGCCTTCGCGACACTCGGCTTCAACACCGCCGTGTGGCTGGTGATGCGCAATGAAGAGTGGCTGACCGGCGGCACCTTCGGCATCAACAACATCGCGCGGCCGAGCCTGTTCGGCTTCTTGCTCGATGGTGCGTTGCCCTACTACTACTTCATCCTCGCGGTGACGATCATCCTCGGCGCGCTGTTGTGGCGCCTGCTCAGTTCGCCCTGGGGCAAGGCCTTCACCGCGCTGCGCGACAACCCGATCCGCGCCGAGAGTCTGGGCATCAATGTGCAGGCCTACACGCTGCTCGCCTTCGCGATCGGCGCGGTGTTCGCCGGTGTCGCTGGTGCGCTGTTCGCATCGCTGGTGCAGTTCATCGAGCCGGCACCGTTCGCGGTGGGCGCTTCGATCATGATGTACCTGATGGTCGTGCTCGGCGGCCCGGGTTACTTCTTCGGCCCGCTGCTCGGTTCCGCAGTCGGCGTGCTCTTGCCAGAGTGGCTGCGCTTCGCCCAAGCCTGGTACCTGTTCGTCTTCGGCGCGGCCGTCGTACTGCTGATGCTGTGGCTGCCCGATGGGTTGCTGAGCATTCCTGATCGTCTGCGCAACCGGCGTCTTGCCAAGGAAGCATCCGCGGCACGCGCCGCATCTGCCGCAGCGGCGATGGGAGCCCAATCATGAGCAGTCCGGTTCTGAAGGTCACCGACCTCAAGAAGGCCTACGGCGCCATCCAGGCCGTCGGCGGTGTGTCGTTCGAAGTGATGCCGGGAGAAATCTTCGGCGTCATCGGGCCCAACGGTTCGGGCAAGACGACGATGTTCAACAGCGTGCTCGGGCAGATCACGCCCGACGCCGGCAAGATCGAACTCAACGGCCAGGACATCACCCAGCTGAGCCCGCTGGAGCTGAACCGGCGTGGCGTCGGCCGCACCTTCCAGACCTTGCAGGTGTTCGGCAAGATGACGGTGCGTGACAACCTGATCGTCGCCGCCCAGGAACACAAGGGTTCGATGGGCAGCCGCATGCTCGCGCCGGGTGATTCGGGCCTGGGCGCGAAGGCGGACGAATTGATCGACCTGTTCCGCATCCGCCACGTCGCCGACAAACCCGCCGGCGCGCTGAGCTACGGCCAGCAGAAGCTGGTCGACATCGCGATGGCCTTCATGAGCGAGCCGGCCCTGGTGCTGCTGGACGAACCTTGCGCGGGTGTGAACCCGAGCCTCGTCGGTGGCATCAGCACCTTGCTCAAGCAACTGAACGCCAAGCGCGGCGCAAGTGGCATGGGCGGCAGCTTCATCGTGATCGAACACAACATGGACTTCGTGATGGACCTGTGCCACCGCATCATGGTGATGGTCGAAGGCAAGGTGATGGCGATCGGCACACCGGCCGAAATCCGCGGCAACAAGCAGGTGCTCGACGCTTATTTGGGTAACTGACCTGGGGAACTGACATGGCAAATGAAATCGGTATCGAATTCGACAACGTGGTGGCGGGCTACAAGGATTTCATGATCCTGAACAACCTGTCCTTCAAGGCCAAACGCGGCGCGATCACCTTGCTGCTCGGGCCGAACGGTGCAGGAAAATCGACCGTGCTGAAGACGCTCTTCGGCGTGCTGAAGGTGCGCCAGGGAAAGATCAAGCTGGAGGGTGAAGACATCACCGGCACGGACTCGCGCGGCCTGCTCGCCAAGGGCGTGGCCTTCGTGCCGCAGGGGCGCAACCTGTTCGGGCAGCTGAGCGTGTTCCAGAACCTCGAACTCGGCGGCATCACGCTCGGCATGAAGACGACGCACGAGCGCATCCCCGAGGTGCTGGAGCGTTTCCCGCGCGTGAAGGAGCGGCTGCACTCGCAGGCCTCGGCCTTGTCGGGTGGCGAGCAGAAGCAGCTCGAGATCGGCCGCGCGCTGCTGCTGCGCCCGCGTGTGCTGCTGATCGACGAGCCGTCGATCGGCCTCTCGCCGCTGATCGTGCTCGATGTGTTCAAGCTGCTGCGCAAGCTCGCCGACCAGGGCACGACGGTGCTGATGGTCGAGCAGAACGTGAAGAGCGCACTCAAGTTCTCGGACGAGGCGATCGCGCTCGAATCCGGCCACCAACGCATGCACAAGCGGGCCGACGAATTGCTTTCGGATCCGAACCTGGAGCACCTGTTCCTGGGCAGCGCGGCGGCCGCGCCGAAGGCGGCCTGAAGCCCGCAAAAATCGCTGGCAAAAGCGCTTTGGCCCGGCCGCGGAGCGCTTGATAATGGGCGCATTGAACCGAGTCTGAACCGAGGATGCCGATGAGCCCGAGCGACCGCGAAGCGATCTCCACCGCCACCAACCCGCTCGGCCTGGACGGCATCGAGTTCGTCGAATACTCGACCAGCAAACCCCAGGCGCTCGGCCAGGTGCTGGAAATGATGGGTTTTCGCCCGGTCGCACGGCACCGCTCGCGGGAAGTGCTGCTGTACCGCCAGGGTGGCATGAACGTGATCGTGAACGCGCACGACAGCGGCCTGCCGCGCAGCGTGCGGCCGTCCGAGACGCCGGTGATCGCGGCCATCGCGCTGCGCGTGCGCGACGCGGCCGCTGCCTACAAACACGTGCTGGCGCGCGGCGCCTGGGCGGTGCCGACCAACGTGGAGGTGATGGAGCTCAACATCCCGGCGATCCACGGCGTGGGCACGAGCCGCATCTACTTCGTCGACCGGACGCGCGACTTTTCGATCTACGACGTCGATTTCATTCCGATTCCGACCGTGGACCTGAAGCCGCCCGCGCTGCACGGCATGCACTTCTTCGGCCTGGTGCAGTACATCGGCGTCGAGCGCACCGAAGACTGGACCGAGTTCTACGCCGAGCTGTTCGGCTTCAAGCCGCTGTCCGACGCAGAACGTTTCGGCGTGCTGCCCAAGGGGCGTGTGCTGAAGAGCCCGTGCGAGGGCTTCTTCTGGCAGCTGATCGAACCCGAGCCAGGCCTCTTGGACCTGGAAGGCGACGAGCTGCTGCAACGCATCGGCATCGGCACGCCCGACGTGCTGGGCGCGGTGGCGGCCCTGCGCGCACGCGGTGTCGGCTTCGTCGAATCGCAGGGCGTGCACTCCGATGCGCGCGGTGCGCTGACCCAGGGCTACCTCGGTGGTGTGATGTTCGAGCTGGTCCACAATGACCGTGCCTGATACGACCGCGCAGCACGCCGCATCATGAGTCAATTCACAGGGAACATCGACGGTTTCGGGATGGACACCATCTCGCTCGCGGGCACGCTGCCCGCCAAGCTGCGCGCGGTGCGCGAGGCCGGCTTCTCGCAGATCATGCTGTCGGCGCGCGACATCGTCGGTCACGAGGCCGGTGTCGAGGCGGCGGTGCAGGCGGTACGCGACAGCGG
>JANYJL010000044.1 GCA_025361845.1 Rhizobacter sp.
GCCCTCGAGTTGACCGGTGCAAAGATTGACGCGCTCGTCTGTGTGCCCGTCACCGCCAACGGCACAACCGAATCGGCCACCACGACCCGCATCGTCGCCAAACACTACGTCGTCGCCGGCGGCGCCATCAACTCTCCGGCGCTGTTGAAACGCTCGAACGTTCCCGATCCGCACGGCCTGCTCGGCACACGCACCTTTCTTCACCCGGTGGTGATTTCGGCCGCGACCTTCGACCACAAGGTCGAGGGATGGAACGGTGCGCCCCAGACCATCTACTCCGACCACTTTCTCGGCACGCAGCCGATCGACGGCCCGATTGGCTACAAGCTCGAAGCGCCGCCGATGCACCCGGTCATCTTCGCCTCGACATTGCCGGGCTACGGGCAAGCACAGGCCGATCTGCTCCGCCAGTTTCCGAACACCCACAGCCTGCTCGCGCTCATGCGCGACGGCTTTCACGAACAGTCGATCGGTGGCAGCGTGAAGTTGCGCTCCGATGGTTCGCCCCTGCTCGACTACCCCTTGACGGACTTTGTGATGGACGGCGCCCGGCGCGCCTTCCTCAGCATGGCCGAGATCCAGTTCGCTGCCGGCGCGCGCCAGGTGCTGCCCGTGCATGAGATGGCGGCCGGCTACACGACGTGGGCGCAGGCCCGCGACGCCATCAACGCCTTGCCGATGAAGCCGCTGTTGACACGCATCGTCAGCGCACACGTCATGGGCGGCTGCGCAATGGGCGGCTCGGAACGGCTGGGTGTCGTGCAGCCGAACGGCCAACATTGGCAGGTCGGTAACCTCTCCGTCCTGGACGGCTCGCTGTTCCCCACCAGCATTGGCGCCAACCCGCAACTCTCGGTCTATGGCCTCGTCAACATGCTTGCCACCGGCCTCGCGAAGCGCCTGAGCGGGCGAGACGTGCGCCTGGCCTGAGGCGCGGCCCAGGTCGTCCGGCACCGCATGCTCGCTCGCCTCCAGCAGATCACGACCCTCGCGCTCCTGGGCGCCGCGGCTGTGTGGGCCGGCTACTTCGGGGCGGCCGGGCAGCCAGTGGTCGCCGCCCTCGGTGCCCTGCTGATCCTGCTCGGCTATGCGCTGTTTCTTGGTGCCGAGTTCATTCTCGTCGCCGGCGTTCACGGCCATGATCCCGCCCCTCGGGCAAGTGCGCGCCAGTTGTTGCGCGCATGGTGGGGTGAAGTCTGGAGCGCGCCCCGCGTGTTCTGCTGGCGCCAGCCGTTCCGCTCGCAGGCCGAGCCGGACCATCTCGGCGCGTTCGGCCGCGGCCGGCGCGGCGTCGTCTTCGTGCACGGCTTCGTCTGCAACCGCGGTCTGTGGAACCCGTGGATGGCCGCACTTCGCGCCGACCGTGTTCCGTTCGTGGCCGTCAATCTGGAGCCCGTGTTTGGGTCGATCGATGGCTACCCGGACACGATCGAGCGAGCGGTTCAACAAGTCGAGGCAGCGACAGGGCTCGCGCCCGTGATCGTCGCGCACAGCATGGGCGGCCTGGCGGTGCGGGCCTGGCTCGATGTGTTTGCGGCCGACCCGCGTGTGCACCGAGTCGTCACCATCGGCACGCCGCACCACGGCACGTGGCTGGCGCGCTTCGCGTTCCTGAAGAACACGCAACAGATGCGCCTCGGCAGCACCTGGTTGCGGCAACTCGCCAGCCGCGAGCCACCCGCACGTTATGCCCGCTTCACGTGCTTCTACAGCCACTGCGACAACATCGTGTTCCCGCCGCGCACGGGCACCTTGCATGGGGCCAACAACCGACATGTGGTCGGCATGGCGCATGTGCACATGGTGTCGGCAGCGGGCGTGTACGACGAGGTTCGCCGATGGCTCGCTGAAGGCGCCACGCCACCCTCGGCCTGATCGATACGTCAGCGCGGCCTGTCGCCGGGTGCGCTTTCCCCTGCCGCCAGCACGCTGGAGGCGGCAACGCGCGCGTACACCGGCGTGAAGTCGGGCGCCGTCACTTCGATCAGCTGCTGGAACGAATCGATCACGAAGTAGCTGGCCTGGTAGCTGTCGATCGTGTAGCGCGTGCGCATGATGCGGTCGAGGTCGAACGCGATGCGCTGCGGCTGCGGACTCGTCACGCTGTAGCGCAGTTCGCCGCCCGATGACAGGATGCCGGCGCCATAGGCCCGCCGCCCCGCGGGCGTGTCGATCAGCCCGAACTCGACCGTGTACCAGTACAAGCGCGCAAGGTGCTCGCAGGCCTCCAGCCGGCTCGCTTTCAAGCCGCCGATCCCGTAGGCCTGCATGTAGTCGGCGAAGCGCGGCTCGAACAGCAGGGGCACATGGCCGAACAGGTCGTGGAAGACGTCGGGTTCGACCACGTAGTCGAACTCCTCCGGCTTGCGCAGCCAGCCGGTCACCGGGAACTTGCGCTGCGCGAGCAGGGCGAAGAAGGCCTCTTCCGGTATCAGCCCCGGCACGGCGACCACTTGCCAGCGCGTCGCGCGAAACAGCGTTTCACTCAGTGCCTCGAAGCGAGGAATCTGAGAGGGCTCGCCGAGCTGCGACACCGCGGCGATGAACTCGTCGCAGGCCAGGCCAGGTAACTGTGCGGACTGGCGCTCGAAGAGCCGCCGGTACAACTCGTGTTGCTCGGGCGTGTAGGCCGCCCAGTCCTGCTCGCAGGTGTAGTCGGCGCGCGCCTGGGCATAGTCACCTCGCGGCGGGCGTTCGCCCTGCCCGTAGGTCACTGGCGCCACGCCCTGGTTGACGCCGGAATGGAAGTCGGGTGAGCCGCTCGGCATGGGGGCCTCCTCATCTCGGAAGCCCCACTGTAGACCCAAGGCCGCGCGAGCGGGTGGTCAGCGGTCCGGCTCGGCGATCGTCCGATAAGCCAGCGCGCCGAGCAGCGCACCCGCGATCGGCGCCACCCAGAACAGCCACAACTGCGCCACCGCCCAGTCGCCCACGAACAGGGCCACGCCGGTGCTGCGCGCCGGGTTCACCGAGGTGTTGGTCACCGGGATGCTGATGAGGTGGATCAGCGTCAGGCACAGGCCGATCGCCAGCGGTGCGAAGCCCGCCGGCGCGCGCTTGTCGGTCGAACCGAGGATGACGATCAGGAACATCATCGTCATCACCACCTCGCAGACCACGGCCGCGAGCATCGAGTACTTGCCGGGCGAGTGCTCGCCGTAGCCGTTCGATGCGAAGCCGGCCGACAGCTCAAACCCCGCCTTGCCACTGGCGATGAGGTACAGCACACCGGCCGCGACGACCGCGCCAACCACCTGCGCGACGATGTAGGGCAGCAGCTTGGAGGCCTCGAAGCGCCCGCCCGCCCACAGGCCGATCGAGACCGCCGGGTTCAGGTGGCAGCCCGAGATGTGGCCGATGCCATAGGCCATCGTCACGACGGTCAGGCCGAAGGCCAGCGACACGCCGGTCAGGCCGATGCCGACCTCGGGAAAGGCGGCCGCCAGCACGGCGCTGCCGCAACCGCCCAGCACGAGCCAGAAGGTGCCGAAAAATTCTGCGAGATAGGCTTTCATGGGAGTTCTCCTTGGGTTCTTGTTGTCGATCTGGAATCAGGCCGCACGGTGAATCTGCACGATCGCCGGCGTCGGCCAACCGGCTTCGGTGCACACCCGCACGATCGCTGCATTGGTGTCGAAATACACCTGCCAGTAGTGGTCGGTGTGGGTGTACGGGCGCACCGAAATCTGCGGGCCTTCGGCCTTCAGGTCCAGCAGGTTCACTTCGGGCGGCATGTCGGTCGAGACGTTCGGGATCGCGCTCACCGCGGCCTTCAGGCGCTGGATGGCGTCGAGCGGGTTCACGCCGTTGGCCAACTGCGCCACGCGCTCGACACGGCGCACCGGCAGCACCGAAAAGTTCTGGATCGTGTCGCCGAAGATCTTGCCGTTGCCGACGATCGTCATCACGTTGTCCGGCGTCGTGATCGTGGTGCCGAACAGGCCCAGCTCGCGCACCGTGCCGACCACACCACCGACCGAAACGAAATCGCCCACCTTGAAGGGCCGCAGCACCAGCATGAACGCGCCGGCCGCGAAGTTGCCGAGTAGCCCGCTCCAGGCCGCGCCGATCGCCACGCCGGCACCCGCCAGCATCGCCGCGAACGAGGTCGTCTGGATGCCGAAGTAGCCGAGGATGCCGATGACCAGGACGATGTTCAGCGTCACCGCGACGATCGAGCCCAGGTACTTGGTCAGCGTCGAGTCGACATGGTTGCGGCTCATGCCGGCCTGGATGAGCGAGATCACCCGCCCGATCAGCCAGCGGCCGACGATCCAGAACGCGATCGCCGCCAGCACCTTCATGGCGACTTCGGCTGCCGTGGTGCTGATGAAGGTTTGTATCGATTGCAGGTCCATGGCGGACTCCTCCGGGTGTGTTTATTGGTGTGATGAGAGCCGACAGCGATGGCTCCGTGCGACGGGCCGCGGCGCGAATGTCGCAGGGCGGCGCGGTTCGGGCCAGCGGGAGCTGGGCTCGAACGTGAAATCATCACACACGGTGGCGGGCGTGCGCCACACCGGGCGCGCCGCGACCTTGCGGCGGGCGGACTCAGCTCGCGATGTCGCGCACCAGTTGAAGGGTGGCTTCGGGCGACAGGATCAGCAGCTTCGAGAGTTCGCTCACGTCGTCGGGAATGGCCGGGTTGTCCCAGCCGTGGGCTGTGTGCCGTGCCAGGCGCACGGCCAGCAACACGTTGCGCACGGCCTGCGTGTCGGCATGCCGGTCGTCGGTGATGTGGATCAGCAACTCCGGCAGCCGCCAGGCCTTCATCAGCCCCTGTTGCAGGTCGGCCAGGTCGATGCCCAGTACGGCCTGTTGCACCGCACAGGAGCGCAACGCCGGGTCGGCCTGCTGGGCCGCCTGCATTTGCAGCGCCAGCGCCGGTGCGTGGCACCACAACAGCATCTCCGCGAAGTCGTGCAGCAACGCAGCTTCGTGGAGCACGGCCGCATCGTGGTCCATGCGGTGGGCGGCAAAACCGAGCGCGAAGCGCGCGCCGCGGTGGGCGCGGCGCAGCACCTCGTGCAGACCGGCCAGCGCTTCGGGCTGGTCGCCGAGCTGCTGCTCGACCGTGAGCTGCGGGCCGAAGGCGCGAAAGAAGGGCGTGATGCCCATCATCACGAGCGCGGCGGTGACGGTCTCGGTGTCGGTGACCACGCGGCTCGGGCGATTGATGGCGGCGTAGGCCAGCACCTTCAGCGTCATCAGGGGGTCTTGCGAGATCAGCTCGCCCAGCATGTTCGCGTCGGCGGCGTCTTCATTTGCGCGCAGCACTTCCAGTGCCTCGGCGGTGTTCGCCAGCACGGGGATATCGGCGCGCATAAAGTGAGCTGTCCAGGCGCCGAGCGTGTGCAGCGAGGCCCGGAGCGTGGCGGTGTGGGTCGTCATGACGAACCCCTCGGTTGTAGGTCGTACCGGTTTATCGGCCGGGCTCTCGCGGACTTGATGGCGCGCGGCGGCGCCACGCGGGCGCGCCTAAGATTGGATCGCACTTCCGGAGCATTGCCACGTGAACAGCATCGCATTCGCCGTTGGCGAAAACTGGCCCGCGCTGGGCCTCGGCACTTGGCGCATCGGTGAATCGGCGGGCAGCCGTGCCGCTGAAATCGCTGCGGTGCGGCAGGCCATCGCGCTCGGGTACCGCGTCATCGACACGGCCGAGATGTATGGCGAAGGCGGCGCCGAGACGGTCGTCGGCCAGGCCCTCGCACAAGCCCTGCGGGCGGGCGACGTGACGCGAGACGAGCTGTTCATCGTCAGCAAGGTCTACCCGCACAACGCGAGCCGCAGCGGCACCGCCGCGGCCTGCGACCGCAGCCGCCAGCGCCTGGGCCTCGACCAGATCGACCTGTACCTGCTGCATTGGCGCGGTGCGCACCCGCTTGCCGAGACCGTCGGCGCGTTCGAAGCGCTCCAGGCGCGCGGCGCGATTCGCCATTGGGGCGTGAGCAATTTCGATGCGGACGACCTGGCTGAGCTGGCCCGCGTGCCGGGCGGCTCGCGCTGTGCCAGCAACCAGGTGTTCTATGCGCTGAGCGAACGGGGTGTCGAGTTCGAACTGCTGCCGCGCATGCGCACCTCGGCGATGCCCTTGATGGCCTATTGCCCGTTGGCGCAGGGGCAGCTTGCGCGGCATGCCGGCTTGCGAGCCATCGGCGACCGCCTGGGTGCCAGCGCGGCCCAGGTGGCACTCGCCTGGGTGCTGGCCCAGCCCGGCGTCATGGCGATTCCGAAGGCCGTGCGCGAAACCCATCTGCGCGACAACCTCGCGGCTGCGGCGCTCGTGTTGACCTCGGACGACCGGGCCGAGCTCGACCGGCTGTTTCCGCCGCCGGCCGCACGCAGTGCCTTGGCCATGATCTGAGAACACACGCACCGGCAGGCCCTGCCGGTGCGCGCTCTTGCGGCGTTCACAGCCGCGTCACGCCCTGCACCCAACCGACCAGGCGGCCGTCGAGGTAGAGCGCGCCTTCGGGAGCGCCGGCTTCGGCATGGAACTCCAGATGCGGGTTCGGCACCGCCGCACGGGCCGCGGGGGCGGCCAGATGGCCGGCCAGCCGTGCCAGCGCCGCACTGGCGCTGTGCAGGCCATTCGCGGCGAGCTGCCGCAAGCCTTCGTGGGCCGGGTGGCGCTCAGCGTCTGCGCTGGGCCCCAAGGGAAATGAGCTTGTCATGGTGATGTCCTTCGTCGCAGCGTTGCCGCTGCGTTTTATTCATGGGCTGTGTTTGATGCGTTCGACTTCACGCTGAAGCGCACGGCTGGCTTGCTGGCGCTGGCTGCCACCGAGGGTTCGGTGACTGC
The DNA here is from genome assembly GCA_025361845.1 of Rhizobacter sp. Taxonomy (GTDB): domain Bacteria; phylum Pseudomonadota; class Gammaproteobacteria; order Burkholderiales; family Burkholderiaceae_C; genus JANYJL01. The sequence continues at coordinate 6,806 of JANYJL010000044.1, forward strand.
CGGCGCGGCGAAGCCGGGTCGGTGCAACCAGCGGGTTGCGGATGGGGCGGTGGGCGAGGGTGAGGGTGATCTTCATGGTGTGGACTCCTTTGTGGACAAAAAGCAAAACGGCCCGGGGCGATGTCGCAACCCGGGCCGTTTTGACGGTGAGCCGTCAGGAAGACAGCGTCATCGTCGCAACGGACCGGCCAGAGTGAAGGCACCACCCGACATCAGCACGAATGCACCGAACCCGGCCGGGATGCGGCAGGCATGTGCATGGGTCAGACGGTCGGTGAACTTCATGGTGCCTTTCAGGTTGCCGCGGGGGCTCAAGGTGTGGATCGGGTGGGTCGCGCTGCGTGCCGGAGCCGGCAGCACTTGCGCGAATGATAGGGAGCTGCGCCAATTGCGCAAGAGGTTTTTATCAGTAGAAACCCATAAAGTTGACGATGCGCCACAGCGTCAGCCGCGCTTCTTCAGCGGTGCGATGCCCGCCTGCGAGCGGCTCCACAACGCTGCGCCATCGTCTTCCGCTGGGCGTGCCGGACGGACGACGGGGGCAGCCGTGGGCTCGAGCACTTCGCCGAGCAGATCCAGCAGCCGCGTGCGTGCCCGCTGCGGATGCCGGCGGTAGAAGGTGAGCACCAGACCGACAATGAAACGCTCGTCGTCGTCGCGCGGCACGGTGCGTGTGCTGTCGGCCGGCTCGGGGGGCGCTGCGGTTGGCACGTCGTGGGGCTCGTCCATCCAGCCGACGGGCTTGTGGCACAGATGCTCGAACTGGCGCGCCAGGCGTTCGCCGATCTGGCGCGAGCGGCCCTTGATCTGGCTCCAGTAGCTCGGTTGAATCTGCAGTCGCTCGGCAAAGCGCCCTTCCAGGCCGCGCAGCGCGGCCGCGTCCGGGTGCTTGATGGTGGCGTGAACGAATTCGTCGAAGAGCATCAGGGCATTGGCCCTGCGGATAGGCCCCAGATCACGCGCGCCAGAATTCATGCCTCGATGATAAAGCGCGCTTGCTCATTGCCAAGGGTGCCCGCGCTGCCGTTGGCGCCTTCGGTGGCCATACAGAGCGGGTCTGTGTTCATTCCATCACGCGCTCGCTCGGGCGCGGCGTCCACAAGCGCATGGCAAGTGCGTACTCTCTGGAATGTCAAGGTCCGCACGACGCGGGCGCTCTCGTTAGGAAGGAACAAGAACATGCCACTGATCGGATGGATAGGCGCTGTGGTCGCCTCGGTGCTCGTCGGGGCCGCCCTCGGCTGGTGGGTCGTGAACCGCATCATGGCGCGCCAATACAAGTCGCGCCTGCACCGCGCCACCGAGGCCATCAAGCAGCAACACGCCTCGACGGACGACAAACTGCGCGCCGCCCACACCCGCGCCACGCTGGAACTGGAGCAACTGCGCGCCAGCGTGCCGCGCCAGGTGGCGGTGGCCACCTCGGAAGCACGCGCCAAGATCACGCGGCTCGAAGAGCAGCTGCGCCATGCGCATGCCGAGCTGGACAAGTTGCGCGCCAAGATCGCCCCGCCTGCGGCCCCGCGCAAGCGCGAAACGGAAGGCGACAACGGCTTCGCCGCGACGCGCCCCTTCGGCGACAGCCAGTAGCCGCCCCCGCGGGTCACGCCTACTCGTCGTCGCTCGCCTTGTATTGCCCCATCAGCTGCTGCTGCACTGAAGGCGGCACCGGGTCGTAGTGGCTCAGCTCGATGGTGTAGCGACCCTGGCCACCCGTCATGCCGTTCAGCCGCGCCTGGTAGCCGTTCAGCTCCGACAACGGCACCTGCCCGCTCACCGACATACCGCCGCCCGGCAGCGCCTGCGTGCCATTCACCTGGCCGCGCTTGGCTGACAGATCGCCCGTGATGTCGCCCATGCTGTGTTCGGGCGCACTGATCTCGACCTTGACGATCGGCTCCAGCACGATCGGCCGCGCCTTCATCACCGCGTCGATGAAGGCTTTGCGGCCGGCGGTCGCGAAGGCGATGTCCTTGGAATCGACCGAGTGGAACTTGCCGTCGTAGACGACGACACGCACGTCCTTCACCGGGTAGCCCGCGACCACACCGCTGGCCAGCACCTGGCGGATGCCTTTCTCGACCGCCGGGATGTACTGGCCGGGGATCGTGCCGCCCTTGACCTGGTCGACGAACTCGAAGCCCGCGCCGCGCGGCAGGGGTTCGATGCGCAGGAACACCTCGCCGAACTGCCCCGCACCGCCGCTCTGCTTCTTGTGCCGGTGGTGGCCTTCGGCCGGCGCGGTGACGGTCTCGCGGTAGGCAATGCGCGGCGGGCGCGTGTTGACCTCGCACTTGTACACATCGCTCATGCGTTCAAGCAGGGTGCGCAGGTGCAGTTCGCCCAGGCCGTAGACCACGGTTTCGTTCGTCACCGCGACATGCTCGACCTTCAGGCACGGGTCTTCGTCGATCAGCTTTTGCAGGATTTCCCACATGCGCTGCTCGTCGCCACGCCGCTTCGGCTCGATCGCCAGGCCATGCACGGGCACCGGGAAGGGCAGCGGTTTCAGATGCAGGTGGTCGTCTTCGGCCGCGTCGTGCAGCACCGCATCGAAGTGCATCTCGTCGACCTTCGCGACGGCGCAGATGTCTCCCGGCATGCCTTGCTGCACTTCGACATGGTCCTTGCCCTGCAACATGAACAGGTGACCCACCTTGAAGGGTTTGCGGCCGTCGCCGATGTAGAGCTGGCTGTCGCGTGTGACCGTGCCCTGGTGGATGCGGAAGATGCCCATCTTGCCGACGTACGGATCGACGGTGACCTTGAAGACGTGGGCGATGACGTGCATTTTCGGCGCGGGGATGGAGCGGAATTCCTCGGCGTCCTTGCCCTCACCCTTGACGAACAGCGGCGGATTGCCCTCGACTGGATTG
>JANYJL010000049.1 GCA_025361845.1 Rhizobacter sp.
CAGTGGGACCTGAACTACATGCTCAAGCTCTGGACCGCCATCGACGGCGCATCCAAGGCCGGCAAGGGCGCGTTCCTGATCTACCAGGAATCGAGCCTCGTGATCCGCGCGATCCGCGACTACTTCACCGCCGATGTCGGCAAGATCCTGATCGACACCGACGACATCTACGACCAGGCGCAGCAGTTCATGGCCCACGTGATGCCGGAGACGGCGCACAAGGTCAAGCGCTACCGCGACGACGCGCCGCTGTTCAGCCGCTTCCAGATCGAACACCAGATCGAGACCGCGTTCTCGCGCACCGTCAACCTGCCCTCGGGCGGCGCGATCGTGATCGACCACACCGAAGCGCTGGTCTCGGTCGACGTGAACTCGGCGCGTTCGACACGCGGCTCCGACATCGAAGAAACCGCGACCCGCACCAACCTCGAAGCCGCCGATGAAATCGCGCGCCAGATGCGGCTCCGGGATCTTGGAGGCCTGATCGTCGTCGACTTCATCGACATGGAAGAGTCGAAGAACCGCCGCGAAGTCGAAACGCGTTTGCGCGATGCGCTGCGCCAAGACCGCGCGCGCGTTCAGTTCAGCTCGATCAGCAAGTTCGGCTTGCTCGAGCTGAGCCGCCAGCGCCTGCGCCCGGCCTTGAGCGAAGGCAGCCACATCACCTGCCCGCGCTGCAACGGCACCGGCCACATCCGCGACACGGAATCGAGCGCGCTGCAGATCCTGCGCATGGTTCAGGAAGAGTCGATGAAGGACAACACCGCCGCCGTGCATGTGCAGGTGCCGGTGGAAGTGACCTCGTTCCTGCTCAACGAGAAGCGCACCGAGATCACCAAGATCGAGCTGAAGCAGCGCATCACCGTGCTGCTGGTGCCGAACAAGAACCTCGACACGCCGAACTACCGTCTGGAGCGCCTGCGCCACGACGATCCGCGCCTTGAAAACCTGCAAGCCAGCTACACGATGATCGACGACGTCGAAGACGAAGTCGGCGTCACACGGCGCGAGAAGACGAAGGCCAAGCAGGAGCCGGTCATCAAGGGCATCCTGCCCGAGACACCCGCGCCGGTGGCCGTGCCCAAGCCGGTGCCTGCTCCGGTGGCGGTGGTCGCCCCTGTGCCGGTGGCCGCACCTGTGGCCGCGCCGGCACCGGCTGGCGGTGGTTTCTTCTCCTGGGTGAAGGGCCTGTTTGGCGGCGCGCCGGCGCAGCCCGTGGCTCAGCCCGCAGCGACCAAGGCGGTGACGCTGGCCAAGCCCGCGGCAGCCGACTCCACCGAAGCGCGCGGTGAACGCGGCGGCCGCGGTGGGCGTGGTGGTCGCGGTGGCCGTGATGGCCGCAAGAGCGAAGGCGCCGAGCGCGGTGAATCACGCAACGACGGCCGTGGCGGCGAAGCCCGCCCCGAGCGGGGTGGCGAACGCAATGCCGAACGTGGTGAAGCCCGTGGCGATGGCCGCGCTGAACGTGGTCGTGGCCGCGGCCGCAACGAGCGCGGTGAGCGCCCGGTCGAAGGCGAAGACGTCATGAAGGCCGAAGGCGCCGAAGCAGTGCGCAGCGACGAGCAGCGCCCCGCGCGCGGCGAAGGCCGTGGTGAAGCCCGCAACGACGGTCGCGGTGAAGGCCGAGGCGAAGGCCGTGGTGACCGCAACCGCGGCCCGCGCCCCGAGCGTGAACCGCGCCGTGCACCGGCCGATGCCGTCGAAGGCGAAGAAGCCGTCGTCGCTCCGCATGCCTTCGTCGACACCCAACCGGGCGCCGAGGGCACGGCCGAGTCGCCGGAAGCCCAGGCCGAGCGCCAGGGCCGCCGCCGCAACCGCCGCGGCGGGCGTGGCCGTGACCGCGACGAAGTGCGTGGCGAAGAAGGCCAGAACCCGCAGGCTGCGGAAGCGGGTGCTGAGGGCAGCGCCAGCAACGAAGACCGCCCGGCCGCCCAGCCGGTGGTCGCCGAGGCCGAAGGTTCGACAGGCGAAGAAGCGCCCGCCACCACCGAAGGTAGCGACCGCGAAGGTCGGCGCCGCAGCCGCGGTGGCCGTGGCCGCCGTGAGCGTTCCGAAGCGAGTGGCGCCGATGCGGGCCAGGCAGCAGAAGCCACCGAGGGCGTGATGCCCGCGGAAGCTGCACCCGAACGCGTGGTGCTTGCCGCGACGGCGGAGGCGGGCGGCGTCGAGCCCGTCGTCGCAGCGGCCTTCGTGCCTGCGCCGATGGCCGAAGCCCCCGTGACGCCGGTGGTGATGCCAGCGCCGGTGATCGCCCCTGTGGTCGTGGCACCCGTCGTTGTGGCCCCCGTGGCTGCACCGGTTGCGGTGGCAGCCCCGGTCGCTGTTGCGGTGGCTCCAGCGGCCTTCGAGCTGCCGCTCGATACCCTGCAAGCCGTGGCCGAATCGGCCGGCCTGCAATGGGTGAACTCCGACACGGCCAAGATCCGCGCGGTGCAAGCCGCGATGGCAGCCGAAGCCCCGCCCGCGCACGTGCCGCGCGAACGCCAGGCGGTGGCACCGGTCGAAGAAGCGGCGCTGGTGCTGGTCGAGACCCGCAAGGATCTGAGCCAGTTCAAGCTGCCGTTCGAAACCGCCGGCGGTTCGCATCCGCCGGCCTGATCGGCGCACCACTCTGACCCACGCCGCCGCGGCTTGCCACGGCGGCGTTTTTCATTCTGGCTGGGGCCGCTCCCGATGACAGGGTTTGGAGCCCACGGCTACATTCATCGCTCTTTGCCGCCACCGCTGCTTGCACATGCCCCACACACCCTCTCGCCTCGCACTCGCGGCCCTGCTGCTGGGCAGCTGCGCGCAGCAGCTCGCACGCGCCGACGGCCCGCCCGCCATCCCGCACTTCGTCGAAGAGACCGAAGCCGCCGGGCTGCAAAGCCGCTTCGAAGGCGAAGGTGAATTTGTCGTGGGCGGCGGTGTGGCGACCTTCGATTGCGATGGCGACGGCCTGCCCGAGGTCTACGTCACCGCCGGTGTCAACAAGGCCAAGTTCTATCGCAACCGCAGTGCGCGCGGCGGGGCCTTGAAGCTCGTCGAAGAACGTTCGGGTCTGGAGTTGACGAGTGCGATCGGCGCCTACCCGCTCGACATCGATGGTGACGGCAACATCGATCTGGTGGTGCTGCGTGTCGGCGAGGTGGAGGTGTTCCGCGGCCTCGGCGCCTGCAAGTTCGAGCGTGCCAACGACGCCTGGAACATCCACACCGGCAACGCATGGCACACCGCGTTTTCGGCCACCTGGGAGAAGGGCCAGAGCTGGCCCACGCTCGCGATCGGCACCTACGTGGACCGCGGCAAACCCGAGTTTCCCTGGGGCACCTGCACACCCACCTTGCTGCTGCGGCCGGATGCCTCGGGCAAGCGCTACGCCGCGCCGCTCGCATTGACCCCCGGCCACTGCGCGCTGTCGATGCTGTTCTCCGATTGGGGCCGCAGCGGCGAGGCCGCACTGCGTGTCTCGAACGACCGCGAGTATTACAAGGGTGGGCAGGAGCAGTTGTGGAGAGTCTCGCCCGGCAAGCCGCCGGTGCTCTACACCGCAGCGGAAGGTTGGAAGCCCTTGCAGATCTGGGGCATGGGCATCGCGAGCCACGACCTCGACGGCGATGGCCGGCCCGAAGTGTTCCTGACCAGCATGTCCGACAACAAGCTGCAAACGCTCGCACCGGGCGCATCGCAACCGACCTACTCCGACATCGCCTTCAAGCTCGGCGCCACCGCGCACCGCCCCTACGTCGGCGGTGATGTGCACCCCTCCACCGCCTGGCACGCGCAGTTCGCCGACGTGAACCACGATGGTTATGCGGACCTGTTCATCGTCAAGGGCAATGTCTCGACCATGCCCGACTTCGCGACACTCGACCCGAACGACCTGCTCCTGCAACAGCCCGACGGCCACTTCGTCGAAGTGGGCCAGCAGGCCGGCATCGCAAGCTTCCGGCGCGGGCGCGGCGGCATGCTGGTGGACCTGAACGGCGACGGCCTGCTCGACATGCTCGTCGTGAACCGTTGGGACAAGGCGCAGCTATGGCGCCACGTCGGCGCCGGCACGGCCGAGCAGCCGTTGCCGATGGGGCACTGGCTGCAACTGCGACTGCATCAGGACGGCGCCAACCGCGACGCCGTCGGCGCGTGGGTGGAGGTCGATCTGGGCGGGCGCATTGTGCGTGAAGAGCTCACCGTCGGTGGTGGCCACGCGAGTGGCAACCTGGGATGGATGCACTTCGGATTGGGCGAAGCGGAGAACGCGAAGGTCCGCGTTCAATGGCCCTACGGCGCATGGAGCGCGTGGCAGACGGTGCGTGCCGATGCGTTCTACATCCTCGACAAGGCGCGTGGCGTGAGCCCGTGGAAAGCCCCATGAAGACGAGTCACCTTGCCCGCCGCGGGCTGTGCGGCCTGGCTGCCCTGCTGGCCTTCGTGCTGCCGAACGCGCAAGCCCAGGCGCCCGCCGCGAGTACCGTGGCACGGCCTCCCAGCGCCTACAGCGCGGCCGTGGCGACCGAATGGTTCCAGCTCTCGCTGTTGCTCACGCAGCAGACACCCGGCTTCAGCCCGCCGGTCGCGGCACGCGCCTTCGCCTACCTCGGCCTCGCGCTCTACGAATCGATCGCGCCGGGCATGCCGAACAACATCAGCCTGGCCGGCCAGCTCAACGAACTGAGTTCCCTGCCGTGGGCGCAACCGGACGAGCCGCTGCACTGGCCGACGGTCGCGAACGCCTCGCTCGCGACCATGACCCGCATGATGTTTCCGACCGCGACGGCCGAAAACCGGGCGCGCATCGACCTGCTCGAACGCAGCCTGCCGCTGAAGTACGGCGCCGATTTCGACCCGATCACGCTCACGCCCGAAATCACCAACCGCTCCGAGAGTTTCGGCAAGCTGATGGCGATGGCGCTCATGACCTGGGCGCGCACCGACGGTGGCCACGAAGCCTGGGGCCCGCTGCGGCGCAACCGCGCGGCCTATGTGCCGCCGAGCGGCGAGGGCCAGTGGTCGGCCACGCCACCCACCTTCTCGCCCGCGTTGTTGCCGTGGTGGGGGGACGTGCGCCCCTTCGTGCTGAAAAAGGCGAGCGACTGCCCTGCACCGCCGCCACCACCCTATTCGGAAGCGCCCGGTTCGGCCTTCTACAAAGAGGGCCAGGAGGTCTACAGAATAGCCACCGCGGCGACGCAGGAACAACGCCAGTACGCGCTCTACTGGGCCGACGATCCGGGCAAGACACCCACGCCGGCCGGTCACTGGGTCTACATCGCGACCGACCTGCTGAAGCTGCGCAAGGCCACGCTCGGCGACGCGGCCATCACCTACGCGCGCCTGAACCTGGCGATGGCCGACGCCTTCATCGCGATGTGGAATACCAAGTTCAGCGTCAACCTGCTGCGCCCGGTGACCTATGTGCAACTCGTGATCGACAGCAACTGGGTGCCGACCTTGATGCACACGCCGCCCTTCCCCGAGTACCCGTCCGGCCACTCGGGCCAATCGAGTGCGGCAGCTGCCGTGCTGAGCCAGGCCTTCGGCGTCGACACGGCCTTCACCGACAACACCCACAACGACCGCGGCTGGGGGCCACGCAACTTCACGAGCTTCAAGGCCGCGGCCGACGAGGCGGCGCTGTCACGCTTGTACGCGGGCATCCATTTCCGCTCCGGCGTTGACGGTGGCAAGGTGCAAGGCCTGTGCGTGGCGAGCAAGGCGCTGGCGCTGCGCTTCACGCCCTGAGGCCGAAGGCAGGCAGGCGCGCTACACCAGCCGCCCGGCCCGCATGTGCAGCACCCGCTCGCAGCGCGCGGCCAGCGTCTCGTCGTGCGTGACGACGACGAAGGCCATGCCGCGCTCGCGCGCCAGTGTCAGCATCAGCTCGAACACACCGTCGGCGGTGGCGCGGCCCAGGTTGCCGATGGGCTCGTCGGCCAGCATACGTCCTCCACACTTCCAAAATAACGGACTTCCCGGCGTCCATTTTTCGTGGACCAGTCAATGACCCCTTTTACACGACGCACTCGATCCGGGAAGACCTACCCCACAGCCTGAATCATCTCGATCTCGCGCTTGAGCAAGTCGTTGACCAACTCGGACAGATCGATGCCTTTGGCATCGGCCTTTGCCGCCAGATAGCCCTGCA
>JANYJL010000051.1 GCA_025361845.1 Rhizobacter sp.
CCGAGGAGTAGCCGGTGCGCCATTTCTCGAAGGCCTCGCGTTTCAGGTTGATGGACGCGAGTTCGGTGGTCGAGCCCGGCCCGCCCGAGGTGAGCAGGTTGACCATGTCGAACATCTTGAAGTTCTCGATGCCGCGGAACAGCACCGCCAGCATGATGAAGGGCAGCACCATCGGCAGCGTGATGCTCCAGAACTGGCGCCACTTCGAAGCGCGGTCGACTTCGGCCGCTTCGTAGATGTAGTCGGGGATGCTGCGCAGCCCGGCCAGGCAGATCAGCATCACGTAGGGCGTCCACATCCAGGTGTCGACGATGACGATCGCCCAGGGCGCGAGCTTCACCGAGCCGAGCATCTCGAACGAGGAGGGCGGCACGCCGGTGAGGAAGGCGACGGCGTAGTTGAACAGGCCGATCTGCGGTTGGTACAGGAAGGCCCAGAAGTTGCCCACCACCGCGGGTGACAACATCATCGGGATCAGGATCACCGTGGTCCAGAAACCATGGCCGCGGAACTTGCGGTCGATCAGGTAGGCGAGCGCGAAGCCGATCAAGGTTTGCAGGGCGATCGTCCAGAACAGGAAGTGCGCGGTGGCCTGCATGGCCTGCCAGATGTCGGGGTCGGTGAGCACCGTCACGTAGTTGTCGATGCCCACGCCCAGCACCGTCGCGTTCGGCCGGTTCGCGCGGAAGTTGGTGAACGAGAGTCGCACCGTCCAGATCAGCGGGAAGATGTTGATGGCGAGCAGCAGCAACATCGTCGGGCCGATGAACAGCCAGGCGATGGCGCGGTCGGACAGACCGCGCATCGTCGTCGCCAGCGCCACTGGGGTGGCCTGTGCGGCGCGCTCCAGGGCGTGTTGTGGCTTGAGGCTGTTCATCGGAGTTTCCAGCGGGGCTTACTTCAGCTTGCCGTCTTCCTTGAAGACCTTCTTCCAGTCGGACAGCAGCCCGTCGAGCGCTTCCTTCGCCGTGCCCTTGTCGGCAACGACGAAGTCATGCACACGCTTCTGTTCGGCCAGCAGCAACTGCGCATAACTCGGCTCGGCCCAGAAATCGACCACCTGGTCCATCGCGGTCAGGAACTCGGCGGCGAAGGGCGCGCTCGTCTTGAAGCTGGCGTCGTTCAGCACACCCTTGTGGCAGGAGTAACCGCCGAGCGCCCACCACTTCTTCTGCACGTCGAGCGAGGCAAACCACTTGATGTATTGCAGCGCCTCGTTCTGATTCGGCGAATACGCCACCACCGAAATGCCCTGGCCGCCGAGCTGCGAGCCCTTGCCCTTGTCGCTCGGGTTGACGAAGAAGCCGATCTTGTCGCCACCCACATTCGGGTCCTTGTAGAGGCCCGGGAAGAAGGCGAACCAGTTCATCATCATCGCGACCTGGCCGCTCTTGAACGCGTCGAGCCCTTCACCCATGTACGAGTTGGTGAGGCCCGGCGGCGTGCAGCACTTGTAGAGCGACTTGTAGAACTCCAGGCCCTTGATGGCGTCGGCGCCGTTGACGAAGCCGTCCATCGCATACGGCTTCTTCGGGTCCTGGTACTTGAAGCCCATCGGGTAGAGCACATTGCTCACGCCCATCGTGATGCCTTCGGAGCCGCGCTCGGTGAACAGGTAGGTGCCGTAGACCTTCTTGCCGTCGATCTGGCGGCCCGAGAAGAATTCGGCCACTTGCTTGAACTCGGTCCAGGTTTTCGGTGGCCCGAGTTCGCGGTTGTGCTTCTTTTTGAACTCGGCTTGCAGCTCGGGCTTGCTGAACCAGTCCTTGCGATAGGTCCAGCCGAGCGCGTCGCCCATCGCGGGCAGCGCCCAGTAGTTCGGCGTGCCCTTCGGCCACTCGGCATAGCCGGTCACCGTGGCGGGCGCGAAGTCGCTGATCTTGATGCCTTCCTTCGCGAAGAAGTCATTCAGCTTCACATAGTGGCCGCTCTCCGCCGAGCCGCCGATCCACTGGCTGTCGCCGATGATCAGGTCGCACAACTTGCCCTTGCTGTTCAGCTCGTTGAGCATGCGGTCGGCGAAGTTCGGCCAGGGCACGAACTCGAACTTCATCTTCACGCCGCTCTTGGCCGTGAAGTCTTTCGACAACTCGACCAGCGCGTTGGCCGGGTCCCAGGCGGCCCAGCACAGGGTGATGGTCTTGTCCTGCGCATGGGCTGCGCCGGTGGCCAGAGCGAGGCTGGCCGCTGCGGCGAGGGTGAACACCCCCGGCAGCATCTTCGAGATCGATTTCATGAGGCTGTCTCCAACAGGTTCGTGGGTTCAGGGGCACTACCCGGCTGCCGATCAATGCAGGTTCTCGGCCGTCAGGATCTCGATGCGCGGTTGCCCCACGTTGAGGGCGCCGCGCACGTTTTCGCAGAGCGCGCGCAGCACACGCGCGGCTGCCAACACGCAGTAATGGATGTCCTGGTGCAGCACGTAGGACAGGCCGTTCGCGCTCAGCAGCGAACGGTGTTCCTCGGTGAAGTCGTGTGTCACCACGCCGACCTGCGGGCCCAGCCCGGCCGCGGCCAGCGCGCGCGCCACGCCGGCGCTGCCGGAGCCGACGTTGTAGATGCCGGCCACGCGGGCCGGATCGATGCCGCTTTTCAGGAATTTCTTCAACGCGGCGCAGGCGCCTTCGTCGTCCGCCGGCAAGTCGGGTGTGCGCTGCATGCGCAGGGCCGGGAACCGTTCTTCGATCACCTGCGCGAAGCCGATGCGCCGCTCGATCTCAGCCGACAGGCGCGTGGCCTGCGATGACAGCAGCACGGTGTCGCGCCCGGTTCCCTTCGAGCCGCAGGCCATGCGCGCCAGCAGCAGCCCGGCGGTGCGGCCGGCGGCGCGGTTGTCGGCGCCGATGCAGGCCTCGCGCTTGGAGCCGGCCACGTCGGAAAAGAGCGTCACCACGTGCACACCCGAGCGCACCAGTTCGTTGATCGCCAGCTTCACCGGCGGCAGGTCGGGGGCGAGCAGGGCGATGCCTTCGCAGCCATCGACCTGGGCCAGTTCGGCCGCGAACTGCACCGGGTCGCTCGCGTCGATGCGGTGCGTGATCTCGGTGATGTGCTGGTGGCGGAAATCGCTCGCGGCCTGGGCGATCTGGCGGTCCACCAGATCGATGAAGGGTGAGTCGTCGGACGGCAGCACGAAGGCGAAGCGGAAGTTCTCGCCGCGCCGCGGCCGGCCCGGCTGCTGCGGGCTCCCCAGTTCGCCGACCACCTGCATCACCTTCTGCACCGTCTCGGCGTTCACGCCGGGGCGCCGGTTCAGCACGCGATCGACCGTGGCGGTGCCGACGCCTGCGAGGCGGGCGATGTCGGCGATGGTGGGTGCAGCGGCCATGGGTGCGGGGTTTGGTGGAATGATCGTATTCACATCAGTAATTAAATCAATCAGGGTTTTGGAGGGGGTTTGGCGTGTTCGGCGAGGCGCTGCGCCTGCTCCCCCCTTCATTGATCTTTACGCCCCAGCCAAACCGTCTTGACGGCCTGCGCAGAGCATTCGTTTCATGGGTCGACGACCCGCAACCCCTGGAGCCTTTCTGATGAACACCGTGAAACTTTTGAATGGACCGAACGCGGCCCGCCCTGCCGCGCAACGTGGCCTGCGTCGGGTGTTGCTGGCGACCTTCGTCGCCGTCTCATCGGCCACCGCGATGTCGGCGTGGGCTCAGCCGATGATGGGTGGCCATGAAGGCCACGGCGGCATGCGAGGCGGCCACGAAGGCCCCGGCGGCGGCATGGACCGCATGTTCGACCACATGCTCGATGGCCTGAACGCCACCGATGCGCAGCGCGCCCAGATCAAGCAGATTGCGACGGCCGCCGAGGCCGACATGAAGGCACAGCGTGACGCCGGCCGTGCGCTGCACGAAAAACAGATGCAGATCTTCGCGGCGCCGACGGTCGACGCGGCGGCTGCCGAATCGGTGCGGGCGCAGCTCTCGGCCCAGCACGACCAGGCCAGCCGGCGCATGACGCAGGCGATGCTGGACGCTTCGAAGGTGCTGACACCCGAACAGCGCGCCAAGCTCGGCGAGCGCATGAAGCAGCGCCAGGCGCAGATGAATGACCGCATGCAACGCATGGAACGCGAGCGGGGCGCATCGGCGCCCAAGTAAGCTGACCCGACGTCACTCACATCGCCACGCGGCCCTGAGCCGCGTGGCGATTTTTGGTGTTCAATCCCCGCACACTTCGAGACCCCGATGACATGAGCTCCCGACTGCTGTTGATCGACGACGACGCCCGCCTCTCTGCGATGGTGGGCGACTATCTTCGTGGTGCCGGCTTCTCGGTCGACACCGCAGGCTCACTCGCCGCCGGGCGCGAGCGGCTCGCCGCCGAGCCCTTTGACGCGCTCGTGCTTGACCTCATGCTGCCCGATGGCGACGGCCTCGACCTGTGCCGCGAACTGCGCGGCAACCCACGCACACGCCAGTTGCCGCTGCTGATGCTCACGGCCCGCGGTGAGCCGCTCGACCGCATCGTCGGCCTCGAACTCGGCGCCGACGACTACCTGCCCAAACCCTTCGAGCCGCGCGAGTTGCTGGCGCGCGTGAAGGCCTTGTTGCGCCGCGCCGCGCCCGTCGCCGCGGAAGACGATGTGCTGCGTTTCGGCCGATTGGAGATCGACCTCGGCGCGCGGGTGGCGCGCCTCGCCGGCCAGGCCTGTGACCTCACGAGCCACCAGTTCGACCTGCTCGTCGTGCTGGCGCAAAGCCCGGGGCGCGTGCTCTCGCGCGACCAGATCATGGATTCCCTCAAGGGCCACCCGCTCGAGGCCTTCGACCGCTCGATCGACGTGCACATCTCGCGCATCCGCGCCCTGATCGAAGACGACCCGAAGCTGCCGCGGCGTGTGCTCACCGTGCGTGGCGCCGGCTATGTGTTCGCGAAGAAGCAGGACGCGGACGAACCGACCTGAGCCGTCTTCGATGAGATCGCTCTACCTGCGCATCTACATCACCGTCGTCGCGGTGCTGTTGCTGTTCGCGTCCGGCTCGGGCTGGGTGGTTCAGCGCCACCTGGAGCAAGAGCGGGTGCGTGCCGAAAGTGTGCTCACCGAGCGCATGGCGGCGTGGGCCGAACTGATCCAGCGTTCGCTGCCGGGGGTGGACGCACCGCCCGACGAACAGGGTGCGGCGCTGCGCGACTGGTCGCAGCGCCTGCGCATTCCGCTCGCGCTCGACAGTGCCGCCGGTGAACGCATCGGCGCCAGCGAATCCTTCCTGCGCCGCAGCGGCGATGGCGTGCAGCGTGGCTTTGCGGTGCAACTCGAAGACGGCCGCACGCTGTGGGTGATGCGGCCGGGCGGCGGGCGCCAGATGGGGCCGAATGGCCGGCTCGGGCCGGGGCCCGGCCTCATGCCCATGCCCGGCGGCGGCCCGATGGCGGGTGACACGCCCCCCTTGCCCTTCATTCCGCCCGCGTGGCAGCAAGGTGTCGGCATGGTGGTGGTGCTGATCGTGCTGTTCATCGCCGTGTCGGCCGGTGCCTACCCGGTGGTGCGGCGGCTGACGCGCCGACTCGAAGCCTTGAAGCAGGGTGTCGAGCGTTTCGGTTCGGGGCAGTTGGCGCACCGCGTCGAGGTGTCGGGCCGCGACGAAGTGGCTGCGGTGGCGGCGAGCTTCAACCTCGCGGCCTCGCGTGTCGAAGCGCTGGTGCGTTCGCACCAGTCGCTGCTGGCGAACGCAAGCCATGAACTGCGTTCGCCGCTGGCGCGCATGAAGATGGCGGTGTCGATGCTCGAAGACGCATCGCCGGCGCAGCGCGAGCAGCTCAAGAGCGAGATCGACACCAATGTGGCCGAGCTCGATGCTCTCGTCGAAGAGGTGCTGCTCGCCAGCCGCCTCGACGCGACACCGGCGCTGGCCGAACACGACGCCGTCGACTTGCTGGCGCTCGCCGCCGAGGAATCGGCGCGTGTGGATGCGGCGGTCGACGGCAGCTCGCTCGTCGTGCAAGGCGAGGAACGCCTGCTGCGCCGCGCCTTGCGCAACCTGCTGGAAAACGCACACCGCTACGGCGGGGGCGACATCACCGTGCACACCGAACGGGCCGGCAAACAGGTGCTGGTGCGGGTGAGCGACCGCGGACCCGGCGTGCCCGAAGCTTTGCGCGAACGGGTCTTCGAAGCTTTCTACCGCATGCCGGGGCATGCCGAAAAGGCAGGCGGTGTCGGTCTGGGCCTGAGCCTCGTCAAGCAGATTGCAGAGCGCCACGGCGGCAGCGTGCACTGCGAAGCGCGTGAGGGCGGCGGCAGTTGTTTCGTGCTGAGCTTGCCGGCCTCAGCGTGATGCGGCAACGGCGCTGAGCCCAAGCGTCTCGCGCTTGCGCTGCTGCCGCAGCATCCAGCCGAGAAACACCGCCATGCCGCCACCGGCGAGCACCAGGCCCGCGGTCGCTGCGGCCCAGAAGCCGCGCGCCCCGAGCAGGGCTTCGGGCACCGTGCCGCTCGCATCGAACGCGATCGCGTAACCGCCCCCCAGGCCGACACCCCAGATCGCCACCGCGTAGATCACGAGCGGCACGGTCGCGATGCGGTAGGCGCGCAGCACGAAGGCGGCGACGGTCTGCGCCGCGTCGGCCACATGGAACAACACCACCCAGGCGAGCAGCGGCAGGGCCGCAGCCTGGATCACCGGGTCGCGGGTGTAGCTGCCGACGATGCTTTCGCGCAGCAGGTAGACCGTGGCGCCCAGCAGGGCCGCCGCGACGGCGCCGATTTGCAGCGCGTGCCACGACAGGCGTCGCGCATCCGCCACGTCGCTCGCGCCGATGCGTTGCGCGACCAGCGTGCCGGCGGCGTTGCCCAGCGCCAGCGGCATCATGAACATCAGCGCCACCAGGTTGGCAGCGATCTGGTGACCGGCCACCGGCGTGGCGCCGAGGCGCGAGATGAAGAGCGCCAGAAAGGTGAAGCCGCTCACCTCGATCAGGATCGATGCGCCCATCGGCGCACCCAGGCGCAGCAGCTCCACCAAGCTGGCGCGGTGAGGTGCCGCCAAGCCGCGCCCGAAGGCAAAGCGGGCATAGAACGGGTCGCGCTTGAGCAGCAGCCACGCGGCTATAACCTGCAGGTTCATCACGATCGCGGTGGCGATGCCGCAGCCGACCGCGCCCAGGCTCGGCACCGTCAGCGTGCCGAAGGGTGTGGGCAGCGCGGCGCCGTACAGCAGCAGGGCACTGAGTGGCACCTTCAGCACGAGGGCGCCGAGTTGCAGCGCCATCACGATCTTCGGCCGCGACACCGCGGTATTGAAGCCGCGAAAGGCCGTGAACAGCAGCGCCGCCGGCAGCGCGAAGGCGAGGGCGTTCAGGTAGGCCCTCACCTTGGCCTCGACCACCGGCTCGGCGCGCGCCAGGCTCATGAAGGGCTGCGGAAACAGCAGCAGCGCGCAGCCGATGAAGGACAGGAAGAGCGCCAGCCAGATCGCCTGGTGCAACTGCCGGCCGCTCTCCGGCAGGCGGCCGGCACCGAACAACTGTCCGGCGATCGGGCCGATGGCCAGCACCGCGCCCATCGCGCTGATGAAGATCGTGATGTAGGCGGCGCTGCCCACCGCGAGCGCGGCCAGGTCGAGTGCCGAGTAGCGCGCGACGAGCACGGTGTCGGTGGTGCTGAAGGCCAGCACCGAGAGCTGGCCGACGAACACCGGCCAGGCCAGCGGGACGAGGCGGCTGGCGCTTTGGCGCAGCCCGCGGGTGCCCAACACCGGCTCAGCGCGACGACACCGGCGGCGAACCCGCGGCCGGGCTGTCCGCTACCTTCGCTTCGTGCGCGCGTTCGGCGTACTTGTTGAAGCGCCAGGCCGTGCCTTCCATCGTGATGCGGCGCCAGGTCTGGCGCTTCTCGGCGGGGCTCATCGCGGGCCAGTGCTGCACCTCGCCGATGGTGCGGCCGCAACCCTTGCAGATGTCGTCACCCTGGCTCGTCGAGCAGATCGCGATGCAGGGCGCATCGGGCGTGCTCGCGTACCAGGCGAGCCAGGCATCGCGCGCCTTGGTGGGCATCGAGGCCTCGTCGCATTCGACCTCGTGGTAGTAGACCAGCAGGCCGTAGACCTCGGCGAGTGCACGCACCTCGGCGCAGGCGGTGATGCCGTCGGGCGACGGGCTCTTGTCGCGCCACCAGTTGATGGCGGATTCGATGTCGGTGATGTGCAGCGCGGCCATGGGGGATGGGAGGATAGCAGCGCGATCCCGCCGTGGTGCGCGGTGCGACAATGTCCGGCGATCAAGACCCAAGACCGGAGGATGGTGTGCTCGACATCGAAGCGCCGAACGTGGACTCTTCGCGCATGCGCCGCGCCGGCAAGGAGTTGCTGTCGCTCGCGTTGATCGATGCACGCAACCACACGCTGCGCTGGATCGCGGCCTGCGAGCGTGCGCTCGAAGCCACGTCGATGACGGTGCCGCCCTCGGCCGACCTGAACCCGCCGCTCTGGTCGCTCGGGCACATCGGCTGGTTCCAGGAATACTGGATCGCGCGCAACGTGCAGCGCCAGCGCGGTGACCGCTGCGACCCGACCGGCCCGCGCCTGGGCTCGATCCTGCCGCACGCTGACCGCTGGTACGACCCGATGAACGCGCCGCACGCGAGCCGCTGGCAGCTTGATCTTCCCGACCTGCTGCCGACCAAACAATATCTGGTGGAGACGCTGGAGACCACGCTCGAATTGCTCGACGGCACACCCGACGATGACGACGACACGCTCTACGTTTATCGCCTCGCGCTGTTCCATGAAGACGAACACATCGAGGCACTCGCCACGCTCTCGCAAACGCTCGGCTTCGACGCCGGCTTGCTGCCCGCGCTGAGCACGCACGCGCCGCGCGAGCCGCTGCTGTTCCCCGCCACACGCTGGACGCTGGGCTCGGACGCGAGCGGCTTCGTGTTCGACAACGAGCGTGCCGCGCACGAGATTGCGCTGCCCGAGTTCGAGATCGATGCGCAGGCGGTGAGCTGGTCGCAATACAGCGAGTTCGTCGAGGACGGCGGCTACGACGACCGCCGCCACTGGAGCGACGAAGGCTGGGCCTGGGTGCAGCGCGAAGGCCGCCGCACGCCGCGCCATGTCGATCAGATGCGCCAGGGTGTATTGCAGCGCCGCTTCGGCAAATTGGTGCGGGTGCCGCTGGCACAGCCGGTCGTGCACGTAAGCTGGTACGAGGCCGATGCCTGGTGCCGCTGGGCCGGCCGGCGCCTGCCCGCCGAAGTGGAATGGGAAGCCGCCGCCCACCAGGGCGCGATGCGCGGCTTTCGCTGGGGCCAGGTGTGGGAGTGGACCGCCAGCACCTTTCGGCCGTATCCCGGCTTTCGCGCCGACCCCTTCCGCGACTACTCGCTGCCCTGGTTCGGCAGCCACAAGGTGCTGCGTGGCGCCTCCTTCGCCACCCGGGCGCGCATGCGCAGTGCCAAGTACCGCAACTTCTATCCGCCCGAGCGCGATGACCTGTTTGCCGGCTTCCGCAGTTGCGCCGCCTGACCTGAGCCGCACGGCGATCGAACCCAGCGCCTAAAATCGCGGGCCAACCGAGCGCAAGCTCATCGAAAGCAAAGCCCGAGGCTCCCCATGGCGCGCACGCTGTACGACAAGATCTGGGACGAACACGTCGTCCACACCGAAGACGATGGCACCGCGGTGCTCTACATCGACCGCCATCTGGTACATGAAGTCACCAGCCCGCAGGCCTTCGAGGGCCTGGACCTGGCGCGCCGCAAGGTCTGGCGCCTGTCCGCCAACCTGGCTGTGAGCGACCACAACGTGCCGACGACCGACCGCTCACACGGCATCGCCGACCCGGTCTCGCGCCTGCAGGTCGACACGCTCGATTCGAACTGCGACCGCCACGGCATCACGCAGTTCAAGATGAACGACAAGCGCCAGGGCATCGTGCACGTGATCGGGCCGGAGCAGGGCGCCACGCTGCCGGGCATGACGGTCGTCTGCGGCGATTCGCATACGTCCACGCACGGTGCCTTCGGCGCGCTCGCGCATGGCATCGGCACCAGCGAGGTGGAGCATGTGCTGGCCACGCAGACGCTGCTGACACGCAAGGCGAAGAACCTGCTGGTGCGTGTCGAAGGCACGCTCGCCAATGGTTGCAGCGCGAAGGACATCGTGCTGGCCATCATCGGCAAGATCGGCACCGCCGGTGGCAACGGCCACACGATCGAGTTCGCCGGTTCGGCCATTCGTGCGCTCAGCATGGAAGGCCGCATGACGGTCTGCAACATGGCGATCGAAGCGGGTGCACGCGCCGGCCTGGTCGGTGTGGACGAGACGACGATTGCCTATGTGAAGGGCCGGCCCTTCAGCCCGAGCGGCATCGAGTGGGATCACGCGGTGGCGTATTGGCGCGGGCTGCAATCGGATGCGAACGCGGTGTTCGACAAGGTCGTCGAACTCGACGCCGCGCAGATTCGCCCGCAGGTCACCTGGGGCACCTCGCCCGAGATGGTGCTGTCGATCGAGGATCGCGTGCCCGACCCCGACCGCGAGAAGGACGCCAACAAACGCGGCGCGATCGAACGTGCGCTCGTCTACATGGCGCTCGAGCCTAACAAGCTGATTGCCGACATCCTGATCGACAAGGTCTTCATCGGCTCCTGCACCAACTCGCGCATCGAAGACCTGCGCGAGGCTGCGGGCATCGTGCGCCGGCTCGGCCGCAAGGTCGCGGGCAATGTGAAGCTCGCGATGGTCGTTCCGGGCTCGGGTTTGGTGAAGGACCAGGCCGAGCGCGAAGGGCTCGATGTGATCTTCAAGGCCGCCGGCTTCGAGTGGCGTGAGCCGGGTTGTTCGATGTGCCTGGCGATGAACGCCGACCGGCTGGAGCCCGGCGAGCGCTGCGCCTCCACCTCGAACCGCAACTTTGAAGGCCGGCAGGGCGCGGGTGGGCGTACCCACCTCGTGAGCCCGGCGATGGCGGCGGCGGCTGCGATCGAAGGCCACTTCGTCGATGTGCGTCGCATCGCCTGAACTTCGCCTGAATCACGGAGCACCCCCATGAACCCGTTTCGAATCCACAAGGGCCTGGTCGCGCCGATGGACCGCGAGACCGTCGACACCGACGCGATCATCCCGAAACAATTCCTGAAGTCGATCAAGCGCAGCGGCTTCGGCCCGAACCTGTTCGATGCCTGGCGCTACCTCGACGCCGGCGAGCCGGGCCAGGACCCGGCCACGCGCAAGCCGAACCCGGATTTCGTGCTGAACCAGCCGCGCTACATGGGCGCCTCGGTGCTGCTGGCGCGGCAGAACTTCGGCTGCGGTTCCTCGCGTGAGCACGCACCCTGGGCGCTCGACCAGTACGGTTTTCGCGCGATCATCGCGCCGAGCTACGCGGACATCTTCTTCAACAACTGCTTCAAGAATGGGCTGCTGCCGATCGTGCTGCCGGTGCATGACGTGGCGCGCCTGTTCGACGAGGTGTTCGCGTTCCCGGGTTACGAGTTGACGGTTGATCTGGAGCGACAGGTCGTGATCCAGGCCGATGGCAAGGAACTTCCCTTCGACGTCGAGCCCTTCCGAAAGTACTGCCTGCTGGGCGGCTTCGACGACATCGGGCTCACGCTGCGGCATGCCGACAAGATCCGCGCCTTCGAGGCCGAACGTCTGCTGAAGAAGCCCTGGCTCGCGCACAGCATCTGAGCGTTCGCGGCGCATGACCTACAGCCGCCTTTATGGCTTCCTGCTGAAACGTTGGTGGCTCACGTTCATCCTGATGGGCGTGAGCTTCGTGCTTTTCGGCCTCGTCACGCTGAACCTGCTGCACACGCTGAGCGCGAACCTCGAGTTCCTGACGAGCTACGGCATTGAGGCCGTGCGCGAAGGTGGGCTGATGCAACTGATCGAGCTGGTCGTGTCGGGTTACGCCGCCGCGGCTTGTTATGTGTTTTTCAAACTGTGCGAGAAGGTGCTGGTCGAACGACTGGCGACTCGCAAAACGGGAGTTGAGTCTTGAAGATCGCGATCCTGCCGGGCGATGGCATCGGCACCGAAATCATGGCGCAGGCGCTGCGTGTGCTGAACGCACTCGAGCTGAAGTTCGAGACCGAGCAGGCGCTGGTCGGCGGCGCGGCGTATGAAGCGCATGGCCACCCGCTGCCCGAGGCCACGTTGAAGCTCGCGAAGGACGCCGACGCGGTGCTGTTCGGCGCCGTCGGCGACTGGAAGTACGACAAGCTCGAACGCGCGCTGCGGCCCGAACAGGCGATCCTGGGCCTGCGCAAGAACCTCGGCCTGTTCGCCAACTTCCGCCCGGCGATCTGCTACGAGCAGCTCACGCACGCATCGAGCCTGAAGCCGGAACTCGTCTCGGGCCTCGACATCCTGCTGGTCCGCGAACTGACCGGCGACATCTATTTCGGCCAACCGCGTGGCCGCCGCGAATCGCCCGATGGTGCGTTCAAGGGTGCCGAAGAAGCCTTCGACACGATGCGCTACTCGCGCCCGGAGATCGAGCGCATCGCGCACGTTGCGTTCAAGGCCGCGCAGAAGCGCAACAAGCGTGTGACGAGCGTGGACAAGGCGAACGTGCTGGAAACCTTCCAGTTCTGGCGCGACGTGGTGACCGAGGTGCACGCGCAATACCCGGACGTCGAGTTGCAGCACATGTATGTCGACAACGCGGCGATGCAGCTGGTCAAGGCGCCGAAGAGTTTCGACGTCATCGTCACCGGCAACATGTTCGGCGACATCCTGTCCGACGAGGCCGCGATGCTGACCGGCTCGATCGGCATGCTGCCCTCGGCCTCGCTGAACGAAGCGGGCCGCGGCCTGTATGAACCGAGCCACGGCAGCGCGCCCGACATCGCCGGCAAGGACCTCGCCAACCCGCTGGCTACAATCTTGTCCATGGCGATGATGTTGCGTTTCTCCCTGAACCAGCCCGAAGCGGCCGGTCGCGTCGAAGCGGCCGTGCAGCAGGTGCTGGCTTCCGGCCTGCGCACTGCCGACATCTGGTCGGCCGGCACGCAGCGTGTGGGCACCCGCGCGATGGGTGACGCCGTGCTCGCCGCGATCACCACGAAGACCATTACCACCAAGGGCTAGCAGCTCCGGTTCGTTTCGCCCCTTCCCCGACGGCGACGCGAGCCGGGGGAGCAAGAGGTTTCAACCAAACTTTTTTGAAATGGGCAACGAAAAATGAAACTCACAGGATTGGTCGGCTGGCGCGGCATGGTCGGCTCCGTGCTGATGGACCGCATGCAGGCCGAGGGCGACTTCGCCCTCATCGAGCCCATGTTCTTCAGCACCAGCAATGCCGGCGGTGCCGCGCCTTCGTTTGCGAAGAACGAGACGAAGCTGAAGGACGCGCATGACATCGAGGCGCTCAAGCGCTGCGAGATCATCATCACGGCGCAAGGCGGCGACTACACGAACGAGGTGTTCCCAAAGCTGCGCGCCGCAGGCTGGAAGGGCCACTGGATCGACGCCGCCTCGTCGCTGCGCATGCAGGACGACGCCGTCATCGTGCTCGACCCGGTGAACCTGCCCGTCATCAAGAACGCGCTCGCCAAGGGCGGCCGCAACTGGATCGGCGGCAACTGCACGGTGAGTTGCATGCTGATGAGCGTGGGCGCGCTGTTCAAGGCCGGGCTCGTCGAGTGGATGAGCACGATGACCTACCAGGCGGCCTCGGGCGGCGGTGCGACCCACATGCGCGAGCTGCTGACGCAGTTCGGCACGCTGCACGGGTCGGTGAACGCGCTGCTGGACGACCCGAAGAGCGCGATCCTGGAAATCGACCGCATCGTTGCGGCTACCCAGCGCAGCTTCAGCGAAGCCGAGACCGCGCATTTCGGCGTGCCGCTCGGCGGCAGCCTGATCCCGTGGATCGACAAGGATTTGGGGTTGGGCAAACACGACGGCGACGACGGCTGGGGAGTCAGCAAGGAAGAATGGAAGGGCGGCGCCGAGACCAACAAGATTCTCGGGCAGGGCGCGGGCTTTGATTCTGCCGCCGTGCCGGTCGATGGCCTGTGCGTGCGCATCGGTGCGATGCGCTGCCACAGCCAGGCGCTGACGCTCAAGTTGACGCGCGATGTGCCGATTTCCGACATCGAGGCGATGATCGCCAGCGACAATGCCTGGGTGAAAGTGGTGCCGAACACACGCGAAGCGAGCATGCAACACCTGACTCCGGTGGCCGTGACCGGCACGATGACGATCCCGGTCGGGCGCCTGCGCAAGATGGCCATGGGCTCGCAGTACCTGAGCGCGTTCACCGTCGGCGATCAGTTGTTGTGGGGCGCAGCCGAACCGCTGCGGCGCATGTTGCGCATCGTTCTCGAAGATTGAGGTGGGGCGGGGCATGCTTCAGCGTTGCCACCATGCGACATCCATGCCGAAGCGGGTGCTTCATCACGGCGGCGGTATATGTCAGCCATCGCATGAGCTTGTCAGCGTATATGCTTGATGCTATTGTGTTTTATTCCGTTTCTGATGGGATGAGAGTGAACACTGTCCGTCGTTTGTTCCGAAAATCCGGCGCCGTTGCAGCGCAAGATGGGTTCACTGGGGAGTCGCCTTGAAAAGAAACTCGACGCTTAAGACGGGTCGCTTCGCGCTGACCGGGGTCGCCGCCGCGGCACTTTGCCTGGTCGTTCCTTCCGCCTGGGCCCTCGGCCTGGGGCGCTTGGCGGTGCAGTCGGCACTCGGCGAAACGCTGAAGGCCGAGATCGACGTCACGAGCATCACGCCCGAAGAAGCCGCCAACCTGCGCGTGCGGGTCGCGCCGCCGGAGTCCTATCGTGCGGCGGGTGTCGACTACAACCCGGTGCTGCCCGGAACGCAGGCCACGCTTGCCCGGCGCGCGGACGGCACGCCGGTGTTGCGCCTGAGCAGCGACCGTGCGGTGCAGGAACCCTTCGTCGATGTCATCCTCGAAATCTCCTGGGCCACCGGCCGCCTGGTGCGCGAATACACCTTGCTGTTCGACCCGCCGGCCAACACGGCACGTTCAGCACCGCCTGCGCCTGCGCCGACGACAACCTCGCCGGTGATCGCGGCTGCGCCTGCTGCTGCTCCGCCCGCCCCGGCCGCAACTGAAGCGCCCGCGCCGCGTGCCGAGCGCAGGCCGGCGTCGGCAGCAAAACCGGCTGCGAGCGAAGCGGCCGCACCAGCGCCCAAGCCGGCCGTTGCGGCAGCGGCTGCGCCCAAGCCCGCCGGCTCGACCGCGGACCAATACCGTGTCAAGCCGGGCGACAACCTGTCGCGCATCGCTGCGAACACGCAGCGCTCCGGCGTGTCGCTCGACCAGATGCTCGTCGGCCTGTACCGCGGCAATCCGCAGGCCTTCCTCGACAACAACATGAATCGCCTGAAGGCGGGCGTGGTGCTCGCAGTGCCCAGCGCCGATGCGCTGCAGGGTGTGACGCCCGCCGATGCGCGCCAGGTGATCCAGGCCCAGAGTGCCGATTTCGGCGCGTATCGCCAGCGCCTGGCCGGTGCAGTGCCCATGGCCAAGACCGAAGGCAGCGCCCGGCAGGCCAGCGGCAAGGTCGAGGCAGCGGTGGAAGACCGCAAGCAGGCCGCGGCCGTGACGCCGGACAAACTCACCCTCAGCAAGGGTGCCGCGGCCGCCAAGACGCCGACCGCCGAAGACAAGATCTCGAAGGAAAGCGAAAAGAAGGACACCAGCACGCGGGTGGCCGAGCTGTCCAAGAACGTCGATGAGTTGAAGAAGCTGTCGGGTGCGACCGCGGCGTCGAAGCCGGCCTCGGTGCCTGTACCTGCTGCGGCCCCAGCCGTCGTCGTGGCGCCCCCGGCTCCGCCTGCACCGCCGCCGGCACCCGTGCCTGCGCCGCCGGCTCCGCCGCCCCCGGCACCGCCGCCGCCCGCTCCGGCGCCCCCGCCGCCTGCCGTCGCGGCAGTTCCGGCTTCGGCACCTGCACCGGCACCCGTTGTGGCAGAGCCGGCGTCGGCACCTGCAGCCCCGGCCGTCACCGCGCAGGCATCCAGCCCGGCAATGGCCAAAACGGGCGCGGATGAGCCCGGCGTGCTCGGTTCCTTGATGGACGACAACCCGATCGGCCTGGCCGTCGGTGGTGGTCTGGTGGCACTGCTTGCGGGCTTCGGCCTGTACCGATTCACCAAACGTGCCAAGAAGGACAGCGGCGAGACCTCGTTCCTCGAAAGCCGCCTGCAGCCGGATTCGTTCTTCGGTGCCAGCGGTGGCCAGCGCATCGACACCCGCGATGCGGCAGGCGCCTCGTCGTCGATGAGCTACTCGCTGAGCCAGCTCGATGCGATCGGCGATGTCGATCCCGTGGCCGAGGCCGATGTGTACCTGGCCTATGGCCGTGACCTGCAGGCCGAGGAAATCCTGAAGGAGGCGATGCGCAGCACACCCGAGCGCATGGCCATCCGGACCAAGCTTCTCGAGGTCTATGCGAAGCGCCGCGACACCAAGGGCTTCGAACTGCTCGCAACCCAGCTGTTCGCGCTCACCCGTGGCACGGGCGAGGACTGGGCCAAGGCGCAGGAAATGGGCGCCCAGGTGGACCCGGAAAACCCGCTGTACCAGCCGGGCGGCACGCCGCCGGGTGTGCAGGGCGACGCCAGCGGCAAGATGGTCGAACCGCTCGGCGCCAGCACGATGCCGCAGTCGGTGTTGCCGTCGCCGTCGCAGTTCGGCGCCACGGGCACGGGCGCGTCCACCCTGGACAGTGGGGCGGTCGATCTGGACCTTGACCTCGACCTGGGTGGGGCGGACGATGAGACCACGGCGCGGACGCCGCTGGACGCCACCCAGCCGCTGGCCCCGCGAGGCGCTGCCGGGAACGACGACATGACCTTGGCGTTCACGCCCACGCCGCTGCCCACCCCGGCACCTGCGCCAACGCCTACCGCTCCCCCGGCGCAGGAATTCGACCTGTCGGGTATTTCTCTGGATTTCGACCTGCCCGAGCCGACGAAGGCAGCGACGCCTGCTGCAACGCCTGATCGGCCGAAATCCGATTTCGGTGCCATCGATTTGCCGTCGCTCGACGGTGCGGGCGAGGCGGCCTCCGATCCGATCTCCCGCAAGCTGGAACTGGCCGAAGAGTTCCGCCAGATCGGCGACACCGAAGGTGCACGCGACCTGCTGCTGGAAGTGGTCGCCAAGGCCGAAGGTGCCCTGAAGGCCAAGGCCCAGGGCATGCTGGACGACCTGGGGTGACCGGCGCGTGTTGACCAGGGCCCGCCCCGGCCCCGGTCGGCAGCGCAGTCACGCAGCGGGGCGCTCGTGAGGCTGGCGCTCGGCATCAGCTACCGCGGCCAGGCCTACCAGGGCTGGCAAAGCCAGGTCGGCGGGCAGACCGTGCAAGACCGGCTCGAAGCCGCGCTGGCGAGTTTCACTACCGAGCCAGTGCGCACCCTGTGCGCCGGTCGTACCGATGCGGGTGTGCACGCGCTCAACCAGGTCGTGCACATCGACACCGACATCGAGCGCGCCAGCATGTCGTGGGTGCGGGGCACCAACCGCTTCCTGCCGCCCGACATCGCCGTGCAGTGGTGCCAGCCGGTGCGCGCGGACTTCCACGCCCGCAACAGTGCGCTCGGCCGGCGTTATGCCTACGTGTTGCGCGAATCCGTGGTGCGCCCGGCCATCGAGGCCGGCAATGTCGGCTGGAGCTTCCGGCCGCTCGATGGCGCGGCGATGGAGGCCGCCTCGAAGCTGCTGCTCGGCACCCACGACTTCAGCGCCTTCCGCTCGGCCGAATGCCAGGCGCGTTCGCCCGTGAAGACACTGCGCGCCGTCAGCATCAGCCGGCGCGGTGCCTATTGGCGCTTCGACTTCGAGGCCGATGCCTTCCTGCACCACATGGTGCGCAACCTGATGGGCTGCCTGCTCGCCGTAGGCTCGGGCGCGCGTGATGCAGCCTGGCTCGCCGGCGTGATCGCCTCTCGCGAGCGGCGCCTGTGCGCGCCGACCTTCGCTGCCGACGGGTTGTACTTTGTCGGGCCGTACTACGATCCGGACCATGAGATCCCCGAACGCAATGCAGCCCTCGATTGGCTGCCCTGAGCAGCGCACCCTGCAATGAACCAGCGAACCCGGATCAAGATTTGTGGCCTGACCCGCGAGGCCGATGTCGATGCGGCCATCGAGGCCGGCGCCGATGCCGTCGGCCTCGTGCTCTACGGCAAGAGCCCGCGCCATGTGAGCGTTGATCGGGCGCTGGAACTGTCACGCCGCCTGCCGCCCTTCGTCACGCCGGTCGGGCTGTTCGTGAATGCGTCGACCGATGAGGTGGCCGCCGCGGTGGCGGCGATTCCGCACCTGGTGCTGCAACACCACGGCGACGAGACCCCGGCCGACTGCCAGCGCCACGCGCGGCCCTACCTGCGCGCGGCCCGCATGGCGCCGGGCTTCGATTTGTTAAACTTTACGGTTCAGTATCCAGACGCCCTGGCCATCCTGCTCGACGCGCACGTCGACGGGTATGGCGGTGGCGGAAAGGTTTTCGATTGGTCTCTCATTCCGCAAAGCGTGCCCCTTCCAGTCGTTTTGTCTGGTGGGTTGCATGCCGGAAATGTGATCGAAGGCATGCTTCGGGTGCGGCCCTGGGCCGTTGACGTGAGTTCCGGCGTGGAGTCGGCCAAGGGCATCAAGGATGCCGCGGCGATGCGCCGGTTTTGCGATGCGGTGCGTGAGGCTGATGCCCGCATCGCCGCCACCGAATCCTGAAGAGAGCACCACCATGTTGAATTACCAGCAGCCCGATGCACGGGGGCATTTCGGCCCCTATGGCGGTACATTCGTCGCCGAGACCTTGATCCATGCGCTCGATGAACTGAAGGCCGCGTATGCCGATGCGCAGGCCGACCCGGCCTTCTTGGCCGAGTACCGATCCGAACTTGCGCATTTCGTGGGCCGGCCGAGCCCGATCTACCACGCTGCACGCCTGAGCCGCGAGATCGGCGGTGCGCAGATCTTCCTCAAGCGCGAAGACCTGAACCACACCGGCGCGCACAAGATCAACAACACGATCGGCCAGGCGATGCTCGCGCGGCGCATGGGCAAGCCGCGGGTGATTGCGGAAACCGGCGCTGGCCAGCATGGCGTGGCGACAGCGACGATCTGCGCGCGCTACGGCCTCGAATGTGTGGTCTACATGGGCAGCACCGACGTGCTGCGTCAGTCGCCCAACGTGTACCGCATGAACCTGCTCGGCGCGACCGTCGTGCCGGTCGAAAGCGGCTCGAAGACCTTGAAGGACGCGCTGAACGAAGCGCTGCGCGATTGGGTCACGAATGTCGAGAACACCTTCTACATCATCGGCACCGTGGCCGGCCCGCATCCGTATCCGATGATGGTGCGCGACTTCAATTCGGTCGTCGGCAAAGAATGTCTCTGGCAGATGCCGGAGATGATCCAGCGCCAACCCGATGCCGTGCTCGCCTGCGTCGGCGGCGGCTCGAATGCGATGGGCATCTTCTACCCCTACATCGACTATCCGGAAGTACAGCTGATCGGCGTCGAAGCCGGCGGCGAGGGCATGGACAGCGGCAAGCATTCTGCGTCGCTCACGGCCGGCTCGCCCGGCGTCCTGCATGGCAACCGTACCTATCTGCTGCAGGATGCGAACGGCCAGATCATCGAGACGCATTCGGTGTCGGCCGGCCTGGACTATCCCGGCGTCGGTCCGGAACACGCCTGGCTGAAGGACCTGGGACGGGCCCAGTACGTGACGATCGACGACGATGAAGCGTTGCAGGCTTTCCATGACTGCTGCCTGATCGAAGGCATC
>JANYJL010000071.1 GCA_025361845.1 Rhizobacter sp.
GGCGCATCGCGGCCGATGCCGAGCTGCAAGGCTTCAAGACCGCCCGCACGCTGCGCATCGCGAGCGGGTTCTACAAATCCCAAGCATTGGAGTTGGCACGCTCATGAGCCGCATCAACAACGCGCTGGCCCGCGGCTGGACCCACCTGGGCCCGCGCTTCCTGCCCTTCGCCGATGCCGCATCGGTGGAGCTGCCGCTCGGCCGTTTGATGCGCCTCTCGTTGTTCCAGGTCTCGGTCGGCATGGCCACCGCGCTGATGGTCGGCACCCTCAACCGCGTGATGATCGTCGAGCTGGGCGTCGCCGCCTGGCTGGTCTCGCTGATGGTCGCGCTGCCACTCGTGTTCGCGCCGTTCCGCGCGCTCGTCGGCTTTCGGTCCGACACGCACCGCTCAGTGCTCGGCTGGAAGCGTGTGCCCTACATCTGGTTCGGCAGCCTGTTGCAGTTCGGCGGGCTGGCGATCATGCCGTTCGCGCTGATCCTGCTGTCAGGCGTCGGCCGTGGCGCGGCCTGGATCGGCCATGCCGGTGCGGCGCTCGCCTTCCTGCTCGTCGGCGCCGGCTTGCAGACCACGCAGACCGCCGGCCTGGCCCTCGCCACCGACCTCGCGCCCGAGCGCACTCGCCCGCGCGTGGTTGCGCTGATGTACGTGATGCTGCTGATCGGCATGGTCGGCAGCGGCCTGGTGTTCGGCGTGTTGCTGAGCAGCTTCAGCCAGCTTCGCCTGATCCAGGTGATCCAGGGTTCGGCGATGGTGACGATGGCACTGAACATCGTGGCCCTGTGGAAGCAGGAGGCGCGCGCACCGGCTCAAACGCACCCCGACCAGCCGCGGCCCGCGTTCCGCGAATCGTGGCGCGCGTTCGCGGCGCAAGGCCGCTCGCTGCGCTTCCTCGTCGCGGTCGGCATGGGCACGGCCGCCTTCAACATGCAGGACATCATTCTCGAACCCTACGGCGGCGAGATCCTGCACCTGTCGGTCAGCGCCACGACGGGCCTGACGGCGATGATGGCCGGTGGCGCGCTCGTCGCGTTCGCACTCGCCGCGCGCTGGCTGCAACGTGGTGTCGATGCGCACCGCCTCGCGGCGTACGGGGCGCTGGCCGGCGTGGTCGCGTTCTCCTGCGTCATCTTCGCCGAGCCCTTGAATTCTGCGGCGCTGTTCCGCCTCGGCGCCTGCCTGATCGGCTTCGGTGGCGGCATGTTTGCGGTCGGCACGCTCACCGCGGCAATGGCCCTGGAAACCAGCGGCTTGAACGGACTGGCCCTCGGTGCCTGGGGTGCCGTGCAGGCCACCTGCGGCGGCGTCGCCATCGCGATGGGGGGCGCCATCCGCGACGCCGTCTCCAGCCTCGCCACCCACGGCCTGCTCGGCTCCGCGCTGCACAGCCCGGCCACAGGCTACAGCTTCGTGTATCACATCGAGATGTACTTGATGTTCGCCACGCTCATCGCGATCGGCCCGCTCGTGCGGGCGACACGTGCAACCCATCCCTCGCCCCAGGCCAAGTTCGGCCTGGCCGAGTTCCCCAGCTGAGGCTGGTTCTTGCCCAGAGGTCACCCCCATGTCTACCGGTGCCATCACACAGTACGTCGACGTTGCCCAGCTTGCCCTCTACGGCTTCTGGATCTTCTTTGCCGGCTTGATCTACTACCTCCACCGCGAAAACAAACGCGAGGGTTACCCGCTCGAATCCGAGCGCTCGGGGCACGTGAAGGTGCAGGGCTTCCCGGCCATCCCGGACCCGAAGACCTACAAGCTCCAGCACGGCGGCACGTTCAGTGCGCCGAACGACAAACGTTCGACGCAGAAGCTCAACGCCGAGCCGACCAGCCGCGCGCTGGGCTCGCCGCTGGAGCCGATCGGTGACCCGATGCTCGCCGGTGTCGGCCCCGGCTCGTATGCCGATCGAGCCGACGTGGCCGATGTGACCTACGAAGGCGCCATCAAGATCGTGCCGCTGCGTGTGGCTCCCGGCTTCGGCACCGCGTCGAAAGACCCGGACCCGCGTGGCCTGCAAGTCGTCGGCGCAGATGGCAAGGTCGGCGGCACCGTCACCGATGTGTGGGTCGACCGCTCCGAAATGCTGTTCCGCTACCTTGAAGTGGCGGTGCCGGTGGCCGGTGGCA
>JANYJL010000192.1 GCA_025361845.1 Rhizobacter sp.
CAGCCGGGCGTCTTCGTCGCCTCGGCATGCTGGTGCAGCGCCTGGGCCAGCAGCACCGCCGGCCCGGTGTTGGCGCGTGCATTCCGCTCCATCGCGGCGTAGCCGAAGTTCTGCACGTTGTCTTCCTCGAAGGTCGAGGCGTTGTTGACGATCGCCGCGAGTTGCCCAAAACGCGCCAGCACGGCGGGCACCAGGGCGCGGCACTCGGCTTCGTCGGCGAGGTCGGCCCGGAAGGCTTCAGCCGCGGCGCCGAGCGCCCGCGCTTGCGCCACCGTCTCCGCTGCATCGGCCGCCGAATCGCGGTGGTGCACGGCCACGTCATAGCCGTGGGCCGCCAGGTCCAGCGCGATCGCGCGGCCCACGCGCCGCGCAGCACCGGTGACCAGAACGAGAGGGCGGGACGACATGCTTTCTACAATCCGTCGATGCAAACCAAGGAAGCAGGCAGTGTATCGGCGGCCCTCGCCCGAGTGATCCGCGGGGCGATCACGCGTGACGGCGGCTGGCTGCCCTTCGACCGCTACATGGCCCTGGCCTTGTACGCGCCGGGCCTCGGCTACTACGCGAACACGAGCCGCAAGTTCGGCACGCTGCCTTCGTCGGGCAGCGATTTCGTCACCGCGCCCGAACTCTCGCCGCTGTTCGGCCGCACGCTCGCGCGCCAGGTGGGCCAGGCGCTGCAAGCTTGCGGCAGCGCCGAAGTGTGGGAGTTCGGCGCCGGCTCGGGTGCGCTGGCCGCGCAGTTGCTCGAAGTGCTGGGCGATGCGGTGCAGGCCTACACCATCGTCGATCTGTCCGGCAGCCTGCGCGAGCGGCAGCGGGAACGTCTGGTGGCTCACGCGCACAAGGTCCGCTGGGTCGATGCGCTGCCCGAGACGATGCAGGGCGTGATCGTCGGCAACGAGGTGCTCGATGCGATGCCGGTGCAACTGCTGCACTTCGACGGCGCGCAGTGGCTGGAGCGCGGCGTGGTGCTGGCGGGCGACACGCTGGCTTTCGGCGACCGGCCGACGGCGCTGCGCCCGCCGGTCGATGAGGCCGAGCTCGACCAGTTCGCGCCCGGCTACGTTACCGAAATCCACCCGCAGGCCGAAGCCTTCATCGCCACTCTGGCCGACCGGCTGACGCGGGGAGCGGCCTTCTTCATCGACTACGGTTTCCCTGCCGCCGAGTACTACCACCCCCAGCGTGTGGGCGGCACCCTGATGTGCCACCGCGCGCACCGGGCCGATGCCGACCCGCTGGCCGACGTGGGCGAGAAGGACATCACCGCGCACGTGAACTTCAGCGCCATCGCACTCGCCGGCCAGGACGCCGGCTTCGACGTGCTGGGCTACACCACGCAGGCGCACTTCCTGATGAACTGCGGCCTGCTCGATCTGCTGCAAGGCGCTGACCTGCGCAGCACCGCGAACGCGCAGAAGCTCTTGACCGAGCACGAGATGGGCGAGCTGTTCAAGGTGATCGGCTTCGCGAAGGGGTGTGCGTTCGAGGCTCTGGGCTTGGCTGCCGGCGACCGCACGCACAGCCTGTAATGTGCGGTGGCAGACGGAGTGCGGCTCGCGGGCGGCGTACGATATGCATGCAGGCGTTTGACACGTGGCGCCTGCCCCTGCAACTTGTGCCTGACGGAGTTCGACATGCGCCTATCTGCAAGCTTGAAACCCCTGGCCCTCGCTGCCCTGCTGGCTGCCGCCGGTGGCGCACACGCGGCGTTGACGGTCTACACGAGCCAGGCCAGCTTCCTGGCTGCCTTGGCCGCCCCCGGCGTCGATACCTTCGACAGTCTGGGCGTGAACGTCGATCTGGCCGATCCGCTGAGCCGTTCGGCGGGCGCCTACGGCTATACCGCCGCATCTTCCGGCGGGGGTGCCGGCCTGGGCACGGTGGGCGCTGGGACCGACGCATGGCTGACGACCCTGGATTCCAATTCCGGCCTTCACTTCAGCGTCTTCTCGACCGGCCTGCGGGCCTTCGGTGGTTACTTCTTCGCGACGGGTGACCCGGGTACCGCCGCCGTTGAGCGCTCCGTGACGGTGAGTGCGTCCGACGCTGGCGGGTCAGTGACGCACGAGTTGGTGAATGCGACATCTGCCAGCTTCGTCGGCTTCGTGTCGACCGGGCCACTCTCCATGGTCGAGGTGTTGCCGGTGCCGCCGGGGGCGGGCGAAGTCCCCACCCCCTTTTGGGCCACCGCCAACGACATCACGATGGGCACGGTCTCCGCGGTACCCGAGCCGGGTACATGGGCGCTCATGATGAGCGGGGTGGGGCTGCTCTCGGTGACCTGGCGCCGTCGCCGCTCGGGCCAGGCCCGTTGACCGGCCGGGCGGCCCGGCGCAGGGCCGCCAGCGGCATCAAGCCGCGTTCAATTCCTGCTCGACCGCCCGCACCCGCGCGGCGTGCAGTGCCTCACCGACCGCCGGGCCACTGAGCCCACGCGCCGCGGCCTCGGTCGCCACGACCGCGCTGTCGATACGCTTGGCCATGCCCAGCACGTTCAGCAGACGCGCCCGCTGCGGGTAGGGCGAGGCTTCCAACCCGAGCCTGCCGCGCGCATCGCATTCGCAGGCCAGCAGCAACTCGGCAAAACGTTCCGGCCGGCGCCAGGCATCGCAGCGATCGAGCAGGCGCACGAGTGCCGCGGCACCGAACTCGCCGCTGCGGTGCACGTTGCCATGCTCCCGCGCGACGACCTCGGCAAGTGCCTTGCACTCGACCGGCACACGCAGCCGCTCGCACAGCGCGCGCACGAGCACCACACTGCGTTCCTCGTGGCCGATGTGGCGCGGCAGCATGTCGGCCGGCGTCGTGCCCTTGCCCAGATCGTGACCCAGGCACGCAAAGCGCACCGGCAGGCTCGCGTTCAGACGCGCCGACATGTCGAGCACCATCATCAGGTGCACGCCGGTGTCGACCTCGGGGTGATAGTCGGCGCGCTGCGGCACGCCCCACAAGCGGTTCACTTCGGGCAGCAGCCGCGCCAGCGCGCCGCAGCGGCGCAGCACCTCGAACATGCGGGACGGCCGCGCTTCCATCAGCCCGCGTGACAGCTCTTGCCAGACACGCTCGCTGACCAGGGCATCCACTTCGCCGGCAGCGACCATCTCGCGCATCAGCGCTTCGGTTTCCGGGGCCACCGTGAACTCGGTGAAACGCGCCGCGAAGCGCGCCACGCGCAGGATGCGCACCGGGTCTTCGGCGAAGGCGGGCGACACATGCCGCAAGACGCGTGCGGACAGATCGCGTTGGCCGCCGCACGGATCGATGAGGCGGCCCGCATCGTCGCGCGCCATCGCGTTGATGGTCAGGTCGCGCCGCAGCAGGTCTTCTTCGAGCGTGACGCTCGGGTCGGCATGCACCGTGAAGCCGCGGTAGCCGGGCGCCGTCTTGCGTTCGGTGCGGGCGAGGGCGTGTTCCTCATGCGTCTGCGGGTGCAGGAAGACCGGGAAGTCCCGGCCCACCGGCAGGTAGCCGCCGTCGAGCATCTGCTGCGGCGTGGCGCCGACGACGACCCAGTCGCGGTCACCGCTCGGCAGGCCGAGCAAACCGTCGCGCACCGTGCCGCCGACCGCGTAGATTTTCATGGCCCGCAGTGTAGGGCCGGGTTTCACGGGTGCGACCTGCCGAACTCGCCATGCTCGATGTTTGGAAAGGTCGAATCAGCCGATCACGCGTCGCCGTGCGCAAGCGAGGACGACAGGTCGCGGTGAGCGTTTGCCTGAGCCAGCAGGGCATGGGCCTTGGCCTCGAAGGTCTGCACGGCGTCGGCCCCGGCGGCGAAGCGCACGGGGGGCTCGTCGAGCCCGGCCAGCGTCACCAGGGCGCCAGCGAGCTTGACCGGATCGCCGCTCTGCTCGCCGTCCATGCCGGTCCAGGCAGCGACGGTCTCCTTCGTGCGCTGGGCGTAATCGCCGATCGATGGTTTCGCGTAGGTGGTGGAGCCCGGGGTGAGCAGTTCGGTGCGGAAGAAGCCGGGCTCGACCAGCATCGTCTTGATGCCGAAGGGAGCGATCTCCGGGGCCAGTGACTCCATCCACCCTTCGACGCCGAACTTCGCGGCGGCATAGGCGGAACAGAACATGCCCCCAACGAGCCCGGCGGTCGAGGAGATCGTGAGCACGAGTCCGGCGCGTTGCCGGCGCATCGACGGCAGCACGGCGCGGGTCACGTTCATCGGGCCGAACAGCAGCGTCTCGATCTGATCGCGGACCTGATCGGGGCTGAGTTCCTCGAAGAAGCCGGCGTGGAAGTTGCTGGCGTTGTTGACGAGCACGTCGATGCGGCCGAACTTCGCGATGGCCGCGTCGACCGCGGCTTGGACATCGTCGGTGCGCGTGACATCGAGTTTCGCTGCCAGCAGGTTCTCTTCGTTGCCGAGCGCCGCCGTGAGCTTCGATGGGTCGCGTCCGGTGGCGACAACGGCGTGACCGGCGGCCAGGGTAGCCTTGGCGATGTCGATGCCCAGCCCGCGGCCTGCACCGGTGATGAACCAAACCTTCTTGCTTGTCATGGAGCGCTCCTTGCTGCGAATGAGCGCGACTGTAGGCAGGATCACTGAAAAGAAAAATGGCCTGATGCTGAACAGCTTGTGAAGATATTCTTTATGACATGAGACTCAAGCACCTCGATGGCCTGCTCGCGTTCTGGAAGGTGGCCGAGCACCGTGGCTTCGCTGCGGCGGCGGGCGCGCTGGAGGTATCGCCCTCAGCGCTGAGCCAGGCGATCCGCACCCTGGAGGCGCGGCTCGGCGTGCGGCTGCTGAACCGCACCACGCGCAGCGTCAGCCTCACCGAGGCTGGCCAGGCCTACCTGTCGCGCATCGGGCCGGCCTTGGCAGATGTGCTGGAGGCCGGGGAGCAACTCCATGCGCTGCGGGGGCGCCCGTCGGGTGTGTTGCGAATCAATGCGGCGCGCATCTCGATCGCGATGGTCCTGCAGCCACTGCTGGCAGGTTTCCTGAAAGCCTTCCCGGATGTGCAGATCGAGGTGACCAACGACGAGGGTTATGTCGACATCGTCGA
Organism: Rhizobacter sp.; assembly: GCA_025361845.1. Classification (GTDB taxonomy): domain Bacteria; phylum Pseudomonadota; class Gammaproteobacteria; order Burkholderiales; family Burkholderiaceae_C; genus JANYJL01. The sequence goes on from JANYJL010000192.1 coordinate 5,025, forward strand.
CAAGGGCTTCGACGCCGGAGTCCGCATGGGTGAGAGCGTCCAGAAGGACATGGTCGCCGTGCCTTTGGGCGGCGCGGTCTCCGTGCATGTCGTCGGCTCACCGGACTACTTCAAGCGGCATCGAGCGCCCAAACATCCCTCCGAACTGGCGGTTCACAACTGCGTGCGCTTCCGGTTCTCCGGCAGCGGAGCGATCTACAAGTGGGAGTTCACGGTCGATGATCGGATCGTCGAGTACGCGATCGGCGGGAGCCTCACGATCAGCGATTCGCTGTTCTCGATCGATGCCGCGCTTGAAGGAGTCGGCCTGGCCTACACGTTCGATGCGCTGGCACTGCCTCACATCCGGGCGAAGACGCTGAAGCGGGTGTTGGCCGATTTCTCGCCGACGTTCCCCGGCTTCTACCTGTACTACCCCAGCCGGCGCCAGCAGCCTGCCAAGCTGAAGGCGTTCGTGGACTACGCACTGGCCCGTGCCGGCCGGGGTTGATTCGCTTGGAGGCCGGGCCGCGGCACATGCCGTCAGCTCAGCTGCGGGTATTCGGCCTCGCCGTGCGGCGCCCGCCGAAATTCCGCCAGCCCTTCGGCCCGCACGGACAGCGCACGCTGTTTCTCGGCCGGGCGCACCGAACGCTCGCAGACGATCTGCACGCTCTTCTCACAGGCGGCGAGCGCCAGCCCGAGGCTGCGCAGCGTGTGCTGGCGCGCCGCGATGTCGCGCGGCATCAGGCTGCGGCTCGGCGCGGCCAGGCTTTCCGCGTAATCGAGGATGAGACCGGAGTCCATCAGTACCTCGCCGTCGTCGCACACCAGCGAAGGCGCCTTCACCACCGGGTTGATCTGGCGGAAGGTCTCGAAGCCGCGAAACACCGAGACCGAGCGGTGCTCGAAGGGCAGGCCGAGCAGTTGCAGCGAGATCGCGACGCGGCGCACGTAAGGCGAATCGAGCATGCCGATGAGTTGCATCGTGACTCCTGGCGAACGGCTCAGCGCGACGTGCGGTACGGCTCGTCGAACGGCACGAAGTCGTGTTCGGTGCGCGCTTCCTGGCACCACGCGGCCACGCTGGGCAGGGCCTGCACCCGCGCGACATAGGCTGCCACGGCCGGCGGCACCGGCAGCGCGTAGCCGACGATGCGCATCACCACCGGCGCGAAATAGGCATCAGCGATGCTGAACGCTCCGAACAACATCGGGCCGCCATGTTGTTCGAGCAACTCGGTCCAGATCGCGACGATGCGCGCGAGGTCATCACGCGCTGCGGGCTGTTCTGCGAGCAATTGGCGGCCGACTTCGGGCAGCGAGGCTTCGATGTTCATCGGGAAGTTCGAGCGCAGCGCACCGAAGCCCGAGTGCATCTCGGCACACACGCTGCGGGCACGCGCCCGGGCGTGCACATTGGCCGGCCACAGCGCCTTCTCGGGGAACTTCTCAGCCAGGTACTCGGCAATCGCGAGCGTGTCCCAGACCGCGAAGTCCCCGTCCAGCAACACCGGCACCTTGCCCGCGGGCGAGAGGCGCGCGAGGGCGGCCTTGAAGGCCGAATCGGGGGTGAAGGCGTCGAAGCGCAGCATCACCTCTTCGAACGGAATGCCAGCCTGCCTCATCAGCACCCAGGGGCGCATGGACCAGGACGAGTAGTTCTTGTTGCCGATCGCGAGTTGCATGAGGGATCCTTCAGGAAACGAGCCCGCATGCTAGCGAGGATCGCCGATCTCGCGGTTGAGCTTTGCGCATGGCTTTGATGCGCGGCTCGTGCCGCCGAGATCAGACCCGGCCGGCGCGCGCGCGCCAGGGCTCCAGCCGTGCCGGGCCGTCGGCACGGCCGAGCACCACCGGTATCACGCTCTCCAAGGCCGCGGGTGTGATGCCCAAACGTTCGAGGCCGGGCAACTGCCCGCTGGCGATGTTGTCGACCTGCATTGAATCGATGTTGTCGCGCGACATCAAGGGCACGCCCGGCAGCATTTCCATTGCCGCGGCTTGCAGCCGGCCGAGTGCCGCGGGCAGGCCGATGACGGGCCGCACGTGGTGCGACCACAGGCCGGCGAGTTGCACCAGGCGCTTGAGCGTGTAGACGCGCGGGCCGGTGCATTCGAGGGTCAGTCCGATGCTCGTGTCGCCGTCCAGGCACTTGACGATCGCGGCGGCCACGTCTTCGACCCACACCGGTTGGAAGCGCGCTTGCGCGCCGGCCAGTGGCATCACCGGGAACACGGACTGCAAGGCGGCGAACAGGTTCAGGAAGCTGTCGTGTTCGCCGAAGATGACGGAAGGGCGCAGCAGCGTCAGATCGAGCCCGGCAGCGGTGAGCACGGCTTCGCCGGCCGCCTTCGAACGCTGATAGCGGCTCGGTGCCGAGGCCGAGGCGCCGAGCGCACTCACGTGCACCAGGCGCCGCACGCCGGCCGTTGCACACGCCGCCGCCAGCTTGCGCGGCAACTCGACATGAGCACGTTGGAATTCGGCCTCGCTGCCGTGCAGGATGGCGACGAGGTTGACCACCGCATCGCAACCGCTGACGAGTTGCACGAGCTGTCGTTCGTCGAACACGTCGGCCGGCACCACCTGCACGGTCGGCAGCAACTGGATGTGCTTGGCGCGCGCTGGCCGGCGGCTGGGCACGACGATGCGCCCGCCGGCGCCGCCCGAGCGTTCGACGAGCCGCTCGCACAGGCTGCGGCCGACGAAGCCCGAACCGCCGAGCACGAGGATGTTGTTCATGGCCTGCTCCACGCCTTCACGGCAAATCCTTGTCGAGGCTCGGCGCCGGGCCTTCGCGCGGGCCGACCGCGCGGCCCAGCCGCGCCTTCAGGCTGTTCGCCGGCCCGCCCATCTGCGTGGCATAGAAGGAGGCGTTGCTGAGCACCTTCTTCACGTAATCACGCGTCTCGGCGAAGGGAATGTTCTCGGCCCAGATCGCCGGCTCCAGGGCCGGGCCTTCGCGCCATTTGCGCGAGCGCGCCGGCCCGGCGTTGTAGGCCGCGGTGGCGAGCGTCTGCGAGCCACCGAAATCGTCGAGCACGAGCTTCAGGTAGTTGGTGCCGAGCACGATGTTGGTGTCGCGGTCGTTGATCTGCAAACTCGCGACATCCAGGCCGATTTTCTTGGCTGTCCAGCGTGCGGTGGCGGGCATCAGCTGCATCAAGCCCGAGGCGCCGACGCTCGAGCGGGTGTCGAGAATGAAGCGCGATTCCTGGCGGATCAGCCCGTACACATAGGCCGGGTCGAGGTTGATCTCGCGGGCGCGCGTCTGCACTTCCTTGCGGTAGGGCGTGGGGAAACGCTGGGTCATGTCGACCTCGCCCTTGGTGCGTTCGCTGGTGTTGATGCAGCGGTCCCAGATCTCGCGCTCGCAGGCCACTTGTGCGGCGGCGAGCAGCTCGCGGTCGTTCATGCCGCGCAGCGTGTAGTTCCATTCGCGCACACCTTCGGGCCGCAGGCCGAGGGCGATGAGCTGCACCGCACGCGCCAGGCCGGGCAGGCTGGCCGCGGCGGCGCGTTCTTCGTCGCTCAGCGGCGCGGGGGGCGTGGGCAACACGAAGGGCTGGCCCAGGTCGTCGGCGGCGAGCAGGCCATAAAAATTCAACTGGCCGGCGACGCTGCCCATCAGCTCCTGGCCGAGGGTGCGCAGCGCCTCGCCGTCTTGCGAGTCTTTCGCCAGCGCTTGCAGGGCACGCGCCTTCCAGTAGACCCAGGCCGGGTCGCGCTGTTCGGTGGCGCTCATCGCGTTCACCGCCTGCACCACCTGCTGCCAGCGCGCGCGGCCGCCGTCAGCGCGCAGCGCAGCGCGCACTTTCCAGGCGAGGGTCTCGTCGGGAAGGTCGATCTCGCGGCTGTCCTTGTCGCCGCTCTTGTCAGCCTTGCGCGAAGCGCGCAGGAAGTAGTCCGCCGCGTCGGGCTGGAGCTTCTGCGCCGACTGCTTGGCCACCACCGACCAGCACCACGAACGCAGATCGCCCGGCAAGGCTTTGTCCCAGGTGTCGTTGAGTTGGGCGACAGCGGCGTCGATGTCGCTCGCCGCCAACCGTGTCAGCGCCAGCGTGGCCATCTCGGCCTGCACGCGGCCACCGCCCGGCGTGCGGCGAGTCAGGTAGCGGGCCGGGTTCTCGGCCGCATCGAGCACGTTGTTGGCCGCTTCGGCGCTGACGAGTTGCACGGCCTGGCGCGCAGCGCGCGGGCGGTTCGCGTCCATCGCCAGGCGCGCCTTGCGCCAGACGTCCGCTGCAGTGAGTTGTTTGGCATCGAACAGCGTGGTGGCCAGCAGCGCGCAGCCGTCGTCAGGCTCCTTCTGCGCCAGCCAGGCGGCCAGTCCTGCTTCGCGCACGTCCTTGCCGGCTTGTGCATCGACGATGAGGGCGTAACAACTGACCTCGCGGTCGTCGTTCATGCGAAAGCGCGGGTACTCGGCGGCGATGTTCTGCCAGTCGCGCCGCTTGCCGAGTTCGAGCAGCCAGTCGTTGCGCAAGCGGTCTTCGAGGTAGGTGCCGGGCCAGCGTGCGTAGAAGGCGTTCAGCTCGTCCTGCTGCGCTTCGCTCAGGCGGTTCGTCAGCTCCCAGTAGTCGGCCCATTGCGCGAGCGGGTGCAGCGCGGCCAGCGCCAACGCGCGGTCGGCGGCGAGGCGGGCGCGGTGCTTCTTGCGGAAGGCGTCGCGTGCGTCGACAACGGCGTCGTCGCCACCCTGCGCATGCAGGGTCGGCGGCAGGGCCAGCAGGCACAATCCCAGCGCGCAGGCGACCCGCAGCCAGAACGGCCGCCCGCCCACCGATTTCAGAAACACGTTCTTCACAAGCACATCGGCCTTCTGTTCACCATTCGCTCATCGAGCCCCGACCTTTGACCACCCCATCGACCCGCGCTCAACTTCGGGCTGCGCTGCTCGCCGAACGCGAGTTGTTTGCCAATGGCCCCGACGCAGCGGCGGCTCAGGCTGCGTTGGCGCGCCATGCGCTCGCCGTGGTGGCCCGCCTGGAGCCGCAATGTCTGGGCCTGTACTGGCCGGTGCGGTCCGAATTTAACGCACCGCTCGTGTTCACCGGGGATGCAGGGCTCTCGGACTGCACGCTGGCCCTGCCTTTTTCTCGCCGCACGCCGCGCGCCATGCACTACCGCGCCTGGGATCGAAAGCCGCCTGCCCTGGTGGACGAGTGCGCCATTCCCGCCTGCGAAGGCGCCGAGGTGGTGCCCGACGTGGTGCTGGCGCCCTGCGTCGGCTACACGGACGAGGGCTACCGGCTCGGTTACGGCGGCGGCTACTTCGACCGCTGGCTTGCCCTGCACCCCGATGTCACCGTGATCGGGGTGGCCTGGTCGGTGGCGCGCATCGACAGCGCCGCATTCGAGGTTCAAGCCCACGACCTGCCGATGATGGCGATCGTCACCGAGCAGGGGGTCGTCTGAGCGGCCTCAAGCCGAGACTTCGCCCACCGCATCGCGCGTCAGAGCAGCCTGCTGCTGCACCCACTCACAGAACTGGCTCACCTCCGGCCGGCCGCGGCTGCCCGGCAGCACGATCAGCCAGTACGCGTACGGGCTGGTGATGCGCCCCGCGGCGGCGAAGGATTCGACCAGTTCACCGCGTTGCAGAGCCTCGATCACCAGCGGCAGCCGCGCCAGCGCGACGCCCTGGCCGGTCAGCGCGGCCTGCACCTGCTGGTAGGTGAAATTCAGGTACAGCCAGCGGCGCGGCTGCAAGCTCGGCACGCCTCGCTGCGCGAGCCAGTAGCGCCAGCTCAGGTACTCGGTGCTGGAGCGGTTGTCGTCTTCTTCGGCGAGGGTGTGCAGGGCCAGGTCGGCGGCGGTGTGGATGGGCGGCGTTTGCCCGCTTTGCATCTGCTCTGAATGACGCCGGCTGACGACAGGCGTGAGCGTTTCGCCGAACAGCCGCACCGCACCGGGTGGCGCCTGCTGCGGGCTGGTGTAGCGCAGCGCGATGTCCAGCTCCGGGTCGTCCAGATCGGCCAGCACATCGTGCGCGGAGACGCGGATATCGATGTCCGGGTGCTGGTGCTGGAAGGCTTCGAGCTGCGGCAACAACCACAGCGACGCGAACGACGCGAAGGTCGTGACGCTCACGCGCTGCCGGCTGCGCTTCTGACGGATCTGCCGCACGCCGGCGTCGAGCTTGGCGAGCCACGGCTCCACCGAGCGCAGCAGCAACTGCCCGTCGGGCGTGATCTCCACATGCCGCGTGCCGCGCACGAACAGCGGCGCGCCGAGTTCGTCTTCCAGCCCCTTGATCTGGCGGCTGACGGCCGACTGCGTGACGTGCAACTCGTCCGCCGCCTCGCTGAAGCTCAGGCGCCGGGCGACGGCCTCGAAAGCACGCAGGTTGCCCAGGGCGAGTGGGCGGTGGCGCGGTGTATTCATATCGATTCCGCATCAATGGGCGACACAGCATTCATTGGACCACAGCGAGCCCAACGACGAAGATTGTTTCGTGCTCACAAGGAGATTGATGATGAATACGCAAACCAGTTCGAAACTTTCCTCCGCCGCCACGATGCGCCTGGCGCCTGGGCAACCGGCTTTCGTCGGCCACGGTGCGGGCGAGTTGACGGTGCTCGACGGTCGCGTCTGGCTGACCCGCCACGGCGACCTGGACGACCATGTGCTCGAGTGCGGCGCGCGCGTGCACATCGGTTGGGCCGAGCGCGCGGTGGTCGAATCGTGGGAGCGTGACCAGGCGGCGCGCGTGCAATGGCGGCCGATCGAGCGGCATGTGCCGGCTCAGGCTTTGGCGCGTGGCTTGCGCGGTTTTGCTGCCGTTGCCGCTGGCATCGCCTTCGTCTTCGCACGCGCCGAGGCTGGCTTCGCGGCCCTCGCGCGCAGTGCGGCTTCGAGCGCCAAGCGGGCCCAGGGTTGCATCAGCGCGGGCGATTCCATGGTCTCGTCAGGCGCTGTGAAGTAGCCGATCGCCATCCGCTTGCCCTTGGCCTCGTAGGTGAAGGGCAAGCAGCCGGCTGCTTCGAATCGGGCGCGGGTCTGGGCGTCGACCTTCAAATAAAGCCGCTCCGCCAGGATCAAGGCGATGAACAGATCGTCCACATACAGACCGCGCCCGCCGAACATGCGGCGCGCACGCGGCGCACCGAGCGGCGCGAGCAGCTCCAGGCAATGTTGGGTGAACTCGTCGTTCATGGCGGCCGCAGTCTTGCACAATGCCGGCGACGAGATCAACCCGGAGCCCCGATGGAACCGACCGAAGAGCGCGTGGACGAACGTGCGCCGCTGCGCCGCAAGCTGATCGCTGCCCGCCAGGCCTTGCCCGACCGGCTGGAACGCGCGGTGGCGCTGCAAGGCGTCCTGCGCGTCTGGCTCGTCAGCCGCCGGGAACAGTCGATCGGTGCCTACTGGCCGATCAAGGGCGAGTTCGATCCGCTGCCCGCGCTCTACCGCTGGACCGAAGGTGCGCCCGAGGGCGTGATACGCCGCATCGGTCTGCCGGTGGCCGACCGCGAAACGCGCTCGCTGCGTTGGCACGTGTGGTACCCCGGCTGCGCGATGGAACTCGACGCCTACGACATTCCGAAGCCGAAGGACACGGCCGAGTTCGCGCCCGAAATGCTGATCGTGCCCTGCCTCGGTTTCGGCCCGGGCGGCGTGCGGCTCGGTTACGGCGGCGGCTTCTTCGACCGCACGCTGGCATCAGTCACGCCGCACCCGACAACGGTGGGCGTGAGCTACACGCATGGCTTTCTGCCGATGCTGCGGCCGGGGCCGCTCGATTCGCAGCTCGATGCGATGCTGACGGAAGACGGCCTGATGTGGCAGAAGGACTGAGTCTCAGGCGGCGAGCCGTTTGCAGATTTCGAGCGTCACCGCCGACTGATTCATCGTGTAGAAGTGCAGGCCGGGTGCGCCACCTTTGATGAGCTTCTCGCACAGCGCGCTGACCACGTCGATGCCGAAGGCGCGGATCGAGGCCACGTCGTCCATGTAGCCTTCCATCTTCAGAGCGACCCAACGCGGGATCTCGATGCCATCGCGCATCGCGAACTGCGCGATCTTGGCGTAGTTGTGGAAGGGCATGATGCCCGGCACCACCGGTGCTTCTGCGCCCAGCTTGCGCGTCGCTTCGACGAAGTGGAAATACGCGTCGGGGTTGAAGAAGAACTGTGTGATCGCCGAGTTGGCGCCGGCCTTCACCTTGTCGGCGTAGTGCGCCAGGTCACGTGCCGCGTAACGCTGTTCGGGGTGGTATTCCGGATAGGCCGCGACTTCGATGTGCCAGTCGGGCCCTTGAGTTTCACGGATGAAGCGCACCAGGTCGGCCGCGACGCGGAAGTCGCCGGCCATGTGGGTGCCGCTGGGCATGTCACCGCGCAAGGCGACGATGCGGTGGATGTTTCGCTCGCGGTAGCCGGCCATGATCTCTTGCAGGCTCTCGCGCGTGGCACCGACGCACGACAAATGCGGCGCGGCCTCGAAGCCCGCCGCGGCAATCGCCATCACGGTGTTGAAAGTCTTCTCGCGTGTCGAGCCACCGGCGCCATACGTGACGCTGAAAAACTCCGGCTTCGCCGCACCCAGCTCCTGAACGACAGTCTTCAACTTCTCGTCGCCCACCGGCGTGTTGGGCGGGAAGAACTCGAAACTGATCGGCACGCTTTGGCTCATGTCGCCTTTCCTTTGGGCGAGGCCCAGACGAAAAATTCGCGATTGCCGTCGCCGCCGGCCAGGCCGCTCTCGAAATACTGGTGCACCTTGAAACCGAGCGCCTTGCAGGCCTGCCAGATGCGCGTCTCGACGATCGCGTGCGAGGCCGGGTCTTTCACGATGCCGCCCTTGCCGATGTGCTCGGGTTGCAACTCGAACTGAGGTTTCACGAGTAGCAGGCATTCGCTGCCCGCCTTCGCTTGTTGCAGCACCGTCGGCAGCACGTGCGTGAGGGTGATGAAGGACACATCTCCGACGATCAGGTCGAAGCTGCCGACACCCTGTTCGGCCAGGAAATCCGAGCCGGTCACATCACGCGCGTTCAGGCCCTCATAGCAGTGCACCCGCGGGTCGTCGCGCAGCTTCGCGCTCAGCTGGCCGTGGCCGACTTCGATGCCGACCACGTTCACCGCACCGCGCTGCAAAAGCAGGTCGGTGAAGCCGCCCGTGCCCTGGCCGATGTCCAGGCAGCGTTTGCCAACGACTGCGATGCCCACGCGGTTCAACGCGCCTTCGAGCTTCAGCCCACCGCGCGACACGTAGCGCAGCTCGGCGTCATCGGTGACTTCGAGTTCGCAGTTGTCCGGCAGGTCTTCGCCCGCCTTGCGCGGCAGCGCCCACTTCACGCTGGTCGTGCCCACGGCGCGCCAGCGCACCGCGCCGGTTTCGATCAACCGCTGCGCGGCCGACCGGGTGGGCGCAAGGCCCCTCAAGAGGATCAATTGGTCAGCGCGCATGGGACTTTCAAGCAACTCGACGTGGACGGGTTCCCCGGCCGCAGACGAGGCGCCCCTTGGGGGCAGGAGCGCCAGCGACTGGGGGGCCACTGATCAGTCGGCCTGCTTGCGCAGAAACGCCGGAATCTCGATCTCGTCCATGCCATTGCTGGCCAGCGCGTCCACCTTGGCGGCGGCCGTGCGAGA
>JANYJL010000105.1 GCA_025361845.1 Rhizobacter sp.
TGGCCGACTCGTCGGTCACCTACCGCTCGCGTTATCTGGTCGCGGCCGAATGGTTGCCGGTGCTCGACCTGCTGGTGCGCGACGAAGCCAACCCGCGCTCGCTCGCCTTCCAGACCAAGGGCCTGACCGACTACATCGGCAAGCTCGAATTCAGCCATGGCCGTTTTGCCAGCGACGTGCTCGCACCTTGCCACGCGGCGCTGTCGAACCTGAGTGCGGCCGATCTCTCGCCCGAAAGCCCGGTGCTCGCTTCGGTGCTCGATCAGTTGCAACGCGCGGCTTATCAGATGTCCGATGAACTCACCTTGAAGTTCTTCTCGCATGCGGCCTCGCGCAGCGTGTTGTCGCTGGTGGCTTGAGCCGATGACGCCGTTGACACCCATGGAACAGTCGCAATCCCAGTCGCAGACACAAACCCAGTCGATGTCAGGCGGCGTGCGGCGCGTCGTGCTCGAACGTTACGCCGTCGAACACCTGACCCGCTACGCCTACACCGCGCCAGTGTCGCAGTCGTGGCAGCTCTTGCACCTGGTGCCGCGCAGCCTGCCGTGGCAGAGCCTGCTGTCGCATGCCCTGCACATCGACCCCTTGCCCGACGAGCGCCACGACGCGGCCGATGCCTTCGGCAACACCGCCACGCATTTCGCCCTGCACGGAGCCCACCGGCAGTTGCAGGTGCGCATGGAGTGTGTGGTCGAAGTCGGCCCGCGGCCTTCGGACTTCAGTGCTGGTGCGAACGTGTCGTGGGAAGCCGTGCGCGACGCCGTTCATCACGAACCGCAACTCGACGATCTGGTGCCGGCGCGCATGCGCGAGAGCACTCTGCTCGTGCCCTGGTCCGAGGCGGCACGGGTCTATGCGGCGCCAGCCTTCGTGCTCGGGCGCAGTTGGCTGGAGTGCGTCACCGATCTGATGCAGCGCATCCACCGCGACTTCGAATTCGAGCCCGGCGCCACCACCGTCAGCACCTCGGTCGACGAAGTGCTGTACCAGCGCAGCGGTGTCTGCCAGGACTTCGCGCACTTGATGCTCGCCTGCCTGCGCGGCCACGGACTGCCGGCGCGGTATGTCTCCGGCTACCTGCTCACCGACCCGCCGGAAGGCCAGGAGCGCCTGATGGGCGTGGACGCTTCGCACGCCTGGGTGGCGGCGTATTCACCCCAGCTCGGCTGGGTCGAGTTCGACCCCACCAACAACCAGCTCGCCGATGAGCGCTACATCACCCTCGCCTGGGGCGCCGACTTCGCCGACGTGGTGCCGCTGCGCGGCGTGATCCTCGGGGGGGGCGAGCAGGACATGGTGGTCGAGGTGAGCGTCGTGCCGGGGGTTTGAACGAAGCGATCCGCCTCCCTCTGCGAGGGGATCAAGAGGCCAACAGTTCACATCTGGAAATGCGCGCCAGCGCTTCGCCCATTGATTCGCGTGCCAGCGCGGTGTCGTAGTTGACCTGCCCCCGCAACCACCACCCGTCGCTGAGACCGAAGTAGCGGCACAGCCGAAGGTCAGTGTCGGCGGTGATCGAGCGCTTGCCTGCGACGATGTCGCCGATGCGCTGGGCGGGCACGCCGATGTCCTTGGCAAGACGATACTTCGTCAGGCCCAGTGGCTTCAGGAACTCCTCTTCCAGCATTTCGCCAGGGGAGACAGGCTTAACCGTGCGCATGGCCAGATTCCTTCAGTGGTAGTCGACGATTTCTACGTTCATGGGGCCTTCAGAAGACCAGACGAAGCACACGCGCCATTGATCGTTGACCCGAATGCTGTGCTGACCCTTGCGGTTCCCTTTCAGGGCTTCAAGCTGATTGCCGGGAGGTACGCGCAAGTCTTCGAGTACGGAAGACCAATCAAGCTGCTCCAACTTCCGAAGCGCAGGGCGTTCGACATTGACCCATCGGCGAACCCGTTTGCCCTGGAACAGCGCTTCGGTGTCTTTGCAACTGAAGCTTTTGATCGTCACAGACGGATACTAACGCTGTGCGTTATTAACGTCAAGCGTTTCTATCTGCCTCATCGCCATTCCCCAGGGCCACGAACAACCACGCCCGCGCCTTGTCCCAGCGCCGCCGCACCGTCCGCTCGTTCACGCCCTTCAGCTCGGCGATCTCGGCTTCGCTGTAGCCACCGAAGTAGCGCATCTCGACCAGCTCGGCGAGTTCCGGGTCGAGCGCTTCGAGTTCCTGCAAGGCTTCGTTCACACGTAGCAGGTCGGCGCTGGCGCTCGTGGCGGGCACCTGCAAGGCGGCGGTGCCGCCGAGGGTGACATGCTCGGCGCCCCCGCCGCGGCGGTCGGCCAGGTGCTCGCGGGCGGCGTCGATGATCACGCTGCGCATCGTCTTCGCGGCGTAGGCAAAGAAGTGCTTGCGGTCTTCGAGCCGCAGGCTCGCGGTGGCGGCCAGGCGCATGAAACTTTCGTGCACCAGCGAGGTGGTGTTCAGTGATTCCGGCCGGCCCTGCTGATGCAGCCGCGCGCGCGCCACACGGCGCAGGTCGGGGTAGAGGGACTCGAACACCTGGTCGAGCGCGTCGCGGTCGCCCTGCGTGGCTTGGCGCAGCAGCAGGGTGATCGGGGGCAGGGGGTCGGGCTCTGAAATGGCGGGCATGGCTCGATGAAGGTCGTCGGCGCGGCGGTGATTGTCCGCTTTGCCTTCGGATTTGCGTATGTCCGACTGTGACGCCACGCGGCCGCCTTGTCTTCCAACCTTCTGGGGGTGGCAAGGCCTGCGTGCGCGACCTACCATCGATCACGATGAACCAATCGCCCGCGCAGCAATGGTCGGCCCTGTCGGCGCTCTACGAGCAGGCCGATGGCCTGGACGCGCACGCGCTGGCCACCTGGCTCGCGCACCTGGCGCGTGAGCGCAACCCCTTGCTGCCACAGCTCCAGCGCATGCTGGCCGCGCGCGCCGAGTTCGAGACGAACGATTTCCTCGGCACCTTGCCGAAGTTGCCCGGCACCGACCCGAAGGCCGCGCCGGCCTGGGCCGAGGGCAAGCAGGTCGGCGCCTACCGCTTGCTGCGCCCGCTGGGCGAGGGCGGCATGGCCGAGGTGTGGCTGGCCGAGCGCTCGGACGGTGCCATCAAGCGCCGCGTCGCCATCAAGCTGCCGTTTCCGCGGCCGGGGCGCGAGAGTTTTGCGATCCGCTTCGACCGCGAGCGCGACATCCTCGCCACGCTGCGCCACCCGAACATCGCCGGCCTCTACGACGCCGGCGTCACGCCCGAAGGCCAGGCCTGGCTTGCGCTCGAGTATGTCGATGGCCAGCCGCTGTCCACCTGGTGCGACCAGCAGCGCGTGGGCCTGCGCGAACGTGTCACGCTGTTCCGCCAGGTGCTGCTCGCCGTGCAGCACGCGCACGCGAACCTGGTGATCCACCGCGACCTGAAGCCCGCGAACATTCTTGTCACGCCGCAAGGCGAAGTGCGCCTGCTCGATTTCGGCATCGCCAAGCTGCTCGAAGCCGCGGGCGATGCGATGCCCGAGACCGAGCTCACCCGCCAGGCCGGCCGCTCGCTGACACCGCGCTACGCCAGCCCCGAACAACTGACCGGCGCGCCATTGACCACGGCCTGCGATGTGTACTCGCTCGGCGTCGTGTTCTACGAGCTGATCAGCGGCGAGCGGCCGTACGAGTTGAAGGTGGAGTCGGCCGCGCAACTCGAACACGCGATCCTTGAAACCGAGCCGCGTGCGCCTAGCCGGCGTGCCCTGAGCGAGGCGAATGCGCAGGCGCGCGGTGGTGTCAGCGCGAAGGCCTTGCGCAAGGCGCTCGCGCCCGAACTCGATGCGATCGCCTTGCGTTGCCTGGCCAAGCTCACGTCGGCGCGTTATTCGTCGGTGGATGCGGTGATTGCCGATGTCGACCGCTGGCTGAACGGCGAAGCCGTGCTCGCGCGTGCGCCGGGCGCGTGGTATCGGTTCGGCAAGTTCGCCGCGCGGCATCGCATCGGCGTGGCGCTCGGCACGGCGGCCGTGCTCTCGCTCGTCGCCGTGGCGGCAGTCGCCGTGGTGATGGGCGTGCAGGCCCGCGAAGAATCGGCCCGCGCTGTGGCCGCGCGCGATTTCATGCTCAACATCTTCAAGCGTGCCGACCAGGAGAAATCACGCGGGGCCGAGATCACGGCGCGCGACATTCTCGACACCGGCCGCAAGGACGTGCTCATGCGGCTGGCCGGGCAACCACGCTTGCAGGCCGAGCTGTTGCAAGGCATCGGCGAGATCCAGCGCGACATGTCGGAGTTCTCTGATTCCGGCTCCACCTTCGGCGAGGTCGCCGAACTCTATGCACGCCTGCGCCTGCCGGCGGAAACCTCGATGGCGCATGCCAACCGGGCCGATGCGGCGATGCGCAACGGCGACCTCCCCACGGCGCAACGCTTGTTGAAGGAGGCGCGCGCCGTGCCGGGCCGCCCGACCGACGACGCGCCGCTGAACCTGAGGTTGAGCGAGGTCGAGGGCTGGATCGCCTACAGCCAGGGTGATGCGGCCCAGGCCAAGGCCTCCTTTCTGGCCGCGCGGGGCCACGCACTCGCTGCCTTCGGTCCCGACCATGTCCGGTCGATGGAGCCACTGCGCGGGCTCGTCTACGCGGAGCGCGATCTGCGCAACTACGACGGTGCGCTCCAGCAGCAGGCGGCGCTCGAAGTGTTGGCGCGGAAACTCGTCGGCAACACCCCCAAGGAATGGGCCGAACTGGACCACGACCGGGTGACTATCCTGTTTGCCGCGGGGCGCTATGCACAGGGCCTGCCCGACGCCGCGAGTGCCTTGTCCCGGTGTGAAGCGGCCGAACTGTCCCGCGGAGAGCATTGCCAGCAGCTGCGGCTGTACAAGGCGCGCCTTGCCTTGAAGCTCGGTGCCGCGGACAGCGTGGCCGGCAACATGGATGCGCTTCAGGCCCTGGCCATCGACGACAGCGATTCCTACATGCAAGCCGAAGCTTTGAGCATGTTGCTGCGACTCGGGGCGATGCGGGGCAGCTTCGCTAGCGAACAGCAGCACCTCGCGCGCCTGAGGGCCCTGTGCGAGGCCGAGGGTGAAAAGCAGCTCGACCCGTTCGTCCGCCTTGTGGCGATGATGGCCATCGCCGAGTTCAGTTTGCGAGAGGGCTCGTTGCAAGACGCGCAGGTCTGGATCGACCGGACGCATGCGCTGGCTGCACAGCTCGGCGCAACGCTGCCCGTCGCCGTCCGGGTGGTCTCGACCTTGCTGACCGGCGTCTTGCAACTGCAAGGCGGGCAGATCGACGCGGCGGTGACTACCATGCAGTCGGCCCACGATTTCATGGCCGCGGCGGAAGGCCCGAGACACCCGGTGACGGCGCTGCTCTCACTCGATCTCGCGATGGCGCTCGACGCGAAGGGCGACACGGACGCTGCGCTGCGGATCGTCGCCGACGTGGAACCTGTCCTGCGAGAGGCCATGGGTCGAAGCTCGGCGACCTACCGCAAGCTCGAACGCCTGTCCGAGGCCATGCAGCGCAAACTCGAAGCGCGGCCGGCGGCATCGAACGGGGCGAACTTGGCGAGGCCGGTACCATCTCCCGCACACTCGCCCGTGCTCGCCACGCGCGATTTCTTCATCTGAATCGAAGGACCCTCATGAAGACGGAAACCAAGGCCGCACTGGCCTTTATGTTATTGACAGTCGCCGCAGACGCCATGGCGCAAGGGGCGCCAAGGCGGGTGGCCTACATGCTCGTGGGCGGTGGCATCGGCGGCTTCGTCGGCTTCCTGGCCGGCCTGTGGTGGTGCCGCCGTTGCCACGAAAAGAATAAGAGCGACAAGGGCGATCAACCCATGGATCGCTGAAGGCTTGTTCCCGGGTCGGCCACGACCCGGTGTCCGTTTCGGAGGCGGCATTCCGTATGTCCTGTTGAGCCCGGCGAATCCTTCGCCGCTGCCTCGACCGGAGAAACGCGATGACGCTCGAACCCCAAGCACAACTGCCCGCCCGGCCATCCAGAACCGCGACGCTGATGCCCCTGGTGTGGCTGGTCGTCGCCGCGGCGCTGGCCGTCACGACGCTGATGTTCGCCCCGGTGCCACCGCTTTAGAGGCCGCTCTCCATCCAACGGATGAGCGGCATGTCCACTTTTCTCTCTTCATCGCGTATGTCTGTCTGAGGCCACCGACTATTTCGGCGGGTCTCGAAGGCAGAACATTCAAGGAGAGAGAAATCATGAACACGCTCAACGTGCATGCCGACCCGCAGACCGATGATGACGACGACAACTTCGGTGACACCGAAAGCCGCCCGCTCGTCGTCTGGTTGCTGATGGCGGTGGCCCTCGTCACCATGGCCTTCCTGCTGGGCTCGGCGCCGCAGGCGCTGGCGCACCCGGTCTCCGCACCGGCATCGATCGAACCGAGCCCGACCACGCAGGCGCTGCTGAACAGCGAGGCGGCGGGCCTGGCTTACGGCGGCTGAGAGGGCGGCTGAGCGGGCGGCTGACGGCGCGCGGCCTGGGCCACCGCCTGTCCCAGCTCGATCACCGCCATCGCGTAGTAGCTCGACCAGTTATAGCGCGTGATGGCGTAGAAGTTCGTCGTGCCAGCCACGTAGCTGGGGGCCGCGTCGCCGTTCTGGAGCTCGACCAGGGCGAGCTTTTGGTCGACGGTCCGGGCCACGTCGTCGAGCAGGGCGCCACGGTCGGCAAACTCCTGCGCCGTGAAGCTGGGCAGGATGTCCGGGCCGAGCAGGGCGGCGCGGTCGCTCGCATCGACCGGGGCGTCCACGCCGTAGTGCGTGCGCAGGCCGCGCTGCCAGCCGAACTCGGCCAGGTAGTGCGCCACGCTGCCGATCACGTCGGCGGGGCTCGCGCGCAGGTCGACGTGGCCATCGCCGTCCATGTCCACTGCGTATTTGTTGAAGCTCGAAGGCATGAACTGCGGCATGCCCATCGCGCCGGCATAACTGCCGCGCAGTGCCAGCGGGTCGGTGCCTTCGGTGTGGCAAAGCACGAAGTAGTTTTCGAGTTCGTCGCGGAAGAAGGGGCCGCGGTCCTTGCGCCCGACCGGGAAATCGAAGGCCAGCGTGGCGAGCGCGTCGATGACGCGGAAGTTGCCCATCTGCTGGCCATAGATCGTCTCGACACCGACGATGCCGGCGACGATTTCCGGTGGCACGCCGTACAGGTCTTCGGCACGTGCCAGCCAGGCGCTGTTGGCGCGCCAGAAGGCCACGCCCGCGCGGATGCGTGTCGGCTCGACGAAGCGGCTGCGGTAGGCGGCCCAATTCTTCGCCGTGCCGGCCGGCGGCGGCATGATGAAACGCGCCACGCTCGGCACGTAGCGCGATTGCGCGAGCGCCGTGCGCACCCAGGCTGCGTCCAGCCCGCGGCGTTCGGCGATCTCGTCGGCATACCGCATCACGTCCTCGCGCAGGCCGTAGGTGACGGTGTCGGGTGCGCTGTCCGACTGCACGTCGATGACACGATGGCGCTTGCGCGCCAAGGCCGGGTCGGCCACGCCAGTCAGGGTGAGCGCGAGCAGGGTGAGGGCCAGGGCCACGGCGGGAGTGGGCTTGTGGAGCGTCATCGGAATCGATTGGGGTGAACGTCGGTCAATGACGGAGTCTGGCACGCCCCGCGCCCGCGGTTCAGGGCGCGAGCACGGGCAAGCGGCGTGCGAGTGCCACGAAGCGGCGCGTCAGCCCGGTGTCCGGCCGCGTGGCGGCTTGCGGGCTGTAGCGCTGCCGCTCCAGCGTATCGAGCAGGGCCGCCAGCGTTTCGCCTTCGGCTCCGAAACGCCCGCGCACGCGGCCGGCCAGCGCGCGTGGTGCATCGTGTGCGGCGGCCGGCAGGCCCAGGCGCTGCAAGGCGCGGCGCAGGCGGTCCATCTGGCGCACCCAGGGGTCGACACGGCGGTGGTCCCACCAGGCCCAGGCCGCGCCGATCAAGGCCAGCGCGCTGAGCGTGCCGATCAGCAGCAGGGACAGATCCTCCCAGCGCGGCGCGTCGTAGCCCAGGCTCTTCAGCAGGTCGAGCTGTTGACCGCGTGCATACGTCAGCACCCATTGGTTCCAGCGGTTGTTCACGCCTTCCCAGGCGTCGCGCAGGCTGGCCAGCAGAGCAGGGCTCACGGTGCCCAGGGTGCCCGCCAGCAGCCCCGGCGCGACGCTGAGCGTGCGACCGCGCGATATGCGTTCGGGGGCCACCGCGGCGGTCGGGTCAGCGCGCACCCAGCCCGTGCCGGCCAACCAGTACTCGGCCCAGGCGTGGGCCGAACTCTGGCGCACGACGTAGTAACCGTCGACCGGCACCGGCTCGGCGCCCTGGTACCCGGTGACCACGCGTGCCGGCACGTCGAGCGCACGCATCAGCACGACGAAGGCGGCGGCGTAGTGCTCGCAGAAACCTTCCTTGCGGTCGAGCCAGAACTCGTCGATCGCGTGGCGGCCGTAGGGCGCGGCGTTCAGCGTGTAGCTGTAGCCCGCGCCGCGGATGTGTTCCATCAAGGCCATCGCCAGGGTGCGCGCATCGGCGCGCGCGTACAGCGGGTCGCGCCGCAGTTCGGCGGCCCAGGCCAGCGTGCGCGGGTTGTAGCCTGCCGGCAGGTCGAGGTAGTCCTGCAATCCGAGCACGCCATTCACCGGCCCGTGGCGAAACGTCGTGTGCGCTTCTGTGCGAAAGCGCAGGCGCTCATAGACGGGGCGCTCGGCCAGCCAGCTCAGGTCGTCGCGCTGAGCGACGCGCAGGCCATCGATCTGCGGGGCGGCCGTGGTGGCTTCGAGCAGCGGCAGGGTGGTCAGGCGCAGTGGCTCCAGGGTCATTTCATAGGCGATCGCGGGCCCGGCGACTCGCAGGTTGGCGCGGGGTTGCAGCGCGCTGGGAAAGCTCGGTGTCAGCGGGCGCCATTCGCGGCCGTCGAACTGGCCGAGCACCGGGCCGCGGAAGTAGAGGCTTTCCGCCATCGGCGGCGGGCCGTCGAAGCGGATGCGCAGGGCCACGCTGTCGTCCAGCGCCACCTCGGAGACCGAACCCATCGTCATGCTGTTCGACAGACCGGTGGTCGCCTTGCCATCCTGGGGCACGCCCCACAGCGGCCCGATGCGCGGGAACAGCACGAACATCAAGGCCATGATCGGCGCACCCAGCAGCGCGGTGCGGGCCGAGAGCTTGGCCGCCTGGCGCAGGCTCGGCTGGCCGACCGGCATGTGCGCCAGCACCAGGGCCGTGAGCAGGCCCCACACCGACACCAGCATGGCCGCCGCCACCGGCAGTGACTGCGAATAGAGGAAGTGGGTGAGGATGATGAAGAAGCCGAGGAAGAACACCACGAAGGCATCGCGCCGCGCGCGCAGCTCCAGGGTCTTCAGCGCCATCAGGGTAACGGCCATCGTCACGCCCGGCTCCTTGCCGAGCAGGGTGCGGAACGACCAGAGCGTGAGCCCGGCGGCGAGCAGCAGCACACCGACCAGCACCCAGCGGCCGGGCAGGGGGGCGTTGTCCAGCGCCAGGCGCGCGCGCCACAGCAGCACCGCGCCGGTGAGCAGCGAACACCACAGCGGCAGGTGCTGAACATGCGGCAGCACGGTCCAGGCGATCACGCCGAGCAGGAACAGCGTGTCGCGTGCCTCGCGCGGCAGCCGGCGCCAGCCGGGCCAGCGTGGCAGGCTGAACGGGTTCAGCGCCACAGCGCGAGTGCCTCCAGGCAGCGCAGGCGTTGTGCATCGCCGCTTTCGGGCGGGATGTCGCGGCCCGGCAGTTGCAGGCCGAAGTCGGCGCCGGCGCGATGGGCGGAAATCGTCCAGGCCGTGAGGCGCGAGAGGCGGTCTTCGGGCGCCAGCGCGCCGCAGTCGTTCCAGCCCAGCCAGAGTTCCTGATGGGCCGATGCGCGCGTGTCGCGTGTCACCAGTTCGCCGCCGGAGGCGAGCGCCTTGGCGGCCTTCTTCCACACCACGAGTTTCAGCGGGTCGCCGCGCCGGTAGCCGCGCACGCCTTCGATCTCACCGCCCTCGGCATGGCGTGCAAGCGTCGGGCCTCCAGGCACCGGGCGCGCGGCGGGCAAGTTCGCCGCCGGGCGTTCGGGCCGCGGGTAGACAAGCAGGCTCGATGCTGGCCGCCAGAGCGCCCAGACACGAAACAGGCCGAGCGGAAAACGCGTCTCGACGCTCAGCGTCGGCAGCAGGTGCAGGCCGCGGGTGGCGGGCACGAAGCTCACGTGCGCGCCCGCCTGGCCGAGCGCCGGCACGTCGATCCAGGTCAGCGTCTCGGCACGCGCCGCCTGCACCTTCACGCCGATGCCGAAGCGCGCGCTGCCGGGGCTCGTCAGCACCACTTCGAGTGCGGCCGCATCGCCCGCGAACACCGGCACAACGGGCCGCAGCCGCAAGGTCAGGCCGCGCAGCGTGTTGTGCGTGAGGTGCATCGAGACGATGCCGCTGCCCGCGAGCAGGAAGGTCAGTACGTAGCCGAGATTGAGCTGGTAGTTGATCGACGCCAGCAACAGCACGATCAGCGTGAAGGCGAAGGTGAAACCGGCGCGCGTGGGCAGGATGTAGACGTTGCGCTGGGTCAGCAGCAGCGTGTCGCTGCGTGCGACGCGCGACTCGAACCAGGTGTTCAGGCGCGTTGCCAGCGCACCGCGCACAGGCGGCGCCGGGCTCGGTGGCGGCACGGCTTCAGCCATGGCTCACTCTCAGGGCAGCGGCGTGGCCTCGACCATCGCGCGCACCTGTTCCACCCGCCCGCGCCCTGCCCCGGCCACCGGCACGAGGCGGTGCGCGATGGTCTGCACCAGCACGTCCTGGATGTCGTCGGGCGCCACGTAGTCGCGTTGCGCGAGCAGGGCACGCGCCTTGGCCGCGCGCAGCACCGCGATGCCGGCGCGCGGGCTCAGACCTTCGACGAACCAGCGGCCCGAGCGTGTGGCGGCGATCAGGGCTTGCAGGTAGTCGAGCAGAGCCTCGGACGCATGCACGGCGAGCACGGCCTTTTGCGCCGCCATCAGCTCCTCGGGCGTCATCACCGCACGCAGGCCGTGGATGGCCTCGCGGCGGTCCTGCCCGGCGAGCAACTCGCGTTCGCTCGCCTGGTCCGGGTAGCCGAGCGTGATGCACATCAGGAAACGATCGAGCTGCGATTCGGGCAGCGGGTAGGTGCCGAGCTGGTCGCTCGGGTTCTGCGTCGCGATCACGAAGAAGGGTCGCGGCAGAGGGCGCGTTTCGCCTTCCACGCTGACCTGCTGCTCTTCCATCGCTTCGAGCAGGGCGCTTTGCGTTTTCGGGCCGGCGCGGTTGATCTCGTCGGCCAGCAGCACCTGCGCGAACACCGGGCCGGGGTGGAAGACGAAGGCCTCCTTGCTGCGCTCGTAGACGCTCACGCCGATGAGGTCGGAGGGCATCAGATCGGCAGTGAACTGGGTGCGTGAAAATCGCAGGCCCAGCGACACCGCCAGCGCATGCGCCAGCGTGGTCTTGCCGACGCCGGGCACGTCTTCGATCAACAGGTGGCCGCCCGCCAGCAGGCAGGCCACGCAGTCCTGTATGTGCGGCCTTTTGCCGACAATGATCGTGCTAATCTGATCGACGAGTTGGGTGAGTTGGGCCGCGAGCGCGTGGGTCATCCAGGCACCTTACCCGAAAACCGGCAGCGCCAAATTGCCCGACTGAACCCGATGTCCACCGCTTTTTTCAGCCACCCCGATTGCCGTTTGCACGACATGGGCGCCGGCCACCCGGAATGCCCGCAGCGCCTGGCCGCGATCGACGACTACCTGATTGCCAGTGGCCTGGACATCGCCCTCGACCGGCGCGAGGCGCCGCTGGCCAGCCTGCGCGACCTCGGCTTCGCCCACAGCTCCGGCCATGTCGATGAAGTGTGCGACGTGCTCGAACGGCTGGAAGCTTCGGGCGAAATGCATGCCTTCGATCCGGACACCAGCGGTGGCCCAGGCACGCTGAAGGCCGCCTTGCGTGCCGCCGGCGCCGCCGTGGCGGCCACCAACGCAGTGCTCGACGGTGAAGTCGAAAACGCCTTCTGCGCCGTGCGGCCGCCCGGCCACCACGCCACACGCGATGCGGCGATGGGCTTCTGCTTCTTCAACAACGTGGCCGTCGCCGCGCGCCATGCGCTCGACGTGCGCGGCCTGCAGCGTGTGGCCATCGTCGATTTCGACGTGCACCACGGCAACGGCACCGAAGACATCATCGCGGGCGACGACCGTGTGTTGATGGCGAGCTTCTTCCAGCATCCGCTGTACCCGTACAGTGGCGCGGTGCCCAAGGGCACCAACATGATCAATGTACCGATCCCGCCCTACACCCGCGGGGCCGAGATCCGCGAGCTGATCGAAGCGAACTGGATGCCTCGCCTGGAGGAGTTCCGCCCCGAGATGATCTTCATCTCGGCCGGTTTCGACGCGCACCGCGAAGACGATCTCGGCCAGCTCGGCCTGGTCGAAGCCGACTACGAATGGATCACGTTGCGCATCATGGGCGTGGCCGAGCGCCACGCGCAAGGGCGCATCGTCTCCTGCCTGGAAGGCGGCTACCACCTCGGTGCGCTGGCGCGCAGTGTCGCCACGCATCTGCGCGCGCTGGCCGGTGTCTGAGCACGCCGCAGGCACCATGGCGCAGGAACTCAATGCGAATGAGCTGAACGACCTGCTCGACTCGCTGGCGACGACGACAACGCTGACCGAGCTGGCGGTGCTGGCCGGTTGCCTGGGCTTGTCGTACCTCGTCGTGCGCCTGCTGCGCGGCAAGCAGGCGCCCGAAGGCTCGGTCTGGTTCGGCCACCGCATCATCGACGGCGTGCTGTTCCCCGTGCTCGCGCTCGCGCTGGCCTACGCGGTGCGTGTGGTGCTCGCCGGCAGCGTGAAGCTGGCGGTGTTCAAGCTCGCGGTGCCGATCCTCTTGTCCCTGGTGCTGATCCGCCTGAGCGTGCGCGTGCTCGGCGTCACCTTCCCGAGCTCGGGCTGGGTGCGCATCATCGAGCGCAGCATCTCGTGGCTGGCTTGGGGCGCCGTGGTGCTGTGGGTCACCGGCGCGCTGCCCTTCGTGCTCGACTCGATGGACGAGGTGAGCTGGAAGGTCGGCAACGCCCACATCACGCTGCGCAACATCGTCGAAGGCACGATCACCGCCGGCCTTGTGATGGTGATCGCGCTGTGGATCTCGGCCGGCATCGAGAAGCAGTTGCTGCGCGGCAGCGGCGACGACCTGTCGATCCGCAAGATGGCCGCGAACCTGGTGCGCGCCGGGCTGCTCTTCATCGGCCTGCTGCTGGCGCTCTCGGCGGTGGGCATCGACCTGACGGCGCTGTCGGTGCTCGGTGGCGCGCTCGGTGTCGGCCTCGGCTTCGGCTTGCAGAAGATCGCCGCCAACTACATCAGCGGCTTCGTGATCCTGGCCGAGCGCTCCCTGCGCATCGGCGACATGGTCAAGGTCGACAACTTCGAAGGCCGCATCACCGACATCCGTACCCGCTACACCGTGATCCGCGCGCTGAACGGGCGCGACGCGATCGTGCCGAACGAGATGCTCATCACGCAGCGGGTCGAGAACGCCTCGCTCGCCGACACGCGCGTGTCGATGAGCACCACCGTGCAGGTGGCCTACGGCACCGACGTGCGGGCGCTGGCGCCGCGCATCGTGGCGGCCATCGCGAAAGTTCCGCGCGTGATCGACGATCCCGGGCCGGGTTGCGAGTTGGCGAACTTCGCGCCCGATGGGTTGGAGCTGAGCATCGGCTTCTGGATCGCCGACCCGGAACTGGGGCAGGGCAGCGTGCGCTCGCAGGTGAACCTGGTGTTGCTCGATCTGCTGAACGAAGCCGGGGTGCAGATACCTTATCCGCAGCGGGTACTGCATGGGCCGCTGACGGTCGAGACGCCGAAGGAGTTGCCATGAATCTTCGGTTCTTCCGCCTCTGCTGCCTGAGCCGTCTCAGCCTGGCGCTCACGGTCGCCTTGCTCGGCGCTTGCGCGAGCGCGCCGACGGGCGTCAGCTACCGCGCCCCCGACAGCGCCACCCAGGCCCCCGAGACCGCGACCGGCTTCACCCCGAAGCCCGGCTGGTCGGCCGACAAGTTCATGGTCGCCGCCGCCAACCCGCTGGCCACCGACGCCGGCTACCAGGTGCTCAAGGCCGGCGGCAGTGCGATCGATGCGGCCATCGCGGTGCAGATGGTGCTGGGCCTGGTCGAGCCGCAGTCCTCGGGCATCGGTGGCGGCCTGTTCCTGATGCATGCCGACGGCCCGCTGGTGCAGGCTTTCGACGGCCGCGAAACCGCACCGGCCGCGGCCACGCCAGACCTGTTCATGAAAGACGGCAAGCCGATGGGCTTCATGGAAGGCGTGGTCGGCGGCCGCTCGGTCGGCACGCCGGGCGTGCTGCGCGCGCTGGAGCTGGCACACCGCCAGCACGGCAAGCTGCCGTGGAAGAGCTTGTTCGCACCGGCCATCGCGCTCGCAGAAGAGGGCTTCGCGATCAGCCCGCTGCTGGCTGCGATGCTGCGTGACGGCGGCGCCAAGGCGCTGCGCAACGACCCCACGGCGGCAGCCTACTTCTACGACGCGGACGGCACGCCCAAGACCGCCGGAACGATCCTGCGCAACCCCGACTACGCCGCCGTGCTGCGCGATGTCGCCGAGCGCGGCCCGATCGCGTTCTACGAAGGCCCGGTCGCGCGCGACATCGTCGCCAAGGTGCGCGGCCATGCCGGCAACCCGGGGCTGTTGAGTGAGGCCGATCTGGCCGGCTACCAGGCCAAGCTGCGCGCGCCGCTGTGCTTCGAACACCAGGCTGCGCGGCTGTGCGGCATGCCGCCGCCTTCGTCCGGGCCACTCGCGATTGCGCAGATGCTCGGCATGCTCGCCTCGCGCAACCTCGCCGTGATGGCGCCGGTGCAGGCGAGCTTCGGCCTCGAGCCGAGCGCTGATGCGGTGCATGCGCTCAGCGAGGCCGGCCGCCTGGCCTACGCTGACCGCGGCCGCTACGTGGCCGACCCCGACTTCGTCGCGCTGCCCGGCGGCAACACCGACGCGATGCTGAATCCGCAGTACCTCGCGCAGCGTGGCGCGCTGATCGGCGAGCGCAGCATGGGCCGCGCCACGCCGGGTGTGCCGATCGCCCCGGCGATGAGCCTGGCCGACGATCGCAGCCCCGAGCTGCCGTCGACCTCGCAGGTGTCGGTGGTCGATGGCCAGGGCCGTGCGGTCGCGATGACGACGACGATCGAGAACGGCTTCGGCGCGCAGATCATGGTGCGTGGTTTCCTGCTCAACAACGAGCTGACCGACTTTTCCTTCGTGCCGAGCGAGAACGGCGCGCCGGTGGCGAACCGTGTGGAAGGCGGCAAGCGCCCGCGTTCGTCGATGTCGCCGATGCTGGTGTTCGACCGTGCGAGCGGCCAGCTGACAATGAGCGTGGGTTCACCGGGCGGCTCGGCCATCATCAACTACGTGATCAAGGTGCTGGTCGCCACGCTCGACTGGGGGCTCGATGTGCAGCAGGCGATTTCGCTGCCCAACTTCGGTTCGCGCAACGGGCCGACCGAGCTGGAAGAAGGGCGCGCATCCAGCGCGCTGATCGATGAGTTGAAAGCGCGTGGCCACGAGGTCAGGGTGATCAACCAGACGAGTGGCCTGCAAGGCATCCAGCGCGCGATGAAAGACGGCAAACCCGGCTGGTTCGGCGGTGCCGATCCGCGGCGCGAAGGTGTCGTGATGGGCGACTGACCGAGTCTCGATGGACCACACCTTCCTCTCCGCCTTCATCCTGCTGCTGCTGGTGCTCGACCCGCTGGGCAGCCTGCCGATCTTCATCCCCATCATGCGCAGCGTGGCGCCCGAGCGGCGCCGCCGGGTGGCGCTGCGTGAACTCGGCATTGCCTTCGCGGTGCTGTTCGCCTTCATGTTTTTCGGCGATGCCTTCCTGCGCCTGATGCGCCTGTCCGAGCGCTCTCTCGAAGTGGCGGGCGGCGTGATCCTGCTGATGGTGGCGATCCGCATGATCTTCAGCAGCGAAGGCGGTGTCTACGGCGGTGGCACCGAAGGCAAGGAGCCGCTGATCTTCCCGCTCGCGGTGCCGCTGCTGGCCGGCCCTTCGGCGATGGCCACGGTGCTGCTGCTCGCCTCGCGCCAGCCGACCCGCGTGATGGAGTGGGTGGGCGCGCTGGTGTGTGCGATGGCGGTCTCGGGCGTGGTGCTGCTGCTGTGCGACCGCATCCGCCGCTGGGTCGGTGATTCGGTGGTATCGGCGCTCGAAAAGCTGATGGGGCTGGTGCTCACGGCGATTGCCGTCGAGATGATCCTGGCGGGTTTGAAGCGCTACTTTCTCGGCTGAGCGGCGCAGCCCATGAAAAACCCGCAGGCCGTGAAGCCTGCGGGTCTCGATGACGGATCAGCTCAGATCAGATCAGAACAGGTAGATCACGCCCAGCGC
>JANYJL010000144.1 GCA_025361845.1 Rhizobacter sp.
AAGAGGGCCAGGGCCGGCACCGACATCATGATGACCAGCGCCGTGGCGACGATCATCCAGGCGACGTCACCCTTGTTGGCCACCGGCGCGGGCGCGGCGGAGGCGGCTTCGGCCGGGGCCGACGCGGCAGCAGCCGGTGCCGCAGCGGGCGCTTCAGAGGCTGCCGCAACGGCAGCGGAGGCAGCAGCAGCGGGGGCAGAAGCAGCATCTTCCGCTGCTACCTGGCCCGCAAAGCCCAGGGCAGCGAAGCCCAGGGCGAGTGTGGCAATGAGTTTTTTCATGGTTGTCTCTTGTGGGGTTCGTTCAGAGCGCGTCCTTGCCGGTCTCGCCGGTGCGGATGCGAACCACTTGTTCGAGTGCGGAGACGAAGACCTTGCCGTCTCCGATCTTGCCGGTGCGCGCGGCGCTCTCGATCGCTTCGATGACACGGTCGACGATCGCATCGTCCACCGCGGCTTCGATCTTTACCTTGGGCAGGAAGTCGACGACGTACTCGGCGCCGCGGTACAGCTCGGTGTGGCCCTTCTGGCGGCCAAAGCCCTTCACTTCAGTCACCGTGATGCCCTGCACGCCGATGGCGCTCAGGGCTTCACGCACTTCATCAAGCTTGAACGGCTTGACGATCGCGGTCACCATCTTCATGGCTCTTCTCCAAGTTGAGGTTCGAAAATCAGTCCGTGGCAGCGAACATGGACGCCCATTCAAACGGCACCGCGCTGGCCCAGGAAATCGGGATTGCAGATACGTTTTGCAGCTTCTGTGCCATGCACGGATGCACCAGCAAAGCCCCGGCGGCGAGCCCAGCCGCCCGCACTTCGGGCTTGAATGCACCAATTTAGTATTTCGCCTTGTTCTGGTGCGCCGTTTGCGGCGCCGGTGGGGCTTGAAGCGGCGGGCACAATCGAACGCGGTCGACTCCAGATCGACCCGGGCGCCACACGCAGTGCCACCGTTCGCCAGACCAGGGAGGAGAAACCATGTCGCTTGCCGTCATCCACAGCCGCGCGCTCGACGCGCTGGACGCACCCGAAGTCACGGTCGAGGTGCACTTGGCCAACGGCCTGCCGAGCGTCACCCTCGTCGGCCTGGCCGACACCGAGGTGAAGGAAGCGCGCGAACGGGTGCGCGCAGCGCTGCAAAACAGCGGGCTCGACTTCCCGGCGAACAAGCGGATCACGGTCAACCTCGCCCCGGCCGATCTTCCGAAGGAATCCGGCCGCTTCGACCTGCCGATCGCGTTGGGCATCCTGGCTGCGAGCGGGCAGATCGATGGGAGCCGGCTCGCCCACTTCGAGTTCGCCGGCGAACTCTCCCTGGCCGGCGACCTTCGCCCGGTGCGCGGCGCACTCGCCATGGCGCTCGCGCTGCGCAGGCGTGCCGCCGCGGGTGACGACAAGGTGACCCAACGCGCCCTGGTTCTACCGGCCGCCAGCGCACGCGAAGCCGCACGCGTCGAGGGCCTCACGATCCTGGCCGCGCACCACCTGCTCGACGTGGTGCGCGCCCTGTTGCCCGGCGATGCCGCGCATCAGGAACCGCTGCCGCGGGCGGTGCCCGACGCCGACCCGCCCGCACCGGGCCTGCCCGATCTGCGTGAGGTCAAAGGCCAGTCCGCCGCCAAACGCGCGCTCGAAATTGCGGCGGCCGGCCGCCACAGTGTCCTGATGATGGGACCACCCGGCACCGGCAAGTCGATGCTGGCGCAGCGCTTTGCCGGCTTGCTGCCGGCCCTCACGCACGACGAGGCGCTGGAGTCCGCCGCACTGCAAGGCCTGGCCGGCCACTTCACGCCGGGCCGCTGGGGCCAGCGTGTTTTCAGGGCGCCGCACCACAGTGCATCTTCTGTCGCACTGGTGGGAGGCGGCTCGCCCCCGCGGCCGGGCGAAATCTCGCTGGCGCACCACGGCGTGCTCTTCCTCGATGAATTCGTCGAGTTCAGCAGATCAGCCCTGGAGGCCCTGCGCGAGCCGCTCGAAACCGGCCGCATCCTGATCTCGCGCGCGGCGCGGCAGGCCGAGTTCCCCGCGCGTTTTCAATTGGTCGCGGCGATGAACCCCTGCCCTTGCGGCCACCTCGGCAGCCCGCTGCGCGCCTGCCGCTGCACACCGGACGTGGTGGCGCGTTACCAGGGCCGCATCAGCGGGCCGCTGCTTGATCGCATCGACGTGCAGGTCGAAGTGCCCGCTGTCGCGCCCGAGGCTCTGAGCGCCTTGCCCGACGGCGAACCCAGCGCCGTCATCGCCCTGCGCGTGGCCGCGGCACGCGAGCGCGCGCTGCAACGCCAGGGCTGCGCCAATGCGGCGCTGTCAGGAGACCTGCTCGATCAGCACGGCGCGCTCGACGCCGCCACGTCGAAGTTTCTGCAAACCGCATCGGCACGGCTCGGCTGGTCGGCGCGCAGTTTTCACCGCGTGCTGCGCATCGCGCGCAGCGTCGCCGATCTGGCGGGCAGTGAAGCCATCACCTTGCCGCACGTCGCGGAGGCGATTCAATGCCGGCGCATGCTGGCCGGCTCCTGACTGCCAGCAACGAGCTCAGACCATGACGCTGAGTTCAACACCTGCTTTCACAGCAGGGCACCGAGTGCGCGTCGCACCACGTCGGTGTCTTGCGCATTGCGTTGTGCCCAGTCCTGGAGCTGGTCGGCGCCGATCTTGCCGACGTTGAAGTAAGTCGACTCCGGGTGCGCCAGATAGAAGCCGCTGACACTCGCCGCGGGTGTCATCGCGAGGCTTTCGGTCAGGGCCATGCCGACCTCGTCGGCGCGCAGCACGCGGAACATGTCGGCCTTCACGGTGTGATCCGGGCAGGCCGGGTAGCCGGGTGCCGGGCGGATACCGCGGTACTTTTCGGCGATCAGGTCGGCCTTGCTCAGCGACTCGTCCGCGGCGTAGCCCCAGAACTCGGTGCGCACCCGTTCGTGCAGGCGTTCGGCGAAGGCTTCGGCCAAACGATCGGCCAGCGCCTTCAGCATGATCGAGCTGTAGTCGTCGTGGTCGTCGAGGAAGAGCTTTTCCTTCTTCTCGGCACCGATGCCGGTGGTCACCGCGAACAGGCCGATGTGATCCGCCACACCCGAAGCCTTGGGCGCGATGAAGTCGGCGAGGCAACGGTTCGGGCGCTTCACGCCATCGACCACCGGGCGCTCGCTTTGTGTGCGCAGGCCGCGCCAGGTCATCAGCACCTCGGTGCGTGTTTCATCCGAATAAATCTCGATGTCGTCGTCGTTCACGGTGTTGGCCGGGAACAGGCCGATCACGCCATTGGCCTGGAGCCAGCGGCCCTGGATCAGGCGCTTCAACATGCGTTGCCCGTCGCTCAAGACACGGCGCGCGGATTCGCCGACGATCTCGTCGGTCAGGATCGCCGGGTACGGCCCGGCAAGGTCCCAGGTCTGGAAGAACGGGCCCCAATCGATGCACTCGGCGATCTCGGCCAGGTCGTAGTTGCGGAACACACGGCGGCCGTTGAACTTCGGCTGCGGCGCGTTGTAGGCCGCCCAGTCGATCGGCGTCTTGTTGGCACGCGCTGCGGCAAGCGTCACCATCGGCGTGGCCTTCTTGTTGGCGTGCTGAAAACGCACACGGTCGTAGTCGGTCTTCAGCTCGGCGATGTAGGCCGCCGCCTTGTCGTCGCTCAGCAGATCGCTGCACACGCTGACCGAGCGGCTCGCATCCGGCACGTAGACCACCGGGCCGTCGTAGTGCGGCGAGATCTTCACCGCCGTGTGCACGCGGCTGGTGGTCGCGCCACCGATCAGCAGCGGCGTCTTGCGCAAACGGAAGTGATCGTCGCGCTGCATTTCGGCAGCGACGTGCTGCATCTCTTCCAGGCTCGGCGTGATCAGGCCCGACAGGCCGATGATGTCAGCGCCTTCGAGGCGCGCCTTGGCCAGGATGTCCTGGCACGGCACCATCACGCCCATGTTCACGACTTCGAAGTTGTTGCACTGGAGCACGACGGTGACGATGTTCTTGCCGATGTCGTGCACGTCGCCCTTCACCGTCGCGATGACGATCTTGCCCTTCGCCTTGGCTTCGCCGCCGGCTTCCACCATCGCCTTCTTTTCGGCCTCGATGTAGGGCAGCAAGTGCGCTACCGCCTGCTTCATCACGCGGGCCGACTTCACCACCTGGGGCAGGAACATCTTGCCCTGGCCGAACAGGTCGCCGACGACGTTCATGCCGGCCATCAGCGGGCCTTCGATCACGTGCAGGGGCCGGCCGCCCTTCGCCTGAATCGCCTGCCACGCGACTTCGGTGTCCTCGACGATGAAGTCGTTGATGCCGTGCACCAGCGCATGGCTCAGCCGTTCGTCGACCGTCTTCGGATGTTCGGCCGTGCCGCGCCAGGCCAGGCGCGCGCTGTCGTCCTTGGCCGCGCCCTTGGCGTTCTCGGCGATCTCGATCAGGCGCTCGCCCGAGTCTTCACGCCGGTTCAGCACCACGTCTTCGACACGCTCGCGCAACTCGGGCTCGAGGTCGTCGTAGACCCCCACCATGCCGGCGTTGACGATGCCCATGTCCATGCCCGCCTGGATCGCGTGGTACAGGAACACGGTGTGGATGGCCTCGCGCACCGGGTCGTTGCCGCGGAAGCTGAAGCTCACGTTGGAGACACCGCCGCTGACCTTCGCGCCCGGCAGGTTCTGCTTGATCCAGCGTGTCGCGTTGATGAAGTCGACGGCGTAGTTGTTGTGCTCTTCGATGCCCGTCGCGATGGCGAAGATGTTCGGGTCGAAGATGATGTCTTCGGGCGGGAAGCCGACCTCATCGACGAGGATGCGATAGGCCCGCTCGCAGATCTGCGTCTTGCGCTCGTAGGTGTCGGCCTGGCCCTTTTCATCGAAGGCCATCACCACCGCCGCGGCGCCGTAGCGCCGCACGAGCTTGGCCTGGTGCTTGAACTGATCGATGCCTTCTTTCAGCGAGATCGAGTTCACGATGCCCTTGCCCTGGATGCACTTCAGGCCCGCTTCGATCACCTCCCACTTCGAGCTGTCGATCATGATCGGCACACGCGCGATCTCTGGCTCGCCGGCCACCAGGTTCAGGAAGCGCACCATCGCGGCCTTGCTGTCGAGCATGGCCTCGTCCATGTTGATGTCGATGACCTGCGCACCGTTTTCCACCTGCTGGCGCGCGACGGCCAAGGCCTTCTCGAACTCGCCGTTCAGGATCATCCGCGCGAAGGCTTTCGAGCCCGTCACATTGGTGCGCTCGCCGATGTTGACGAACAGCGTACCGGCGCCGATCGACACGGGCTCCAGGCCCGAGAGCTTCATCGGTGAAACAGGGTGTGCGTGCTCTCGGGTGGTCTTGTCGGTCATGGCAGCGGCGTCAAGGGGCCGCGGTTCTCACCGCGACCGGTGGGGTCGGGTGAGCGCCGTTGACTGCATTCAGCGCGCTGCGCCTCCTGCCGTGCCCAAGCCTGGCAGCGCGGGGTTCAGACACCGGCTGTCGCAACGCTCCTTGGGAAGCGACGATTGTAGTGGCGGCAACCCAGTTACCGTTGAACACCGTGTGCCCCTTGCGGCAGCGGCCGGCCTGGCGTGCAATCGAGCGCATGCGATTCGTGCGTTTGTTCTCGTCCCTGACGGCCCTGGCCACCGTCACTTTTCTGGTGGCTTGCAGCTCGCCCAAACCGGCGCCGCAGGCCACGCCCGCGGGCGTCTGGCCGCAAGACAGCGCGGGTGCGCGGCCCGGGCCGGTGCGGGACAACGCCGGCTTCACCTGGTCGCCCGAGATGGGCGCCACCTCGCAGCGCCTGCGTGGTTCCCTGATCGGCACCGGCATCGATGTGTCGCAGACGACGGACCAACGCCTGTGGCTGAGCCTGCCGGTGGAAACCGTGTTCCCGAAGGGTCGTTCGGCTGTGGTGCCGGCCGCTGCCGCCAACCTGGACAAGGTGGCGCAGGCCCTGCGCGCCAACACCCGCGCCCAGGTGCAGATCGTCGGTGACGCGGACCCCGGCGCCTTCGGCTCCGCGCTGGCGCTCGACCGGGCCGCCAGCGCGCGCGACTGGATCGTCGGCCGCGGCGTGCCGGCCAGCCGCATCGTCGTGGCCAACCGCAGCACCCGGCCGGGCGCGACACCCGAAGCGCGCCGGCTCGACATCCTGATCGGCGAACGCGCCACCGCGACCCGCTGAAGAACGGGGTGCCGTGACGGATTGCCGCCCTCTGCAGGGTGGCCGATTCGATAATTCGGCATGGCCTTCGCAGCACCCGACGACACCGAGAACATCAGCGTGGCCAGCCACGCCGCGCACCTGCTCACCATGCCTTCGGCCTTGGCCGAACTGAGCCCGGGCGAAGCCGAATTCGTGATCGGCTACACCCTGCTGCGGCGCTTCGAAGCCGGCACCACGGTGATCGCGCAGGGCGAGCGCGACCGCACCGGCTTCATGTTCCTCGTGCTCGATGGCGACGTGACGGTCGAGACCGTCGTCGTTGCCCGCGCGAACGCGATCGTGATGTCGGTCCTGGGCCCGGGCAGCCTGCTCGGCGAGATGGGTTTGCTCGATGGCGCGCCGCGCGCCGCCTCGTGCGTGGCGCTGACCGATGTGAGCGCCGCGGTGCTCACGCGCAGCGCACTCGCCCAGCTGATCGACGACGACCCCGGCATCGGTGCCAAGCTGATGATCGCGATTTCACAGCGCCTGGCCGAACGCCTGCGCGAGAGCGGCCAGAAGCTGCTGGCCTACACCCAGCTCACACGTGCGATGCAGCAGGAAATCGAGAGCCTCGACCCGAGCTCACGCCGCAAGCAGTGAGCCGTCGAGCCCAGTGAACAACGGGTCTTGCAGACCGCGCGGCCGGTAGCCGCTGACCCGCTTCGCGATCTGCGCGATGTGCTGCGGCGTCGTGCCGCAGCAGCCGCCGGCGATGTTCAAGAAGCCGGCGCGTGCGAACTCTTCGAGCAGGCTGCCGGTGATGTCCGGCGTTTCGTCGAAGCCGGTGTCGCTCATCGGGTTCGGCAGGCCGGCGTTCGGGTGGCAGCTGATGAAGGTGTCGCCGGCCACGCGCGACAACTCCTCGATGTACGGCCGCATCAGGGTCGCGCCGAGCGCGCAGTTCAGGCCGATCGTGAGCGGGCGCGCATGCCGCACGCTGTGCCAGAACGCGCTGACGGTCTGGCCCGAGAGGATGCGGCCCGAAGCATCGG
The DNA here is from genome assembly GCA_025361845.1 of Rhizobacter sp. Classification (GTDB taxonomy): domain Bacteria; phylum Pseudomonadota; class Gammaproteobacteria; order Burkholderiales; family Burkholderiaceae_C; genus JANYJL01. Next base: position 7,167 of record JANYJL010000144.1, read on the forward strand.
TCACCGTGCCGGAAATCATCACCGGCAGACGCTCGCCGCAGTCTTCCATCAACTCGTCGAGCGCGAAGATCGCGGCCTTGGCGTTCAGCGTGTCGAAGATGGTTTCGACCAGGAAGATGTCGGCGCCGCCTTCGAGCAAGCCCTCCGCCTGTTCCCGATACGCTGCTTTCAATTCATCGAACGTCACGTTGCGCGCCGCCGGGTCGTTCACGTCCGGGCTGATGCTCGCGGTGCGCGGTGTGGGCCCGAGCGCGCCAGCCACGTAGCGCGGTTTGTCGGCGGTGGCGTACTTGTCGCAGGCCACCCGCGCCAGGCGCGCGCCTTCGACGTTCATCTCGCGCGCAAACGCGCCCAGGCCGTAGTCGTCCTGCGCGATGCTCGTCGCGCCGAAGGTGTTGGTCTCGATGATGTCGGCGCCGGCCGCGAGGTACTGCTCGTGGATTTCGGTGATGACGTCGGGCCGCGTGAATTGCAGCAGCTCGTTGTTGCCCTTCAGGTCTTTCGGATGGTCCTTGAAACGCTCGCCGCGGTAGTCCGCATCGGCCAGCTTGTAGCGCTGGATCATCGTGCCCATCGCGCCGTCGAGGATCAGGATGCGTTGTTTCAGCAGCTCGGGCAGAGCGGCAGCGCGTGTGTAGGGCAAGGTCTTCATCGCACGATTTTAGTTCGTTGTCAGCCCGGCGCCCGGGCCAGCGCCGGGCCGCCCCAAGCGGCCCGAGCTCCCCTCGGGGGGCGACGCCGCAGGCGTCTTGGGGTCGTCATCAATGAAAGGCCACGGGCTGCGTCATCTGGAACAACGAGTCGCGGAACTCGATCGGCCGCGGCCCGTCGTCGTTCATCGCCCAGAGCAGCAGCGCATTGGCCGACATCGGTTTGGCGAACAGGTAGCCCTGCAATTCGTCACAGCCGAGCTTACGCAGGATGTCCTGCTGCTGCTCGGTTTCCACGCCCTCGGCCACCACCTTCAGGCTCAGCGCCTTGGCGAGTTGAACGACCGCGTCGACCACCGCACGCGCATCAGCGCTCGTCTCCAGATCGAGCACGAAACTGCGGTCGATCTTCAGTTCTTCGGCCGGCAGCTTGCGCAAATAAGCGAGGCTCGAATAGCCGGTGCCGAAGTCGTCGATCGAGAGGTGCACGCCCGCCGCCACGAGCTGCTCGATGACGGCGAGGGTGGCACGTGTGTCGTCCATCGCCGCGCTTTCGGTGATCTCGCAGGTCAGTTGTTTGGGCTCGATGCGATAGCGCGCCAGCGTTTCACGGATGCGCGGCACCAGGTCTTCCTGGCCCAACTGCTGAACGGACAAATTGATCGCCACGCGCATGCGCAAGCCCGCGTCACGCCAGAGCCGCACCTGGCGGCAGGCGTCTTCGATCAGCCAGTTGCCCAGCTCGTTGATGAGACCGTAGCGCTCGGCCACCGGAATGAAGATCGCCGGGCTCACCATGCCGCGTGTCGGGTGGTGCCAGCGCATCAGCGCTTCGGCGCCGGTGATCTGGCCGCTGGGCGCGTGAATCTTGGGCTGGTAGTACAGCTCCAGTTGTTTGTGGGTGATCGCCTGGCGCAGGTCGCGCAGCAGTTCGAGTTGCTCGCGTGCGCCGCCCACCATGTGCGGCTCGAAGAACGCGCAGGCCGCGCCGCCGCTGCGTTTGACCGAGCGTGCGGCGGCTTCCGCATGCAGCAGGCTCGTGCTGTGCGCGCCGTGCAAGGGATACATCACCATGCCGACCGAGGCGGTGATCTGCGCGTGGCGCCCTTCCAGTTCGAAAGGTTCGTGCAGCACCGCCATCAGGCGGCGCGCCAACGCGGTGACCCCGGTCTTTTCGGCATCGAAGGCCATCAGCACCGCAAACTCGTCACCCCCGACGCGTGCGACCAGGTCGTCGCGGCTGACGCTGCCGCGCAGGCGCTGCGCCGCGTGGCCCAGCAACTGGTCGCCGACGGCGCGGCCGAAGCTGTCGTTGATCGGCTTGAAGCCGTCCAGCCCGATGAACAGCAGGGCCACCGACTTGTTTTCGATGTCGGCCCGCGCGGCCGCCAGTTCCAGGCGCCGCTCGAAGCTGGCGCGGTTCGGCAGCGCCGTCAGCGCGTCGTTGTGGGTGGCGTCGTCGATGCGGCCAGCCGCCGTTTGCAGCTCGGCGCGCAGGCGCGACTCCATGACCGACAGCATCAGCAGCGCGCCGAGCAGGAAGACACTGCCCACCGCGGCCAGCAAGGACAGCGCGTTGCCGGTGAACGCGCCGAGGTGGTTGAGCGACACGGCCGAATCGATGAGCTGTGCCGACAAGGCACTCGCCCGGTGCGCGCCCGCGAGCGATGCGCCCAGCACCACGGCAGCACCAGCCTGCACCAGGCCGGGCGTGATACCGCCCCGCTTGCCGTTCATTCGGCGTGCGATGAAACAAGCGATCGCGGTGCCGATGGCCACCGCACCAACCGCATCGGCCGCCCAGGCAGGATCCCAGACCAGCGCAGGCGCCATGCTGAGGTCGAGGAAGCACAGCACCTCGGCCGCAAACGCGCCGATGCCGAGCACGGCGCCGGCCAGGCCGAAGCGCAGCAGCGTGGCCCGCCCGCCGAAGGCCAGCGTCAGCGCGAACCCGGCGCTGCCCACCGCCACGCACCAGGCGGCGAGCGAGCGCAAGCCGCCGTAGCCGATGCCCAAAGGCGGCTGTTCGCCGATCAGGCCGATGAAGTGGTTGGACCAGATGCCCGTGCCGAGTGCGAGCGCGCCGCCGAGCAGCCACAGCCGGCCCGTCGGACGGGTGCTGCCGGCGATGCGCCGACCCATGTCCAGCGCCACATAAGCAGCCAGCCAGCCCATCGCAAGCAATGCGCCCCACAGCGCGGGTTCAATGCGCCATGCGATGAGTTCAGTTGGCTCCATCCCGCCCTCGTTGGTGTATTGAGGGTGGATATCGGCCCGGGGGCACCGTGCTTGAGCGGGCCCGAGCCCGCGGACCTATTGGAGCGGGGCTTTGTGCATGAAACCCATGCCGCGCTGCTGGCGCACGTCGGGTTTCACACGGTGCTCGGCTTCGAGTTGCGAGAGGAACTCGTCGGGCTCGAAGGCCTCGCCCAGCACATCGACCTGGCGCTTCACCGAAGCGAAGTCGCCCGGCGCCAGTGCATCCAACTGGCGCAGGCGCTGGCGCTGTTCATCGGTGAACCGCGCGGCATCGCCTTCGAGGGCCTCGGCCACGAACATGCGTTCGCGCTGAAGCGTCGTCAGCGGCTTGAACTGGATCTTGAAGGTGAAGCGCCGCAGCGCCGCTTCGTCCAGTTCCTGGAACAGGTTCGTGGTGCAGATGAACACGCCCGTGTAACGCTCCATGCCTTGCAGCATTTCATTGACTTCGCTGATCTCGTAGCTGCGCTCGGCCAGTCTGCGGCTGCGCAGGAAGCTGTCTGCCTCGTCGAGCAGCAGCACCGATTCTTCGGCCTGCGCCTCGTCGAACATCTTGGCCATGTTCTGCTCGGTCTCGCCGACGTACTTGCTGACGATGTCGCTCGCCTGGCGGATCATCAGCGGGCGCTGCAAGGCCTGCGCGATGTGCTCGGCCAGGGCCGTCTTGCCGGTGCCAGGCGGGCCGTAGAAACACAGCGTGCCCAAACCCTTGCGCTTGAGCGCTTCGACGATCTTCGGCACCTCGAAACGTGATTCGGTGTTGACGAGGCCGAGGTCGTAGCTCGTCACCACGCGCCGCGCACCGCGTTCCTTCGATGTGTTGCCGAGCGCCTTGTCGGCGTTGCCGAGCTGGCGTTCGATCAGGCCTTCGAAGGCGGTGGTCGCGCCCTCGGCGACCTCGTCGCTGGCGAGCTTGGCGAACTTCACCGCGGTGCGGATCTGCGCCGGTGTCAGGCCCTTGCGCTCGGCCAGCTTGGCCGCAAAACCTTCACCCACGTTCACACCGGTCAGTGCGCGCGTGACGAGCGTTTCGCGCGCGCCGGGCGGCGGGCTCTTGAGTTCGAGGTGGTACTGGAAGCGGCGCCGGAAGGCCGGGTCGATCTGCTCGATGCGGTTCGTCACCCAGATCACCGGCACCGGGTTGGTCTCCAGGATCTGATTCACCCAGGCCTTGCCGCTGACGCTGCCGGTCGGAGCGCCATCACCGGTTTCCAGCCGCGCCATCAGCTGCGCGCTCTCGGTCGAGATCGGCGGGAACACGTCCTCGACTTCATCGAACAGCAGGGCCACATTGGTGCTGCCCTTCAGGAACACCTGGCTGATCTGCAACGAGCGATAGCGGTCGCGACCCGACAGCGAGTTACCGTCACGATCCGCATATTCCACTTCGTAGAGTTCGAGTTCGGCCGCCTGCGCCGCCACCTTGGCCAGTTCGGTCTTGCCGGTGCCGGGCGGGCCGTAGAGCAGCACGTTGACACCCGGCTCCTTGCGCGCCACGGCATTGCGCAGCAGCGCGGTGAGCATGCGCTGGTCCTCGATGACGTAGTGGAAGTCACCGGCGTTCAACTCGCTGCGTTTCGCGGGGCGCGTGAACACCGCCATCAGGTCCGACGGACCTTCGTACTTGCGCATCAGCACCTGGGGCAACTGCTCGCTGACCTTCATCAGGTCGGCCAGGTCGGTGATGTTGTGCTCGGAGATCAGGTTCTCGACCATGCCGATGCGCTCGAGCCGGGAGCCGGCGCGCAGCGCTTCGGCCACATCGGTTTCGCTCACACCGGCCACACCGGCAATCGCCGCATAAGCCTCCTGCGCATTGCCGACCTTGAACTCGACCAGCAGGCCGCGCAGATCGCGCTGGTAGCGCGCGAGGGTGCCGTAGAGCAGCAACGCGCGCTCGGCCGGGTTCAGTTGCAGCAGGCCGGCGAGTGCGTCGATGTTCTTCTCGACGAGGGTCGATTCCTTCTTCAGGCTGCGCGCCAGCCAGTCGGCGGTGCTGCCGAGCACGGCGAGCAGGTCTTTCGGTGCGTCCTTGATGTATTCGTCGATGTAGAAGAAGAGCGTGCCTTCTTCATACGGCCCGCGCCAGGCGCCGTGGCGCCGCATGAACGCTTCGTCGCCCAAGGCTTCGTGGCCGACCCAGTGTTCATTGCCCTTGCAGCGCAGCGCCAGGAAGCTGCGCAGCCGTGCCAGCACCGAGACCGGCCACACGAGGTGCCGACCGGTCAGCGAGAGCAGGCTGTTCCAGTCGCGCCGCAGGTTGAAGCGGGCGGCGTGGCGCATCGTCAACGACAGCACGAACTGCGAGCACATGCGGTCCAGCACCGGCGCCTCTTTGAGGCCGGGGGACACCAAGGGTCGCGATTCGCCGTGGACCTTCACCATGTGGCACCTCCTGCGGAGAGCGTTGGGGCATCTTGACGCAGTGTGCGCCGAGCAACAAGCCCCCGCGCAGCGAGGGCTTGCCGTTCACCTTAACGCAGGGCCTGGCTTCCGGAGGACGCGGCGCAGTGGCCGCGTGTGGCAATTCACGGATGCGAGCGCAGCCGTGGCGATCAGTGAAGGATGACGGGCTGTTGCATGAGTGACGAGAAACGTTCGATGTAGTCGTCCATCTCGTCCTCGGAGGGACGCGTTTCGATCAGCGCCTCCACACCTTCCTTGAAGCTCTCGGCGAGCGCGCCCTGGATGAAGATTCCCTTGCGCGCGAATTTGTCGACGATTTCGTAGCCACCGTGCGTCAGCGTGTCTTCGCGGTCCGGGCCCACGCGGCCGGCCACGTCGCCCGGCACGTCGAACAGCACGACCGCATAACTGTCGGAGTTGTAGAGCATGTGCATGAAAGACTCTCCTTGCAACGCAGGTGAGTCTGTCAACGCATATTTCAAGCCAGCGGCCGACAGGCGGTTCCCCGTGCCCGCTCAACCCCGCTCAGGGCTGGCCGGTGGCCTGATGGAGCCGCAGTTCCAACGCGTCTTCATCGGCCCCGGCGCGCAGCACGGCACGCGCGGGCAGGCAGAAGCGCACCGGGTCGAGCCAGACTTCGACATCCGTGTCGAAGGCATCGCGCCGCTCGCGCACGAATTTGGCGGCCGTCACGGCGCCGAGGCCGGTGTCCACCGATTCGTCGCCGACGTAGCGGAACACCCACGGGCTCAGGTCGCCGCGGGTGCCGACCACACCCATCGCGACCTGCCCGCCGGGCTCGCGCCGCCGCGGGTCGGCCGAGACGATCGCGGCCAGTTGCACCATCCAGCTCAACCGGTCTTGCGTACCGGCGACGAGCGGGAACTCGACGCTCGGGCCGGAGAAGGTGATCTTGCCGGCCTCGCGCTGGAAGTTGGTGGCGCGCACTTCGCGGCCGGCGCGCTGGTCGGTGAAACGCCGCGGCGCGAGGCCGGTGTCGCCCAACTCGCCGGCGCTGGTCTGCTTGAGCAGGCTGAAGCCGGCCACCTCGGCCTCGAAGTTCAACTGATAGGCCTCGTCGCTGGCGGTCCATTGCAGTTCGGCTGAACCGCGCAGCAGGCCGCGCCGCAGGTCGTAGCTGATAAGAAAGGCAGGCGGCACGCTCGCACGGTCGGACGCTACAGGCGCGGCCGATGCGGCGGCGGCCGGCGGGGCGGTGACGGCAGCGAGCGTCTGGGCGGTTGCTGCGGAGGGTGCAGGCTCCGGTGTCGGGGTCGGCTCCGGCACGCTGGTCGGCAGAGGCGCTGGCACCACGACCGCAGGCTCCGGCCTGGGCAAGGCAGCAGCGGCGCGAACCGGCGGCGCTTTCGGTCGCACGGCCGGCACGGGTTCGACCATCGCAGCCAACGGCACAGCCACCGGCTTGGGCTCGGGCGCGACCAGGCGCACCTGCAGCGCCGCGGTGTTCGGCACCGCGGCCGGCCGACTCCAGGACCAGGCCACGCCGTCGAGCACGCTGGCGTGCAGCAGCGTCAGCAGCACGGCCAGTGCCGCCAGCACCTGCCAACGCCGCCGTCGCCCAGGCGACCGAAAACCCACACCCGACTCCATCGACAATCGACCTCATGAAACTTGCCACCTACAAAGACGGTTCGCGCGACGGCCAACTCGTCGTCGTGTCGCGCGACCTCACGGCCGCCCACTATGCCAGCGGCATCGCCACCCGGTTGCAACAGGTGCTGGACGACTGGAATTTCCTCTCGCCGCAGCTCGAAGACCTGGCCACCACCTTGAACCACGGCAAGGCGCGCCACGCCTTCGCCTTCGACCCGAAGCTGTGCATGGCGCCCCTGCCGCGGGCGTATCAGTGGGCCGATGGTTCGGCCTACCTGAACCACGTGGAACTGGTGCGCAAGGCGCGCGGTGCCGAGGTGCCGGCCTCGTTCTACGAGGATCCGCTGATGTACCAGGGCGGCAGCGACGACCTGCTCGGCGCGCGCGAGGACATCGTTTGCGCCTCCGAAGACTTCGGCATCGATTTCGAATCCGAAGTCGCGGTGATCACCGGCGATGTACCGATGGGCACCGAGGCCGGCGCCGCACTCGACGGCATCCGCCTGCTGATGCTGGCCAACGACGTGAGCCTGCGCCACCTGATCCCGCCCGAACTGGCGAAGGGTTTCGGTTTCGTGCAAAGCAAACCCGCCACCGCCTTCAGCCCGGTGGCGGTGACACCCGACGAACTGGGCGCCGCCTGGCAAGGCGGCCGCGTGCACCTGAACCTGGAGACGCAGTGGAACGGCAAGCGTGTCGGCCTGTGCGATGCCGGGCCGGAGATGACATTCCACTTCGGCCAGCTCATCGCCCACCTGGGCAAGACACGCCGCGTGCGCGCCGGCTCGATCATCGGCAGCGGCACGGTGAGCAACAAGGACTGGTCGCGCGGCTACTCCTGCATTGCCGAAAAGCGCGCGATCGAAACCATCGAAAGCGGCGCACCGAAGACCGACTTCATGAAGTTCGGCGACACCGTGCGCATCGAGATGAAGGGCAGCGACGGCGCGAGCCTGTTCGGGGCGATCGAGCAGCGGGTGGCACCTCTGGCGTGAGCCGCGCCAACGCGGCATTTACGCGGATTGCTGCCCCGCCGCCCCGCATGCACAATCGTTTGGCTCACCCCACAAGACCAACGAGGAGACAGCATGACCGACACCACCACCAACGCCTTCACCAAGCTCGTCCCGGGTTTCGACTTCCTGCAAGGGCTGGTGAAAAACGCCGGCTCGGCCCTGCCCAACATCGGCCAATGGGTCGCGCCGACGCTGAATCCGGAAGAACTGGAAAAGCGCATCGACGAGCTGCGCACCGTGCAGTTCTGGCTGGAGCAGAACGCGCGCATGCTGGGCGCCACGATCCAGGCGCTCGAAGTACAGCGCATGACGCTCTCCACCCTCAAGACCATGAACGTGCAGATGACCGACCTGCGCGATTCGCTGAAGATCCGCGTGCCCGACGCTGCGCCGGCCGAGACCGGCGAAGCGGAAGCCCCCAGCGCCCCGGCCGCCAAGGCAGCGCCGAAGGGCGCGCGCAAAGGCTCGGCGAAAGACGGGGCCACGCCGCCGCCCGCCGTCGACCCGATGCAATGGTGGGGCGCGCTGACCAAGCAATTCACCCAGCTCGCCGCCACCGCGATGAAGGACAGCGCCACCGACGCCGCGAAACACGCCGCCAGCACGATGGTCAAACAAGGTGTCGACGCCGCCGGCGAGACCCTGAAGAAGGCCGCCGGCGTGCCCGCCGCGGTGGTGCGCAAGACCCGCAAGGCCGCCGCGCGCAAACCCAAGCCAGCCGCCCGCTGACGACAACCGACTCGCGACCGAGCCCGCCATGAAGCGCTTCGCGCACGGCCACGCCACGCACCCCGATTGGCGCATGGCGCTGGCGCTCGCCGCCGCCCAGATCGATGCCCAACTCGCGGCTGCGGCGCGCGACGCCGCGGCCACTCGCCAGCCCACGCTCGGCTGGCTCTACATCACCGACCACTACGCGCCCCACGCCGTCACCTTGCTGGCCGAGACCCACCAGCGCTGGCCCGGCGTGGCCTGGGTCGGCGGGGTCGGCATCGGCGTGGCGGCCAGTGGTGTCGAATACTTCGACGAGCCCGCGCTGGTGCTGATGCTGGCCGAGATGCCGGCCGCGCAGTTCCGCGTGTTCTCGGGCGCGCGGCCGCTGGGCGACTTCCCGGCCCACACCGCCCAGGTGCACGCCGACCCACGCAATGCCGAGCTGGCCGAACTGATCGGCGACATGAGCGACCGCACCGCCACCGGCTACCTGTTCGGCGGCCTCGCTTCGGCACGCACCGAGCCCCTGCACTTTGCCGACGAGGTGCTGCGCGGCGGCATGTCCGGCGTCGCCTTCACACGCGCGGTTGCCCTGGTCTCGCGCGTCACCCAGGGCTGCCAGCCGGTCGGGCCGCTGCGGCGTGTGACCGAGGTCGACCGCAACGTGGTCACCGGCCTCGACGACGAACCCGCGCTCGACTGCCTGCTGCGCGACCTGGGCGTCTCGGGCAACGAGCCGCGCGAGGCGCTGCCGCGGCTGCGGCAGACCCTCGTCGGCCTGTCCGACCCGCGCGATGCGGCGGCCGATGGCGCACGCGACACCGCCCTGCAACGCGGCGCCTTCGGCCCCGACGTGCTCGTGCGCCACCTCGTCGGCCTGGACCCATCACGCCGCGGCATCGCGATCGCCGACCACGCCGAGGTCGGCATGCGCCTCGCGTTCTGCGCGCGCGACAAGGAAGCGGCACGCCGCGACCTGGTGCGCATTTGCAGCGAAATCCGCGACGAGGTCGAACCCGAGACCCTGCCCCTGGCCACCGCGCTGGCGCTGAAGAATGCGGATGCCGGCGAGGCCGCGTCGAACTACACCCACGGCATTGCCGGCGCGGTCTACGTGAGCTGCTCGGGCCGCGGTGGGCCGCATTTCGGCGCGCCTTCGGCCGAGTTGCATATCGTGCGGCATGCGCTGGGCGATGTGCCGCTGGTGGGCTTCTTCGCCTCGGGCGAAATCGCACGCCACCACCTGTATGGCTACACGGGCGTGCTCACGGTCTTCAGAACCTGAGATGGTCACGGCCCGCATCCCGCCGATCCAGTGCCTGCTGAGTTTCGAGGCGCTGGCGCGGCTGCGCAGCGTCACGGTCGCGGCGGATGAATTGAGCGTCACGCCGAGCGCCGTCAGCCACCGCATCCGGCAGCTCGAATCGCAGCTCGGCTTCAAGCTCTTCGGGCGCAGCGATTTCAGTTTGAGTGTCGAAGGCACCGCCTACCTGGCCCAGGTGCGGCTGGCCTTGAAGGCGCTCGAAAGCCCGCTCGGCGGCAGCGCCCCGAGCAAGAGCACGCAACTCCGCCTGGCGGTAACGCCGACCTTTTCACGCCAGATCCTGCTGCCGCGATTGGCGCTGTTCCGCCATGCCTACCCGGATGTCGAACTGATCCTGCAGGTGTCGATCCCGCTCTTGAACGTCACGGCCGAAGGCGCCGACCTGGAAGTGCGTTTTGGCGCTGGTGGTTACAGCGGGGTCGAGTCGGTGTGCATCCTGAGCGACGAGGTCTTCCCGGTGTGCAGCCCCGAGTACCTGCACGAGTTCGGCCCCTTCGAGGGTTTCGACACCGCCGCCGACGTGGCCCGCGCACGCCTGATCCGCAGCCCGCTGGAGCCCTGGCGCACCTGGTTCCAGCACTGCGGCATCGACCTGCCCGAGCCGCGCGAAGGCTCGCAGTTCAACGACGTGGGTCTCACGCTCGACGCCGCGGTCGCCGGCTTCGGTGTCGCGCTCGCGCGCAGCAAACTCGGCCTGGCGTGGCTCGACAGCGGGCGCCTGATCCGCCTCTCGCCGCGTGCGGTGGCTTCGCCGCACCACCACTTCCTGTGCTGGAAACCCGGCACGCTGGAGCGCTGGGAGTGCGCGGCCTTCGTCGATTGGCTGAAGCTTTCGCTGGCCTGACGCCGGCGTGAAATTGATTCACGCCGGCGCGCGTGAGCTTTCACGCCGGCCCGTGTGCACTGACGCATAGTGCAGGTTCGAGTCGCAAACGACCAGGAGACAAGCACCATGTGGCAACAAATCTACGACCCGTTCGGGAACATGATCATCTCGACCGCGCTGGCCGCCGTGCCGGTGGTGGTGATGCTCGTCTCCCTCGGCTTCCTCCACATCAAGGCACACAT
>JANYJL010000145.1 GCA_025361845.1 Rhizobacter sp.
CTTGGTGGACTTGGGTGCGAATGGCTCGATCGATCTGAGCCTGAACTTTCTGGTGGACCCCTTCTTCGACGAAGCAGGTTGATGCATCCGGCGGTCGCAGCTCCTCGCGTACCATCCCGCCCTTCTTCCAGCCCAGCGCCCGCCCCGTGTCGTCACTCGCCATCCTCAGCCAAGTCTTCGGCTACAGCGCCTTCCGCGGTCAGCAGCATGAGATCGTCGAGCATGTGATCGGTGGCGGCGACGCGCTGGTGCTGATGCCCACCGGCGGTGGCAAGAGCCTTTGTTATCAGGTGCCGGCGATCGCGCGGCACCAGCGCGAGCAGGGTGTGACCGTGGTCGTGAGCCCGCTGATCGCGCTGATGCACGACCAGGTCGGCGCACTCGAAGAAGCGGGCGTGCATGCCTCCTTCCTGAACTCGACGCTGACCTTCGAGGAGACGCAGAAGATCGAGCGCGAGATGATGAGCGGCCGGCTCGTGCTGCTCTATGTGGCGCCCGAACGCCTGACCACGCCGCGCATGCTGTCGCAGCTCGATTCATTGCAAGAGCGCGGCCTGCTCAGCCTGTTCGCGATCGACGAGGCGCATTGCGTCAGCCAGTGGGGCCACGATTTCCGCGAAGATTATCTGGCGCTCAACGTGCTGCACGAGCGCTACCCGGAGGCGCCGCGCATTGCGCTCACCGCGACGGCCGATGACCTGACGCGCGCCGACATCATCACGCGCTTGCAGCTCGACAAGGCGCGCATCTTCATCAGCAGTTTCGACAGGCCGAACATCCGCTATTCGATCGTCGAGAAAGACAATGCACGTGCGCAGTTGCTGCGCTTCATCAACGATGAACACGAAGGCGATGCGGGCATCGTGTACTGCCAGTCGCGCAAGAAGGTCGAAGAAACCGCCGCCTGGTTGAACGACGAAGGCATCGCCGCGCTGCCGTATCACGCGGGCCTGGACGCCGCGGTGCGCAAGCGCCATCAGGACAAGTTCCTGCGCGACGATGGCGTGGTGATGGTCGCGACCATCGCCTTCGGCATGGGCATCGACAAACCCGATGTGCGCTTCGTCGCGCACATGGACTTGCCGAAGACCATCGAAAGTTATTACCAGGAAACCGGCCGCGCTGGCCGCGACGGTGCGCCGGCCGACGCGTGGATGGCCTACGGCCTGGCCGACGTGGTGAACCAGCGCCGCATGATCGACGAGAGCCCGGCCGGCGAGGAGTTCAAGCGCGGCCAGCGTGGCAAGCTCGACGCGCTGCTGGCGCTGGCCGAAGCGCACGATTGCCGCCGGGTGCGGCTGCTCGCCTACTTCGGCGAAACAAGCACGCCTTGCGGCAATTGCGACAACTGCCTGCACCCGCCCGAAACCTGGGACGGGACGGACGCGGCGCGCAAGGCGCTCTCTTGCATCTATCGCTTTCACCAGCAGCGCGGCCAGAGCTTCGGCGCCGGCCACCTGATCGACGTGCTGCGTGGCAAGCAGACCGACAAGGTGACGCAGTTCCACCACGAAGACCTGAGCACCTTCGGCATCGGCGCCGATCTGAGCGAAGCGCAGTGGCGTTCGGTGCTGCGCCAGTTGATCGCGCTCGGCCATGTGGAAGCGGGCGGCGAGTACAACACCCTGCACCTCACGCCGACTGCACGCGAGGTGCTGCGCGGCGGCGTGGAACTGCATCTGCGCCATGTGAGCGACACGCCCACCCGCGTGCGCAAGGGTGCCAAGGGCACGAAGGCCCCGCGCAGCAAGGACAAGGCACCACCCATCGCGCTGGATGCCGAGGCGCTGGCGCGCTATGCCTCGCTGAAGGCCTGGCGCGCCGAAGTCGCGAAGGAGCACAACCTGCCGGCCTACGTGGTGTTCCACGACGCCACGTTGGCGGAGATGGCGCGCTCGCAGCCGGCCTCGCTCGATGCGCTGGGGCAGATCAGCGGTGTCGGCGAGAAGAAGCTCGAAGCCTATGGCCGCGAGATCCTGCGCGTGCTGGACACGGCACCGGGCTGAACCCCGCCCGCCGATGAAGCTGCGCCGCGCCCTGCCCGCCGATGCGCCGGCGCTCACCGAGATTTGCGTGCGCACCGGCCACCGCGGGCAGGATGCGCGCGGTGTGTACAGCGATCCCGACCTGCTGGCCGCGATGTACTTGCTGCCCTATCTCGCGCTCGAACCCGATTGGTGCTGGGTCGGCGAAGACGAGAGCCTCGCGCCCGCCGGCTACATCGTCGGCACACCCGACACGAGAGCCTTTTCGGCACGCGCCGAAGCGCAATACTGGCCGGCCTTGCGCGCACGGCGCCCGCTGCCGCCACACGATGACATGCGCCTGCAAGCGCGCTTGACGCGGGCCTTGCACAGTAGCCCGCCGAGCAGCCTGCCCTTCCTCGACAGCCACCCGGCGCACCTGCACATCGACCTGCTGCCGCAGGCCCAAGGCCAGGGCCATGGTGGCTCGCTGATGGCGCTGTTCATCGAGGCCTTGCGTGCGGCCGGCGTGCCAGGTGTTCATCTCGGTGTCTCGGCGCAGAACCCGCGCGCGATCGCCTTCTATCGCCACGTCGGCTTCGAGACTTTGCAGGACGCCGGCTGGGGTCTGTGGATGGGCCGTCGCTGCTGACTACCTGCCCGCCTGCCGCACCGACCCGCCCGCACCCAAAGGCGCGAGGCTGCCGCTGGGCAACCACAGCTCGATCACGCCGGGCCGGCGGTTCGGCTGCGTGTCCGGCAGGTCGCGCACCCAGAAACCGCTGTCGCCCACGGCCGCCTGACCGTCGGGTGTGATGAAACGGAGTTGACGCCCGAGCACCAGCGCGCAGCCGCGGCTCGACGGGTCGTGCAGCACGAAGGTCGGCTTGGGCCAGGGCACGGGGTGGCGCTGCTCCTTCAGGTCGGCATCGCGCACCACGTCTTTCACCGGCACCACCTGCAGGCCCAAGTTGCCGGGCAGATCGATCAGGCGCTGGCGCCACTGCGCGGCGACGGCGCGGGTGTCGTCGTCGTAGACCAGCACGAACAAACGGGTGCGGTCGCCGTTGCGCATGCAAGTGGCGGTGATGGTGGCCACATCGATGCCCACGCGCCGCGGTACGGCCGCGGGCGGCGGCGCGGGGGGCTCGGGGGGCTCGGTGTTCGTCTCCGGAGCGGGTTCAGCAACCACCGCCGGCGCAGGCATCGGCGGCTCGGGCGGCGCGGCCGCAGCGGGCGGCTCCGGTGCAGGGGTTGGCGGCGGCGGTGGTGGCTCGGCACCCGTGGGCACCGGGGCCGGCTCCACGGCCAGCGAGGGAGTTGCCGCCGTGCTGCGCGAGATCTCCGACACCCGGCTCTCGTCGCTCTCGTTCTTCGCGCTCAACACTGCATCGGCCAGCGGCGCGGCTCGGTGCCAGAACGCGGTCAACTGGTACCAGGTCTGCTGCGCTTCACGCGTCTGGTCGGCGGGCGAGAGGCCGGGGCGCCAGTAGTCGAGTGCCGACCCTTGCACGTCTTGCCGCACGACCTGGGCGCACAGGTCGTTGTGCATGCGCTCGAAGGCGGCCTGGCAGGGCGGCGTGTCGGTCGCGGCCTTCTGGCATTCCTGCGTGAGCCGCGCCGCGATGCGATCGACACCGCCCTGCTCCAGCGGCCGCAGCGTCGGGCTGCCGCGCAGATCGAGCAAGCGCGAGGTTTGCGTGACCACGTGGTCGGGCAGGTTCGGGCAGGCGCCATCGAAGTTCTGCAAGCCCTTCGAGGCCTCGGTGAACATCTGCCGCACTTCCACCTGCTCGTCGCTCTGGCGGCGTTGCAGGCCGTCCTGCACCTGCCAGAGCGACAGGAGCACGGTGCCCGAAGCGCCCAGGCCGAGCGTGGTGCCGATCGCCGTGGCACGCGCCGAGCGGCGCCACAGCGGCTCGGCGGCGCCCTTCGCGGCAGCGCGTGATTCGGTCGCGCTGCGCAGCCGCGCAGCGACCTTCAGACCATGCCGCGCCGGGCGACGCCAGCCGGGCAACTGCGCGAGCCAACTGTCGTGCAGGGCGCGGCCGAAGTCTTCACCGAGGCGGTGGTAACTCTCCCACTGCGCTTCGTCGAAGGACTGGTCGCCGGTCGATTCATGCGGGAAGTCGGGGTGCTGGCGCGCGTAGGCGAGCAGGTCCACGTCCAGCTCGTCGTGCAGGTTGGGCTTGACGACGAGCAGGGTGCCTTCGGGCCGCAGCGTCGTCGGGCTGCCATCGGCGCGCGGCGGGCCGGCACGTTCGCGGTAGCGGATGCGCGCGAGCAACACACCGCGCGAAGAATGGTTGTCGTCCATGTCCTCGGGCGAGAGCACGGTCAGGTCGGCACCGGCCAGGCTGAACAGCGCGGCGGCTTCTTCGCGTGTGTAGAAATCGATCTCGGCACCGAAGTCGATGCGCGCCTTGCGCACCAGGTTCTCGATGTCGCCGAAGGCGTAGTCCTTGTCGCAACTTGCGTCCGACAGGAGGATGAAATCCAGTTCGCGCTTGAGCAGTGCATAGACGCCGGTGTTCTCGAAGTGGCCTCCGTCCGAGAGGTACCACCACGGCCGCTCCACGCCGTAGAAGGTGGCCGAGGCTTCGCTCGCCAGCATCAGCGGCTTCGGCATGAAGCGCCAGGCCCAGGCGCTGAGCCAGCGCAGCCGCACATGCTCGCGCGGTGCGCGCAACCAGAAGCCCAGGCGCACGCCGAGAAAGTAGACCAGCAAGGCGAGGCCGCGCGAGGTGTAGGAGCCCGCGCCCGGCGAAGCCGCCGCGCCGGACACCGCGACCCAGCGGCCGAGCGAGCCGAGGTCTTCGTCGGCGCGCGCCGGGATGAACTGGCCGGGGCCGACCTCCAGGCCGCGCCACGTTGCGGTGACCGCGGTGCCCTTGCGGTCGGCGTTGTAGAGGCCGCTCAAGTCGTCGCGCGTCTGGTTCAGGCAGGTGTTGACGAGGTGGATCGGCCCGCCCTGGGTTTCGGGGTGGTAGCTCGCGAGGCGTGTGTCGTCGCCCTCGACCACCTCGGTCACGTCGGCACGCGGCGCGGTGCTGCCGTCGAGCCCGCGCTGCGGGTTGCCGACCGCGAGGTAGGCGCGCGTGAGCCGCGCCCGGTAGAAGCTGTGCAGCGACGAGGTGTTCGCCATCTGCTCGTTGCCGGCCGTGAGCAGCACCCACAGCGCCCACAGCAGGCCGATCAGGCTGGCGCGCATCCAGGCCGGCACGCCGACGAAGGCATCGAAGGTGGTCGGCGCGAACACGAACCACTGCAAGAGCACCAGCCACAGCAGCACCAGGGCCAGCATGCCGACCAGGCTGCCGAGGTTGATGAGGCGCGGCAGCCAGTCGCGCGAGTGTTTGCCGCTTTCAGCCGCCATCTGCTGCAAGGGCTGCATCAGGCTGCGCAGCACCAGCAGGGCCAGGCTGCCGACGCCGACACCACCCCACAACCAGTTGTTGCCACTTTGCAGTTCTTCCAGCACCCACCAGCTCAGGCGGTCCAGCACACCGAGGCCCGCGACGGCGAGTGCGGCCAGCGTCACCGCCCGCAACGCGCGGGTGAGCTGGTTGCGCAGGCGCGCCACCGCCAGGCCGCGCGGCTCCTTGCGCGTGGCGAGCCAAGCTTGCACGCAGGCCTGGCCGAGCACGAGCGACACCAGGGCCAGCGCGCTCGAGGTCGGCCAGGTCAGCGCGTTGCTGACGAAATCGAGCGAGCCGTTCGTGTAGAGGCTGCGCAGCACGACGAGCGAGACGAGGGCGGCCATCAACGCGAACAGCGCATCGCGCAGGCTGATGCCGCGCCAGCCGGCCGCTATTGCGGATGTCGCCGCGGGTGCGGCGCCGGGCTTCGGCTCGGGCCCGTCACGCGCCGCCCAGTAGCCAGCGATCAGGCCGGGCGCGATCAGCAACCACAGCGCCGTCGCGCCCGCCCACCAGGGCGTGCGCCAGGGCTCCCAGCCTTGCAGCTTCAGCACCTGCACGGTGTGTTGCCACAGGTGCGGGCCGATCACGACGAGGCCAAGCAGCATGCACGCGAACATGAACTCGGCGTGGATGGCGAGCAGCGAACGCAGGAAGGTGACGACCGCGATGCCGATGTCGCGCGAGCCGGCCGGCGTGAGGTAGCGGCCATTGCGGCGCAGCCATTGCAATGCCGCCGAATCGCTCGCCGCGAGGCGCCGCTGCGCACCGAGCAAGCCGAAGGCCGACACCAGCCGGCCATACATGCCGGCCACGTAACCCCCGCCCGACACGCTGGACAGGTAATCGATGCGGCCGAGCAGGCCATCGCTGACGAGGGTGCGTTGCGCCGCGTCCGCCTGCCCCAGGTGAGCGGTGCTGCGGCTTTGCGCCAGGCCGCGCATCAGGCCCAGCCCGAAGGTGGCGCTGCGCACCCCGCCACCGGACAAGGCGAGGCCCACCCGCGGCAGGTTCAGCTCAGCCGGGTGGGAGTCGGCCGCTTCGCCGAGCACGACGCGGCGGCGCTGTTGCAGGGCTTGCCGTTCGGCTTCGCACAAGGCGGCGAGCGCCGACACATCGACCGCCGGCGAGACCGCGGAAGGCAAGGCGGCGCTGGGCGCGGTGTCAGCGGGCATGTTCAGCCTGGTGCCAGCGGGTGCGCCGCATCAGGGTGTGACGTTGACCGAGACGCGGGCGCTGTCGGCGCGATTGCCGTTCCAGTCGGTCGCGCGGGCAAAGAGAGTCAACGCGGTGCGGCCGTCGTTCGGCACCGTGAGTTCCCAGTCATACGGCGCGCGGCCATCGCTTCCGAGCAGCACGATGCCGCTGCCGTCGTCGCGGTAGAAGGCGACGCTGTCGATGCCGCTGTCGTCGACCGCCGCCGCGCTGATGCGCAACACATCGCCGGCACGCACGCTGGTGCTGCCGACCGCCAGGCTCACCGATGGATCGGTGTTGTCATAGCTGTAGTCGACGCCGAGGTAGAAGCCGCCGCCGCAGGCGGCCAAGCCTGCCGCGGTGCCCAACGCAATCAGAAGCGTGAGGAATCGGGACATGCACGAATCCTACGCCGCTGCCCCGGCGCTGGCTATGCACGCTACGAACGCACGAGCCGCGCCATCTCGTCTCCCACCAACCGCACGATCAAGCGGTCGAGTGTCTGCACCGAGTACTGGCCCACGTCGTGCGGCGTCTGCGTGCCCGGGCCGCTGGCCGGGTTGGCGGCGTCCTTGTAGGTGAGGAAGACGAAGCGCCCGGCCGTGTACTGCGCCATCTGGCGGTAGATGTACTCGCCCACTGGATCGAGCCCGCTCGCACCGACCGCGAAGAGCTTGATGCCCTTCGACAAGGCGGCCTGCATGTCGCGGTCGTATTGCGGGCCGCCGTAGTCGAGGTGCGGCGGCGCATCGGCGACGAGCACCACCATGCGCGCCGCATCGGCACGCCAGCTCAGGCCGTGCACCGTCTCGTGCAAGGCTTCGTTCAGCGCTTCGGGCGTGTCGCCACCGCCACCGGCCTGCACGCGGGCGAGCACCTGTTGGAAGGCACCCAGGTCGTCGGTGAAATCGTGGCTGCGGGTCAGGAAGACGTCACCCCGATCGCGGTAGGCCACCAGGCCGTAGCAGATGTCGGGCTGGCCGGGCAGCTGCGATATCTGCTGGGCGACGGCGCGCATCGAACCCTTGAGCTTGGCGATCTCGTCGCCCATCGAGCCGGTGGCATCGATCAGGAACACCAGATCGAGGCGCGGGCGCTGCGCTGGTGCCGGTGCGCCGAGCTGCACTTGCACGGCCTGCGCCTGGCCGCGTTGCAGCGTGGCACGCGCCTGCATCGCGCCCTTGCGCACGGCAACACCGAGCGTGCGCTCATCGTTCGGGCTGGGTGCCATGAAGGCTCGCGGATGCAGCCACACCCGCCCAGCGGTATCCGTGCGCGCCCACATCACAGGTTGCGCGATGCCGGGGCGCTGCACGGCCACTTCGGCATCGTGCACAGGGCGACCCGACGAGTCGGTCACTTCGAGCAGGTAACGCTCGCTGATGTCGCGCTCGCGCACCGCCAGGCCGGTGTGGCGCTGGCGGTAGGCAAGGTACTCGCCGAAATCGGCGTTGTCGTCCTGCATGCCGGCGGTGACGGTTTCATGCGCGGGGCGCGCGGGTGCGGCTTGCAGCGTTGCGGGCGGGTTCGGCCAGGGCGACGGCGCCACCGAGCGTTCGGCAGATGCCGCCGCCTTTGCGCTGGGCGATGGGGGCGCGGCCGGGGCCAGGGCCAGGGCCGCATCGGCCAGCGCGCCCTTGGCCATCGGCTTGGTTTCGGCACGCAGCTCGCGCGCCATGTCGTCCGGCTCACCGCGCCGGCTGCGCCACGCGGACGGCGCCTGCTCGATGGCACCGCCGGGCACCTCGCGCATGGCGGGCGGGCGGTGACAGTGAGCGGCACTCGGGCGCTCGAAGGCAGGCGGGGTGAAATCGCCGGGTGCGGGTTCGGGCGCGTCTTGCCAGACGGGCGGCCACGCCACGCCGAGGTTGTTGACGGGCGCCGCATGTGCGCTCTGTTCGTCGAGTGCGCCGGCACACGCGGCAAGGGTCAGCAGCAGCGCGGCGGTGGAGGCTGCGGCCCAGCGGTTCAGGTTCATCTTGGTCTCCTTGGATCAGGGTGGGGGTCGATGGTTGATACGCATGGGCCGGGCGAACGGGGTGAGGCAGGAAGCCCATCCCCCGCAAAACTTTTTTGCTCTGACCTTCACCCCGTTCGCACCGATGCGCCGTATCAGCCTTGGAGCCAGGCAGCAACGCGCCCCGGCCCGCACCGCCCACACCACGAACCGCGTCCCTCAGGAAGGAAGCCCTCATGTTCGAAACAATGGACCGCAGCCGCCACCACGAGAGCGCCGCCGTGCTGGTGGACGCGCCGCACGAGATCGCCTACGGCGTCATCCTGGTCGGCACACGCGGCGAGGTCCAGCACAGCAATCGGCTGGCCCGCAACGAGCTGCAATCGGCGACGACACTCAGCGTGTCCGACGGCTGCCTGCACGCCGTGCATGAAGCGCAGCGCCGGCCCCTGCAAGACGCGCTCGTCGCGGCGCGCCAGAGCCGGCGCTCTCTGGTTCGCCTCGGCCTGGGCGAGAACGCACGGATGTTTGCCGTGATGCCCCTCGGCGCTCCGCTGGCCACAAGCGTCGAGACCGTGTTGATACTGTGCAGCCGACCCGAACCGTTCGAGGCACTCACCTTGACACTGTTTGCCAAATCGGTCGGCTTGACCGGCGCGGAACAGACCGTGCTGGCGAGCCTGTGCGGCGGCCTGACGGCGCAAGATATTGCGAACCTGCAGTCGCTGTGCGTGTCGACAGTGCGTTCGCACATCGGCCACATCCGCGAGAAGACGGGTGCCAGCAGCATCCGGCAGGTCGTGAGCATGGTCGCGGCCTTGCCGCCGATGGTGCGGCGCACGCTCAACTAGCGTGGCAGCGGCCGCGTGAGGCAGACTTGCCACTGATGGCACCAGGCAGCGAACCCACCGACGATGCCCTGATGGCGGCCTACGCCCAGGGCAACACGGCTGCCTTCGAGCAGCTGTATGCGCGCCATGAGGTCGGCCTCTACCGCTTCGTGCGGCGGCTGCTGGGTACAGCGCTCGCGGCTCAGGTGGACGAAGTCTTCCAGGACACCTGGCTGCGCGTGGTGCATGCACGCGCCAGCTGGGCGCCGCAGGGCGCGAGCTTTCGCACCTGGCTGTTCACGCTGGCGCATCACCGCGCGATCGACCTGCTTCGCAAGGGCGGCCGCGAGGTCGCGCTCGATGCATTCGAGGGCGAAGGCGGCGAGCCCTGGCAACCCGAAGGCGCCGCCTGGCAGCACTGGCCGGCACCGGCGAGCGCCGCTCTCCACAGCGAAGACCTGGCCTTCTGGCGGCGTGCCGGCGAGCGGTTGCTGCAATGCCTGGACCAGTTGCCCCTGCCGCAGCGCAGCGCCTTCTTGCTGCACCACGACGATGGCCTGGCGCTCGACGAAGTGGCGACCGCACTCGAAGTCGGCTTCGAGACCGCGAAGACGCGGCTGCGTTATGCGATGAGCAAGCTGCGCACTTGCATGGGTGCCTATCTGGCGCCGGGGAGCATCGGGTGAGCCCGGACAACACCGACGCCGAACGCGACTCTGAACGCGACGCCTGGCTGCGCGAGGCGCTGCGCCATGCGCCGGATGCGGATGTGGCAGCGCCGGGCGAACTGAGCGCGACGATCCTGCGGCAAGCGCGTGAGGCCGCCGGTGCGAGCATCACCTCGACCTCGGGCGCCGCGATGCGCCCGGCGCGGGCAGCGCGCATGCACCCGCTGATGCTCCTGTGGTCGTGGCTGGCGCGCCCACCGGTCGCCGCGGGTTTCGCCAGCGTGATGGTCGCCAGCCTGGTCGGTTTGATGTGGGCCGGCCGGCCGATGGACGAGGCCTTGCCGGAGTTCAAGCCGAAGGCGTCGGTGGGAACGGCCAAGGAGGCGGCGGCTGAACCGACGCCGTCTGCCATCACGGCCGTGGTCCTCGCCGAGGCACCTGTGCCGAAGGCATCGGTCAGCGCAGCGCCGGCCGCCGCCGCCCCTCGGTTCGCCGAGAAGGAACGCGCAGCACAGCGCAGCGCAAAGAAGGCGCCGGCCGTGCCGGTGCCACGTGGGGAGGCCGCCACGGAAAGCGCTGCCGCAACGGCATCGCCGGAGCCGGTTGCACCGCCCTTGAAACTCGCGGTCGCCCCACCACCGGCTGCGGTGCCTGACGCGGTTGCGCCGCCATTGAAAGCCGAGTCCTCACCAGCGCCGGTGCCAGCGCCCGCCGCGGCGCGGTCGCCTGCACCTTTGGGGATGTCGCTGGCGCAAGGTGGTTACGGCGGGTTCATGCCTCGCGCCGAAACGGCCGATGCAGCTCCCGAGAAGGCCTCGGAAGCCCGGCGCCTGCGAGATGACCTCAAGCGCCTTGCCGACTCGGCCGATCCCGCAGACCGTCGGCAGAGACAGGCGCCCAGCGTGAGCGTGCTGTCCCTTGAAATCAAAGCGGACCCCCAGCGCTGGACCTGGCAACGCGGCACCGAGGTCGAGCACCCCATGACGCCGGCATTGCAGGCGTGGCTGGAACGTCTGGGTCGCATCGAACATGTCCCTTACGTCGAAGCCATGCCTCCGCAAACAGCGCCCAGCCTGCGCTTCCTGCGCAATGGCCGGCTGCACACCGAATTGACCTTGGGCGAGAAGAGCTTTTGGCTGAAGTTGAGCGAGTTCCCGCTTTCTCTGCGGGAGGTGCCCATCGAGGCCTCCACCGCCGCCGCGCTGAAAGCAGCCCTCGACGAAGCGGCGCGCTGACGGGGCCGCCGCGGCGGCGCCCCCGGCCGGGGCGAGCCCGCATCGCTATCATCGAAGGTTTTGCCGCGCCCCCACATGCCCCGCCCGCCCGACACATCACCCCAGGTCAGAAATTCGCTCGAGGCGCAGCAGATACGCATCCGCGGCGCACGCACCCACAACCTGAAGAACATTGATCTCGACATCCCGCGCAACCGGCTGGTCGTGATCACCGGCCTGTCGGGTTCCGGCAAATCGAGCCTCGCGTTCGACACGCTGTATGCCGAAGGCCAGCGGCGTTATGTCGAAAGCCTGTCGGCTTATGCGCGACAGTTTTTGCAGTTGATGGACAAACCCGATGTCGATGTGATCGAGGGCTTGTCGCCCGCCATCAGCATCGAGCAGAAAGCCACCTCGCACAACCCGCGCTCCACGGTCGGCACGGTCACCGAGATTCACGACTACTTGCGCCTGCTCTATGCGCGCGCCGGCACGCCCTTCTGCCCCGACCACCATTTGCCACTGCGTGCGCAAAGCGTGAGCCAGATGGTCGACGCCGCGCTGGCGCTGCCCGAAGACACCCGCCTGATGGTGCTGGCACCGGTGGTGCGCGACCGCAAGGGCGAATTCGTCGAACTCTTTGCCGACATGCAGGCGCAGGGTTATGTGCGCTTCCGTGTCGACGGCGCGGCATATGAAGCGGCCGATGTGCCCAAGCTGAAGAAGACCGAGAAACATGACATCGACGTGGTGATCGACCGCGTGAAGGTGCAACCGGGCTTGCAGCAACGCCTGGCCGAAAGCTTCGAAGCCGCATTGCGCATCGCCGAGGGCCGCGCCATGGCGCTGGAGATGGACAGCGGCAAGGAGCATCTGTTCTCCAGCAAGTTCGCCTGCCCGATTTGCAGCTACTCGCTCAGCGAGCTGGAGCCGCGACTCTTCTCCTTCAACTCGCCGGTCGGTGCGTGCAGCACCTGCGATGGCCTCGGCCAGGTGACGGTGTTCGACGCCGACCGTGTGGTCGCCTTCCCGACCCTCAGCCTCGCGAGCGGCGCCGTGAAGGGCTGGGACCGGCGCAATGGCTACACCTTCTCCCTGCTCGAAAGCGTGGCGCGGCATTTCAAATTCGACATCGACACCGCGTTCGAGAGCCTGCCGAAATCAGCACAGAAAGTGTTGCTGCAAGGCTCGGGTGATGAAGAAGTGCAGTTCACCTACGAAGCGGAAGGGGCCAAGGGCAAGAAGCGCTCGGTGAAACGTTCGCACCCCTTCGAAGGCATCCTGCCCAATCTGGAACGGCGCTTTCGCGAGACCGATTCGGCGGCCGTGCGTGAAGACCTGGTGCGCTACCAGAGCGCCAAGCCCTGCCCCGATTGCGAAGGCTCGCGCCTGAAGCGCGAGGCGCGCCATGTGTTCCTGCTTGGCTCGGACGATGCCGCGCCCGAGCCCATCTACCGCGTTGAGCACTTCACGCTGCGCGATTGCCTGCATTACTTCGAAGGCCTGGTGCTGCAAGGCGCGAAAGGCGAGATCGCTGCACCGGTGGTGCGCGAAATTCGCTCGCGGCTGAAGTTCCTGAACGACGTGGGCCTGAACTACCTGAGCCTGGACCGCAGCGCGGACACGCTTTCGGGTGGTGAGTCGCAACGCATCCGCCTCGCATCGCAAATCGGCTCGGGCCTGACCGGTGTGATGTATGTGCTGGATGAGCCCAGCATCGGTTTGCACCAGCGCGACAACGAACGACTCATCGGCACGCTGCGCCATCTGCGCGACATCGGCAACAGCGTGCTGGTGGTCGAGCACGATGAAGATGCGATCCGCTGCGCCGACCATGTGATCGACATGGGCCCGGGCGCCGGTGTGCACGGCGGCCGTGTGATCGCGCAGGGCACGCCGGA
>JANYJL010000148.1 GCA_025361845.1 Rhizobacter sp.
GCTGCTCGGCGCGACCACCAAGCCCAAGCTCGGCCTGTCGGGCCGCAACTATGGCCGCGTGGTGTACGAAGGTCTGAAGGGCGGCCTCGACTTCATGAAGGACGACGAGAACATCAACTCGCAGCCCTTCATGCACTGGCGTGATCGCTTCCTGTACTGCATGGAGGCGGTGAACAAGGCGAGCGCGGCGACCGGCGAAGTCAAGGGCCACTACCTGAACGTGACTGCCGGCACGATGGAAGAGATGTACGCACGCGCCGAGTTCGCGAAGAGCCTGGGCAGCGTGATCGTCATGATCGATCTGGTAATCGGCTACACCGCGATCCAGAGCATGGCGCTGTGGGCGCGCAAGAACGACATGATCCTGCACCTGCACCGCGCGGGCAACAGCACCTACTCACGGCAGAAGAACCACGGCATGAACTTCCGCGTGATCTGCAAGTGGATGCGCATGGCGGGTGTGGACCACATCCACGCCGGCACCGTGGTTGGCAAGCTCGAAGGCGACCCGCAGATGATCCGCGGCTTCTACGACACCCTGCTCGACACGCACACGCCGATGCAGCTGGAGAAAGGCCTGTTCTTCGAGCAGGACTGGGCTTCGCTGAACAAGGTGATGCCGGTGGCTTCGGGTGGCATCCACGCCGGCCAGATGCACCAGCTGATCACCTACCTGGGCGACGACGTGGTGCTGCAATTCGGCGGCGGCACGATCGGCCACCCGCAAGGCATCCAGGCCGGTGCCACGGCGAACCGCGTCGCGCTCGAATCGATGGTGCTGGCACGCAACGAAGGCCGCGATATCTGGAACGAAGGCCCGCAGATCCTGAAAGACGCCGCCAAGTGGTGCTCGCCGCTGAAGGCCGCGCTAGACACCTGGGGCGAGGTCAGCTTCAACTACGAATCCACCGACACGGCGGACTTCGTGCCCACCCCCACCGCCGCGTTCTGAAGGAGCAACGACCATGATGACCAACCACGGCAACCGCGTCACGCAGGGCCAGTTTTCCTACCTGCCCGACCTGACCGATGCCCAGATCAGCAAGCAGATCGAGTACGCGCTGAAGCACAACTACGCCGTCGGCATCGAATACACCGACGACCCGCACCCGCGCAACACCTACTGGGAAATGTTCGGCAACCCGATGTTCGACCTGAAGGATCCGGCCGGCATCCTGATGGAGATCAACAGCTGCCGCAAAACCTTCCCGAGCCACTACATCCGCGTCACCGCATTCGACTCGACGCAGGGGGTCGAGTCGCCGCGCATGTCCTTCATCGTCAATCGACCAGCCAAGGAGCCTGGTTTCGGGCTGGCGCGCACCGAGGTCGAAGGCCGCCAGGTTCGTTACCGCATCTCGTCCTATGCGACCGACAAGCCCGAAGGCGAGCGCTACTAGGCCGAAGCCCCGCCGCATCAAGGCCGAAGCACGAAAGGGTTGCCAGGTGAACGACATGTCGAAACCGGGTGGGACGGTGGCTCAGGCTCGCACCGTCGCCGACGTCCTGGCGCAAAGCCAGATCGAATCTGTGATGGACGAGCTGGACACCGATCTGGTGGGCCTGGCTCCGGTAAAGGCGCGCATCCGCGACATCGCGGCCCTGCTCGTCGTCGACAAGCTGCGCCTGAACCTGGGCTTGACGGCGCAAACGCCCTCGCTGCACATGAGCTTCACCGGCAACCCCGGCACCGGCAAGACGACGGTCGCGATGCGCATGGCCGAGATCCTTCACCGCCTCGGCTATGTGCGCAAAGGCCATGTGGTGAGCGTGACGCGTGACGACCTCGTGGGCCAGTACATCGGCCACACCGCGCCGAAGACGAAGGAAGTGTTGAAGCGCGCGATGGGCGGTGTGCTCTTCATCGACGAGGCCTATTACCTGTACCGCCCGGAGAACGAACGCGACTACGGCCAGGAAGCGATCGAGATCCTGTTGCAGGTGATGGAGAACCAGCGCGACGACCTCGTCGTCATCGTTGCCGGCTACAAGGACCGCATGGACACCTTCTTCAAGTCCAACCCCGGCCTCTCCTCGCGCATCGCGCACCACCTGGACTTCCCCGACTACGGCGAAGGCGAGCTCTTGCAGATCGCCGACCGCATGCTCGGCACGATGAACTACCGCTTCGGCGAAGGCACCCGCGAGGTGTTTGCCGACTACCTGCGGCGCCGCATCCCGCTGCCGCATTTTGCGAACGCCCGCAGTGTGCGCAATGCGCTCGACCGCTCGCGCCTGCGCCAGGCGAGCCGCCTGTTCGTTGACCGCGACCGCGAACTGACGCGCGAAGACCTCACCACCCTGATGCCGGCCGACATCCTCGCCAGCCGGCTGTTCGACAGCGCGGCGCCGCCCGCGCTGCGATAACGATCCCGTCCCTTCGGAGAGTCCCCATGCACCTTGGCCGCACCACGCTGTCGAAATTCCTGATCCAGCAACTCAAAGGCATCGAAGGTGCAAGCGATCTTGCTGCCTTGCTGATCGACGTGGCGGCGGCGACCAAGACGATCTCGTCGATGACGGCCAAGGGCGCGCTCGGCGGTTACCTCGGCGAAGTCGGCAACACCAACGTGCAGGGCGAAAGCCAGAAGAAGCTCGACGTGCTCGCCGACGACGCGATGATCCGCAGCTGCGAATGGGGCGGCCTGGTGGCGGGCATGGCCTCCGAAGAACTCGACGAGCCCTACGCCATTCCCGATGAATTCCAGCGTGGCAACTACCTGCTCGTGTTCGACCCGCTCGACGGTTCGTCGAACACCGACGTGAACGTCTCGGTCGGCACCATCTTCTCTGTGCTGCGCCACGACAAGGCCGAAGCCCCGGTCACCGCCGACTACCTGCAAACCGGCCGCAAGCAGGTGGCCGCTGGCTACGCCATCTATGGCCCGGCCACCATGCTCGTGCTCACGGTCGGCAAGGGCACCCACGGCTTCACGCTCGACCGCGAGATCGGCAACTACATCCTCACGCACCCGAACCTCGCGATTCCCGAAGACACGAACGAGTTCGCCATCAACACCAGCAACGCGCGCTTCTGGGAGTCGCCGGTGCACCGCTACGTCACCGAGTGCCAGGCTGGCAGGGCGGGCGAGCGCGGGCGCGACTTCAACATGCGCTGGATCGCCTCGATGGTGGCCGAGGTGCACCGCATCC
The DNA here is from genome assembly GCA_025361845.1 of Rhizobacter sp. Taxonomy (GTDB): domain Bacteria; phylum Pseudomonadota; class Gammaproteobacteria; order Burkholderiales; family Burkholderiaceae_C; genus JANYJL01. The sequence goes on from JANYJL010000148.1 coordinate 3,154, forward strand.
TGATGCGCGGGGGTGTCTTCATGTACCCGAAGGACACCAAGGATTCGGCCAAGCCCGGTCGCCTGCGTCTGATGTACGAGGCGAACCCGATCAGCTTCCTGATCGAGCAGGCCGGCGGCCTCTCGACCACCGGGCGCAAGTATCTGCTCGATGTGGTGCCCGAAGGCCTGCATCAGCGCATCCCGGTGATCCTTGGCTCGCGCAACGAGGTCGCGCGCATCGAGCGCTACCACCTCGAACACGACGCCGGCACCGACCGGCCGTTCGAGTCGCCGCTGTTCAACGAGCGGTCCTTGTTTCGGCCCGAAGCGCGCGTCTGACCAGATTTTTCAGCTTCCGAGAGACAGCCATGTCCACCCGCCACCCCATCATCGCCGTGACCGGTTCGTCCGGCGCCGGCACCACCACCGTGATGAAAAGTTTCGCGCACATCTTCCGGCGCGAAAAGATCAAGGCCCAGGTCATCGAGGGCGATTCATTCCACCGCTACAACCGGCTCGAGATGCGCGAGCGCATGAAGGTCGCGCACGAGAAGGGCGACGACCACCTGAGCCACTTCGGTCCCGAGGCGAACCTGCTCGACGAGCTGGCCGCACTCTTTCAGCAGTACGGCGAAACCGGCCGCGGCGAGGTGCGCAAGTACATCCACGACGCCGGTGAAGCCGCCGAGTTCGGCCATGAGCCGGGCACCTTCACGCCCTGGAAAAGCATCGAGGCCGAGTCGGACCTGATGTTCTACGAAGGCCTGCACGGCGGCTACACCAGCCCGCAGGTCGACGTGGCCAAACACGTGGACCTGCTGGTCGGCGTGGTGCCGATCATCAACCTCGAGTGGATACAAAAGCTGCACCGCGACAAGAACCTGCGTGGCTACAGCCAGGAGGCGGTGGTCGACACCATCCTGCGCCGCATGCCGGACTACGTGAAGTACATCTGCCCGCAGTTCTCGCAGACGCACGTGAACTTCCAGCGGGTGCCGACGGTGGACACCTCGAACCCCTTCATCGCGGCCGACATTCCGAGTGCCGATGAATCGCTGGTCGTGATCCGCTTCGCGAAGCCGAAGGGCATCGACTTCGCCTACCTGCTGTCGATGTTGCACGACAGCTTCATGTCCCGGCCCAACAACATCGTCGTGCCGGGCGGAAAGATGGGCCTGGCGATGCAGCTGATCTTCACGCCGATGATCCTGCGCCTGATGGACCTGAAGCGCAGAGCGCAGTGACTTCGACGACGACGAACACCATGACGACGCAAACACTCCCCACCCGCATGGCGCATGCGCTGCGCTTCCTCGCCATCGACGCGGTCGAAGCCGCCAAGAGCGGCCATCCCGGCGCGCCGATGGGCATGGCCGACATTGCCGTCGCGCTCTGGTCGCGGCACCTGAAGCACAACCCGGCGAACCCGCAGTGGGCGGATCGCGACCGCTTCGTGCTCTCGAACGGCCATGGCTCGATGCTGCTCTACGGACTCTTGCATCTGACGGGTTACGACCTGCCGATCAACGAGCTGCGCAACTTCCGCCAACTGCACAGCAAGACACCGGGCCACCCCGAGCTGGGCATCACGCCGGGTGTCGAAACCACCACCGGCCCGCTCGGCCAGGGCCTCACCAATGCGGTGGGCTTCGCGCTCGCCGAGAAGCTGCTGGCCGATGAATTCAACCGCCCCGGCTTCCCCATCGTCGACCACCACACCTATGTGTTTCTCGGTGACGGTTGCCTGATGGAAGGCATCAGCCACGAAGCCTGTTCGCTCGCCGGCGCACTGAAGCTCGGCAAGCTGATCGCGCTCTACGACGACAACGGCATCTCGATCGACGGGCCGGTCGCGCCTTGGTTCGCCGACAACACGGCGCAGCGTTTTGCGGCCTACGGCTGGAACACGATCGGCCCGATCGATGGCCACGATGTGGATGCGGTGGACCACGCGATTGCGCAAGCGCGCGAGCGCGCCGACAAGCCGACCCTGATCCTGTGCCGCACGACGATCGGCAAAGGCTCGCCGAACCGTGGCGGCACGGCAAAGGCGCACGGCGAGGCGCTCGGTGAGAAGGAAATCGCGCTGACACGCGCAGCACTCGAGTGGCCGCACGCGCCCTTCGAGATTCCGGCCGATCTGCAAGCCGCCTGGGATGCGCGTGCGACCGGCAGTGACCGTGAGGAAACCTGGAACGCCGCCTTCGCAGCCTACCGCGCCGCGCACCCTGCGCTGTCGGCTGAGTTCCTGCGGCGCATGCGCGGCGAGCTGCCTGCTGATTGGTCGGCCATGGCCGCATCTCTGGTGGCCGAGTTCGGCGCCTCCGGTGAATCGATCGCCAGCCGCAAGGCATCGCAAAAGGCGCTCGCCGTGCTCGGCCCGAAGGTGCCCGAACTGCTCGGCGGATCGGCCGACCTCACCGGCTCGAACCTGACCGATTTCCCCGGCTGCGGCGCGGTGCGCGGCGGCGAATCGGGCGGGCGCCACATCAACTATGGCGTGCGCGAATTCGGCATGGCCGCGATCATGAATGGCATGGCGCTGCACGGCGGTGTGATTCCCTACGGCGGCACCTTCCTCACATTTAGTGATTACTCGCGCAACGCCGTGCGCATGGCTGCGCTGATGAAGCTGCGCGTGATTCACGTCTTCACGCACGACAGCATCGGCCTCGGTGAAGACGGGCCGACGCACCAGCCGGTGGAACATGCGGCGTCGCTGCGGCTGATTCCGAACCTCGACGTGTGGCGGCCGGGCGATGCGGCCGAAACGGCGGCCGCCTGGGTGCAATCCGTCGGCAATGCGACACGCCCCAGCGCGCTCTTGTTGTCGCGGCAGAACCTGCCCGCGCAAGCGCGCACACCGCAGCAATTGCAGGACATCGCCCGCGGTGGCTACGTGCTCAGCGATCGCGCCAACGCACGCGCCGTGGTGCTCGCCACTGGCTCCGAGCTGGGCCTCGCGATGGACGCGCAGAAGTTGCTCGATGCCCGTGGCATCGCGGTGCGCGTCGTCTCGATCCCCTCGACCACAGCCTTCGACCGTCAGGACGCCCACTACCGACAAGAAGTGCTGGGCGACAAGCTCCCGCGCATTGCTGTGGAGGCCGGTGTCACACGCTTCTGGGGACAATACGGTTGCGTCGCAGCACTCGGCATCGACAGCTTCGGCGAATCGGCCCCCGCGGGCGACTTGTTCAAGCACTTCGGCCTCACCGCCGAACACCTGGCCGACACGGTGGCGGCGCAACTCTAGTAATGTCGGCCCCCACGTCGCTTCGCTCCTGCCCCCCGAGGGGGCGCTCAGCCGGCTTGGGGCGGCCCGGCGCCGTCTGACTTCATCGGAGCGCACGCCATGCCCTACACCCACCTCAGTTTCGACCTCGACGGCACCCTCGTCGACACCGCCGCCGAAATCGCCGAAGCGGTGAACGGCACGCTCGCCGAATTCGGCGTGGCGCCGCGGCCGGTCGAAGAGATCACGATGCTGATTGGTGGGGGCGCGCACGAGTTGATGCGTCGACTGATCGAGCGCATACAGGGCGAACGGCAGCCCGGTTCCGCGCCGCTGCCCATTGACGATGTGCTGGCGCGCCTGGACGACCACTACGAGCAGACGGCCGGCACCACCGGCCTGCCGTATGCCGATTGCATCGATTCACTGCGCCGCCTGCGGGTGGCCGGCCTGCGGCTCGTCTGCCTGACGAACAAGGAGGAGCGTTTCGCCCGGCGCGTGTTGCAACAGACCCGGCTCGACGGCTACTTCGAGCTGCTGATCGGTGGTGACACGTTGCCGCAGAAGAAGCCGCATGCGGCGGTCATTCATCACGTGCTGCAAAAGCTCGGCGGCCGGGCTGAACAGTTTGCCCACATCGGCGATTCGCGCACCGATGTCGAGACCGCGCGCAATGCCTCGGTCGCAGCCTGGGCCGTGCCCTACGGCTACAACGCCGGCGAGCCGATCGCCGCGGCGCAGCCCGACGTGCTGTTCGCGAACCTGGCTGACGTGGTGCGCCACGTGATCGCCGCCAACGCTGCACCGCCCTGAATTCCTTCTTCAACTCACGGAAGTTTCACCATGGCCCTCATCTCGCTGCGACAACTGCTGGACCACGCCGCCGAACACGGCTACGGCGTGCCGGCCTTCAACGTCAACAACCTGGAGCAGATCCAGGCCATCATGGAAGCGGCGGAAGAAACACGCAGCCCGGTGATCCTGCAAGCCTCGGCCGGCGCGCGCAAATATGCCGGTGAGGCCTACCTGCGGCACATGGTGCTGGCCGCTGTCGAGCAGCACCCCGACGTGCCGCTCGTGCTGCACCAGGACCATGGCGCCAGCCCCTCGGTGTGCCAGCAGTCGATCCGCTCGGGCTTCACCAGCGTGATGATGGACGGCTCGCTGAAGGAAGACGCGAAGACACCCGCGAGCTACGACTACAACATCGACGTGACCCGGCGTGTGTGCGAGATGGCGCATGCGGTCGGTGTGTCGGTTGAAGGCGAGTTGGGTTGCCTCGGTTCCTTGGAGACCGGCCAGGCTGGCGAAGAAGACGGTGTCGGCGCCGAGGGTGTACTGACGCACGACATGATGCTGACCGACCCGGCGCAGGCGAAGGATTTTGTCGAACGCACCGGTGTCGATGCGCTGGCCATTGCCATCGGCACCAGCCACGGCGCCTACAAGTTCACGCGCCAGCCGACCGGGGACATTCTGGCGATGGACCGCATCGCGGCCATCCATGCGCAGGTGCCGAACACGCACCTCGTGATGCACGGCTCGTCGAGCGTGCCGCAGGAGTGGTTGGCGATCATTCGGCAGTACGGTGGCGACATCAAGGAGACCTACGGCGTGCCGGTCGAAGAGATCCAGCGCGGCATCAAGTCGGGGGTGCGCAAGATCAACATCGACACCGACATCCGCCTCGCGATGACCGGCGCGATGCGCCAGAGTTTTGCGAAAGACCCGAGCGAGTTCGACCCGCGCAAGGCCTTCATCGCGGCACGCAAGGCCGCGCGTGGTGTGTGCAAGGCGCGCTTCGAGGCCTTCGGGTGCGCGGGGCACGCGGATCGCATCAAGGCGATGCCGATGGATGCGATGGTGGCGCGTTACCACTGAACGGGCCCATGCCACTGCATGCGCTGATCTGGGACGTGGACGGCACGCTCGCCGAGACCGAGCGTGACGGCCACCTGATCGCCTTCAACACGGCCTTCGAAGCGCAGGGCGTGCCCTGGCGCTGGAGTGTCGAGCGCTATGGCGCGTTGTTGGCGGTGACCGGCGGCTATGAACGCTTGCTGCACGACATGGCGACGCAGCCCGCGGCGCCGAAGACGCTCGCCGAGCGCGAGCGGCTCGCACTCTCGCTGCACCTCGACAAGAACCAGCGCTACGCACAGATCGTCGCCGAAGGCCGCATCCCTTTGCGTGAGGGTGTGCGTGCCCTGATGGACGATTGCCGCGCGGCCGGCGTGGCGATGGCGATTGCGACGACGACGAGCCGCAGCAATGTCGATGCGCTGCTCGGTGCGCACCTCGGCGCGGCCTGGCGTGACTGGTTTGCCTGCGTGCTCTGCGGTGAAGATGCACCGCGCAAGAAGCCCGATCCGCAGGTCTATGCGCTGGCGCTGGAGCGGCTCGGTCTGGCCGCGAACGAGGTGCTCGCGATCGAGGATTCACCCGTCGGCGTGCGGGCCTGTGTCGCGGCCGGCGTGCCGGTGGTCGTCACGCGCAGCGTCTACTTTGAACACGCACTTTTCCCCGGCGCCTGCGCCGTCGGCCCCGGGTTGGGCAATCGCCAGGGCTGGTCACCCGCCTTGCCATCGTCGTTACCTCTGCGCGTCGATCTCGATGCATTGCAGGGCTGGCTGAGCCAGCGTGCGGGCTGAAGTTCTCGCCGAGGCGGGCACTCAGCCTGTTTCGGCGAGCTTCATCAGCGCCCAGAAAGCAGGCTTGGGCTGGCGCTTTTCGTCGAACAGCAGCGGCGCCTCGAAGCGCTCGTTCGGCCAGTGCCTCAGCCAGCTGCCGGCGTCGTCGATGCCCCAGACGAGCACCGCCGTGATGTGCCGGCGCTGCTTGATGAAGACCTTGAAGAAGTCGGCGTAGCGCTGCGCCTGGCGCGCCAGCAAGGCCGGGCTGGCCTCGGACACGCGGTTGGCGCTGATGTCGTCGTTGAGCGCGATGTCCAGCTCGGTCACGTGCTGCGTGATGCCCAGCATCGCGTACTGCTCGACCGCCCGCTCGAACGAGTTCACCGACGGGTGCAGCATGCTGCAATGGGCCTGGTGGCCGATGCCGTCGATCTTCACGCCGGCCGCCTTGAAGCGCGTGACCATCTCGCTGATCGCGGCAATCTTGCGCGGGTTCTGGGTCTCGTAGTCGTTGTAGAACAGCAGGGCATCGGGGTCGGCCCGGGCCGCGGCCCGGAAGGCGATCTCGATGTAGTCCTCTCCGATGATTTCGCGAAAGGGGCTCAGGCGCATGCCCTCGGAATCGGTGCGGGTGCGGGCTTCGCCGAACGAGTAGGCCTCGTTCACCACGTCCCACGCGTACACGCGGCCCTTGAAGTGGCCCACGACATCGGTGATGTAGCGTTCCATGCGGGTGATCAAGGTCGCGCGTGTCACCGGCGCGCCGTTCTCGACGAAGAACCAGGCCGGCGTCTGCTGGTGCCACACCAGCGTGTGGCCGCGCACCTTCAGGCCCGACGCGCGTGCGAAGTTCACCAGTTCGTCGGCCTGCGTGAAGCTGTACTGGCCTTCGCCCCGCGCAGCCAACGCCTCGGGCTTCATAGCGTTTTCGGCGACCACGACGCTGAATTGCGCCTTGATGAAGTCGGCCGATCCGAACGCCACCTGGCCTGGCGTGATCGCCGCGCCGAACGGAAAGTACGGCGCCAGGGCCCGGCCCAGCGAAGGCAGCTTGCCGTCCGCCTCGGCACGTCGAGACGGGCCACCGGCGCAAGCGGTCAGGGCCAGCGTGGCCGACGCGGCGGCGAACTCTCGGCGCGTGAGGTTCATGCAGGCCGGCGGGTCAGGCGCGTGCACCGACCGCTTGCCCCGCCGCGTCGAACAGGCGCAGGTATTCCGGCTCGCAGCGCAGGCGCAGCGCTTGCCCGATGTCGATGCCCGGCACCGAGCCGTTCAACCGCACGGCCACTTCCTTGTTCAGCCCGTCGAGCGTCGCGTACACCATCGTCGACTCGCCCAGCTGCTCGATCAGGCTGACGCTGGCGCCGATGCCGTGCCCGTCGCGGGTGATCTGGAAATGCTCGGGCCGCACACCGACCGTGTGGATGCCGGCCGGCGTTGCCACAGCGGGGTCCATCTCCAGCACCCCCGACTCGGCCACGTTCAATGCCGTGCGCCCGTCTGCTGAAGTGACCGTGCGGCAGGGCATCAGGTTCATCTTCGGCGAGCCCATGAACTCGGCCACGAACACATTGGTCGGGTGGTGGTACAGCTCCAGCGGCGTGCCCACCTGCTCGATCTTGCCGGCGTTGAACACGGCGATGCGCTGACCCAGCGTCATGGCTTCCACCTGATCGTGGGTGACGTAGATCATGGTGGCCCGAAGCTCGCGGTGCAGCCGCGTCAACTCCACGCGCATCTGCACGCGCAGGTTGGCATCGAGGTTGGACAGGGGCTCGTCGAAAAGAAATGCCTTCGGTTTGCGGACAATCGCTCGGCCAATCGCGACGCGCTGGCGCTGGCCGCCGGACAGCGCCTTCGGCTTGCGCGCCAGCAGGGGCCTGATCTGAAGAATGTCGGCCGCCCGGTCCACCGCGGCCTGCTGCTCGGCCGTGCTCGCCCCGGCCATCTTCAGAGAGAACGAGAGGTTCTCCGCCACCGTCATGTGCGGGTACAGCGCATAACTCTGGAACACCATCGCGGCGCCGCGCTCGGCGGGCTCCAGGTCGTTGACACATTCGTCGTCGAAGTGGACCTCGCCGCCGGTGATGTCTTCGAGCCCGGCGATCATGCGCAAAAGGGTGGTCTTGCCGCAGCCCGACGGACCCACGAACACCATCAACTCGCCGTCATGAATGTCGAGGTTGAGATGGGCGATGACGGACACGTTGCCGTAGGTCTTGCTGATGTCGCGCAGGGAAATGGTGGCCATGGGTGCTTCGGTGCATGTTCGGGTTCAGGGACTAGCCTTTGACGGCGCCGGCCGTCAGCCCGTCGATCAGCTTGCGCGAATAGACGACGAACAGCGCCAGCAAAGGCAGCACCGCGATCGCGGAACCGGCGCTGATGGCGCCCCAGGTGGCCGCGCTGGTGCCCTGCAGTGAGCGCAGCACCAGGGGCACGGTGAAGGAGGCCTGATCGCGCATCACCAGCAAGGCGCCGACAAAATTGTTGTACGAGCCGATGAAGGTGATGAGGCCGAGTGTGCCCAGGGCGGGGCCGAGCAAGGGCAGCGCGATGCGCCAGTACAGGGCGAACTCCCCGCAACCATCCATGCGGCCGGCCTCGATCAACTCCTTCGGCAAGGCCGAGGCGACGTACTGGCGCATCATGAACACGCCGAGCGCACCGCAGGCGCCGGGGATGATCAGCGCCTTGGTCGAATCGATCCAGCCCAGATGTGTCATCAACAGGATCGTCGGGATCATGCCGACGAAGGCCGGCATCAGCATCGTCGCCATCACGAAGCCGAACAGCTTTTCCTTGTACTTGAATTCATACATCGCGAACGCGAAGCCGGCCAGCGAACAGAAGAAGAGATTCAATGCCGTGGTGGCCAGCGCGACCCAGAGCGACAGCAACATCGAACGCCAGAAGCCGGGCCTGAAACGAACCAGCTCGGCAATGTTTTCGGCCAGATGGCTGCCGAACCAGTATGGCGGCGGCACCGAAAGAATCTCGGTGTTGGCCCGGGTCGCGAAGACCATCATGTAATAGAACGGCAACAGCATGATGAAGGCACCGACCGCCAGCACCATGTAGGCAACGCCCGTCGACACCCAGGCTTGCGCCCGGGCTTTCTTCTTCCGCCGAACCGAGGGCCGCATGGGTCAGTCCGCCGGCTTGAACAGTCGATTGTTCAGGTAGGTCAGCAGCGCGATGACCATGAACAAGAGCCATGCGATGGCCGAGGCGGTGCC
>JANYJL010000159.1 GCA_025361845.1 Rhizobacter sp.
GTCGTCCGGGCCGATGCTGAACGGCAAGTTCCGCGGCAAGGACATCGGCTCGGGCACCGGCGTCTGGCAGATGAGCGAGATGGTGCGTGCGGGTGAAATGTCGCAGGCCGAGTTCACCGAAGCCGAGTCGTGCATGCACCGTTCCAAGGGCAGCTGCATGACGATGGGCACGGCCTCGACGATGGCCAGCATGGTCGAAGCACTCGGCATGTCGCTGCCCGAGAACGCCGCGATTCCGGCCGCCGACACCCGCCGCAACCGGCTCGCGCAGATGACCGGCCGGCGCATCGTCGAGATGGTCAAGGAAGACCTGCGCATGTCGAAGATCCTGACGCGCGAGGCCTTCGAGAACGCGATCCGCACCAACGCGGCGATCGGCGGCTCGACCAATGCGGTGATCCACCTGTTGGCGATTGCCGGGCGCATCGGCGTGAAGCTCGACCTGGCCGACTGGGACAAGCTCGGCGCCGAGATGCCCTGCCTCGTGAACCTGCAACCCTCGGGCAAGTACCTGATGGAGGACTTCTATTACGCTGGCGGCCTGCCCGCGGTGCTGCGTGAGATTCAGGAGCACCTGCACCTCGGTTCACTCACGGCCAACGGCAAGTCGATCGGCGAGAACATCGCGCAGGCGCCTTGCTACAACCGCGAAGTCATCAAGACGCCGGCCGACCCCTTCATGGCCGCGGCCGGCATCGCGGTGCTGCGCGGCAACCTGGCGCCGAATGGCGCGGTGATCAAGCCCTCGGCGGCATCGAAACACCTGCTCAAGCACCGTGGCCGCGCGGTCGTGTTCGAGACCATCGAAGACTTCCACGCGCGCATCGACGACGACGCGCTCGACATCGACGAGCACTGCGTGATGGTGCTGAAGAACTGCGGCCCGCGCGGTTACCCCGGCATGGCCGAGGTGGGCAACATGCCGCTGCCGCCGAAGGTGCTGAAGAAGGGCATCACCGACATGGTCCGCATCAGCGATGCACGCATGAGCGGCACTGCCTACGGCACCGTGGTGCTGCACACCAGCCCTGAAGCCGCGGCCGGCGGCCCGCTGGCGGTGGTGCAGAACGGCGACATGATCGAGCTCGACGTGGCTGCGCGCAAGCTGCACCTGGACGTGTCGGACGAAGAGATCGCGCGCCGCCTGGCCAGCTGGAAGGCGCCCACACCGCCCGCACGCGGCTGGTACAAGCTCTACGTCGACCACGTGCAGCAGGCGCACCTCGGGGCCGACCTCGACTTCCTGGTCGGCAGCAGCGGCGCGCCGATCCCACGCGATTCGCATTGATGTCGGTGCGCACATGACTGGACTAGACCACCCCATCGTCTGGCTGCGCCACGCCGGCCAGCGCCTGGGCCTCGTGCCCACGCTCGGCGGCGGTGTGGCGGCCTGGCAGCGTGATGCGGACGATGGCCCGCAGAACCTGTGGCGACCCTGGGACGGCGTGAACACCGACCTCTACAGCCTCGGCTCCTTCGCGATGCTGCCGTGGTCGAACCGCATCAGCGGGGGTGGCTTCGAACACGCCGGCCGCTTTCACCCGATGAAGCTGAACCGCGTCGGCGAGCCCTACCCGATTCATGGCGATGGCTGGTTGCAGAGCTGGGCGCTGACGCAGCCCGCGGCCGACACGGTCGTGATGACGCTGGAGTCGCACCGGTTCGACGGCAACCCTTACGACTACCGCGCCACGCAAACCTTCCGGCTTGTCGATGGTGGGCTCGACCAGAGCGTATCGGTCACGCACCTGGGCGAAGGCTCGCTGCCTTACGGCCTCGGCTTGCACCCCTGGTTCCTGCGCAGCGCGGGCACGCGCCTGACGGCGCCGGTTCAAGGTGTCTGGTTGAGTGGGGACGATCCGATGCCGACCGGACACACGAGCAAATTTCCGCCGAGTTGGGATCTGAGCGCAGGCGCGAACGTGAACGGCAGCTTGATCGACAACGGCTACACCGGCTGGTCCGGCAACTCGCGCATCGTGTGGCCCGAACAGGGCCTGGCGCTGACGATGACGGTGCCGGAAGTCGCGCAGTCAGAAGGCCGCTCGGCGCATGCCTTTTGCCTGCTCTATCGCCCGCCCGTCGGGCCGGCGTTCTGCTTCGAGCCGGTCACGCATCCGATCGATGCGTTTCACCTCGAAGGCCGCCCCGGCCTGAAGGTGTTGGCGGCCGGTGAGAGCCTGAGCCTTGATGTGCAGTGGCGCTACGAGGTCTTGAAGGGCTGATCAGCCGAAAGAGAGCAGCCGAACAGGATCAGCCGAAGAAGTGGCGGAACACGTCCGGCTCACGCACTTCGCGCATCGACAGGCCTTGGAAGGCTTCGCGAAACGGCTCGGGCTCCAGCTCGGGTTCGAGCGCCGCAGGCATCGTGTTGTCAAAGCTCGCGCGGGGGCGGTAGCCTGAATCGAGGCCGCCGTTTTCACTGTTCGCCGCACTCAGGTCCAGGTCCACGAAGCGCAGGCCGCCTTGCGTGAGCAGGCGCAGCGACAGCGTGTCGGCCAGCGACGGGGTGTCTTCCCACGGGATCGCGCCCGCTGCTGCGGCGCTGCCGGTCTGCGAGACCGCGCGTTGCGATGAAGCCAGATACTGTTGCAGTTGTTGGGTGCGCATGGTGGGGTGCCTGTGACGTGTTGTTCAACCTGATGCCAAGACTATCGGCCGCACGCCGCGGCGATGAACCAATAAGCGGCGCATCGTGGCGCCAGTTCGCATCTCAGCCGCGCTACGCGTGCAAAAGTGCGCAAGGCCGCGGCCCGCAGCGCTTGACGTGACAATGCGCGCCATGCCTCAAGTTCGCGCGTTTCCTGCCGTGGCCCCACTTCGACCGAAGGCTCATGTGAAGGGCACGCGCACCGACCCGCAGAAGTTCGCGGTCGATGTGAAGCCGAGCCGCATCGA
>JANYJL010000171.1 GCA_025361845.1 Rhizobacter sp.
GCAATCGCTGGCGTCGCATCCGGGAAGGCGCAATCGGCCGGGTTGTAGCCCCCGGCAAATGCCGCGATCGGCAATACCGGCGTATCCAGATAGGTGGTCCGACCTGGCATGAACGGGAGCGTGTAGCAGAAGTTGCTGAACGCGGGGTCGTATTGCGGATCGGTGATCTGCTTCGCCAGCGACGGGCTGTTGACCACGACGCCTGCGGCGTTGATCCACTGACCAAGTGCATTGGTTGCGGCAATCGGGCCCGGGTCGTTGATGCAAGTCACCAACATGTTGGGACCGTAGCCGGAAGGTGTGGGCGGATTGACCAGCCAGCTCGACGGCGTGAGCACGTTGTAGGCGCCCCATTGATCCGAGTAGGTACGGGTCACCTCGACGCCGTTGAAGTCCTTGATCGAGACGGGCACGAATGGCACGGAGGCCTTCTCGCCGAAATCGGGCGCCGCCGCATTGAACTCCGAGGACGCATCGTCAAGGATGATGCCGGTGCCAGCCGCAGCGGTCGGCACAGGGGTGAAGACGAAGAAGGTCGCGCTCGCTTGCTGCTGATCGTTCAGGTTGACCAGTTTGCGGTCGCAAAGATTCCGGTCCATGCCGGCGAACGGCGCCACCAGCCCACCCTGCGGGTACAGGCTCAGGTAGTCGGGTACGCGATGCAGGTTGCCCACGCATTCCGGGAAGGTCAACTTGGATGCCGTCGCGCCGAGATTGGAGGTGGCGTTGCTCTGGATCCCATCGGCATTGCGCGGGTTGTAGGGGTTGGCGTTGTTCAGCGTCGCCTGGTCGGGCAAGATGAAGATGTTGCCCAGCCCGCCAAACTGCGCCGGCACGGGCGAGTCGAATGAGTCGCCATTCAGGATGTTCTTGTCCTCTTCCTTGACCACTTCGTAGCCCGGTGGCGTGACCGTCTCGACCACGTACTGGCCAGGCGGCAGACTCACCAACGTCTGGCCCGCTGCGACCTGCGCGGGGGTCAATGCATGCGACGCGATGTAGGCCGCGCTGGGGAATGCATAGCGCCCGTCGTACGGCGCCGCTTGCACCTGGTTCCAGTTGTGCCAGCCGTCGTAACAGCGCTTTTGGTCCGTGCCATTGAGGGTGTAGAGATAGAACGGATCGGTGGTCAGCTGGCCGGGGCACTGCAGGTTCACCTGAGCACCCGCCGTGACCGTGGAGGGAGCTGCTGCGCCTGTGGTGGGTTCGCGCAGCACACCGTCCTGCCCGAGCAGGTAGGTGGCGCCGTCGGAACCCTTCACAGTGTTGACAAAGTCGTCGAAGCTCGATGTCTTCGTCGTATCGACCAGGGTCAGCGTGTCGGTGCCATCCGGCAACTTCTCCTTGCGGTAGAGATTGACTGTGACACGTGGGACCAGCGGTTCCCAAATGGTTTGCACGTTGTAGCGCTGGTCATCGAATGGGCGCGTCGTCGAGTACACCACGGTCCCTTGGATACCGCCGTTTTCAGCCTGGAACGCGTTGCCGGTGCTGTCTAGACCGCCGCCGACATAGGGGGTTCTGCCCCAATTGATCGTATTGCGCTGGCTGATGAAGCCCTGCAGGCCGTAGGAATAGGCCCCTGGCATCTCGACACGGTTGCTCGATTCGCCAGTGGGATACTTCGACGTGTACAGCGAAGTGCCAAGACCCGAGGTATCCGTCGCTCCGCCACCATCGACAATCACGTTCACGCCGGTCTGCTTGAAGCGCGTTGTATCGGCCTCTGTCACATACCAGTTGAACAGCGGGAACAACTCGGCCAACAGGCCATTGCCATTGCTGTCGGTCGCCGTCTGGTTGGAGATGCCACCGTCGCGGTAGCGGGTCGACATCGTGACGTTCGATATCCCTGGTTCGCCTGCGTCGTAGATGCCGTTCTTGTTCAGATCCTGGAAGATGTTCTGGTCATACTGAGTGAACCAGCTCAATACGGGGATGTTGCCCATCGCGACATTCGCGCTGGTGACCGTGACCGCCTTGGTCTGGATGATCTGGTCGAGCCACTGGTCCCAAATCGCGATTTCGTAGGTGCCGGCGGGCACCCCGGTCAGCGTGAAGCTGCCTGTGTCGTGATCACATTGAGCCATCGCAATCGCGTCGCCCGTACCCCCCTGGGAATTGAGCGCGACCAGGCAGGTGGTCGAACTGAGCAGGTCGTAAGAACCAGAATCCAGCAGCGCCGTGTTCGACGGCCGCGACATGTGCTGGTTGGTGATGGTGCCGCTGACCGTGTAGGTCGATGCACCCGCCGGCAACAGTTGTGCGCCCCGCGCAGCAACGTGATCCGGATTCACGAACCCGATCGTCGTGTGCGGTCCGGGCGGACCGAACTCCTGGAAGTACACCGGCTCTTTCTTGCCGGCAAAGGCGTCCTGCGCAGGGGTACCTTCCAGCGTCTCGGTCTGGAACCACACCTCACCGGCACCCTGGCGTTCAGCAGCCGGGTGCGCGATCACGTCGTATCGTGCCGGCGTGACATTCTTGATCAGCGCGTGGCCAGCCAGTGAGTAGTCAGCCGCCGTTCTGCCAGGGGGCAAGGGGTTGGGCGCATTCGGGCAGGTGTAGACCACGCCCACGACGTTGCCGACAGCATTCGCCTTGGTCCCATTGGTGATTGTGTTCCGGTCGTCAGCGCAGCCTGGCCGGCCGAGCAACCAGTTGCTCAACGGCATGCCGGAGGCGTCGTAGCTTTGCTGACCTGCCGGGTCACCCGAACGCCCAACCGCATCGACGATGATGATGTTGAAGCCGCCGAGACCGCTTTCGTTCACGCCATCGACCTGGCCGTTCACCGGACCTTTGTCTTCATAGATGAAGATGCTCAACTGCGATGGCACGAGCGGGTAGGCGCTCGATTTGATCGTGACTGGCTTCCACACACCTGCAACCTGAGGGTTGATGTCTGCGCCGCCCATCGCGTGGCCCGGAGGCACGACCGGCACGACGGTGTTATCGCCGCCGCCATTTCCGGCATCGCCGGGCAAGATCGAGATGTAGTAGTGCTTGGCGGGGTCCAGCGCGGCTTGGCTCGGAAGGGTCTGGAGTGCAAGTGCTTCAGCATCCGTCAGCAGGTGACGTGCCCCGAGGGTCTTGGTGATCGGATCGACGGTCGTGCTGTCGGTGCGCGCGGCCTGACCGCTGCCGCAGCTGATCGGGCCCACGCAACCGGAGGCAACCACGGGCATGTGGCTGCGGTGGAAGCTCGTGCCCAGAGTGCGCGTGGTGAGCGCCGGCGTGGCTGTCGGATCGACCTTGAAGGTCAGGTCCTCCTGGATGATCCAGCGGTAGTCGGCGATTGCCGCACCGGTGGCGACATCGACTACACCGACGGTCAGGCCGGTCTTTGTGCCAGTGGCGCCAAAGGCAACAGTGACTGTCGCACCGGGACTCAGGTTACCCTGTGAGTTCTTGGCCTGATAGGTGAATTGGCAAGACGTCGCAGGACCATTTGGAGTCGCGCTGAACGAGCCGTCCGGATTGAGCGACACGGCGCCGCAGCTACCGTTGCTGATTTTCACTGCCGTCAACGGATAGCGATTCGGATCGGTGTCGTTGGCGAGTACGCCCGGCCTGGCAGCTGAAAAGGCTGTGGTCACAGCGCCGACGAAGTTGTCGGCATTCGCGACCGGTGTGTTGGCCGATCCGGTCTTGAGTGCGGCAATGCTGAGGGTGACCGTCGCGCTGCCCGAGGCGTTGGCCGCGGTGTAGGTGAAGGTGTCGGTGCCGCTGGCGTTCGCATTCGGCGTGTAGACAAAGGTGCCATCCGTATTCAACGCGACCGTCCCAAGCGACGGCACTTGGCTGAGCGCAATCGAAGTCACTGCGATGTCATTGAGCTTGACGTTGCCGTTGATGGAACCGTTATACGGAACCTGATAGGTGTCGTTGACGACCTGAGGCGTCACGGCAACCGGGAGTGCACCGACTCCCAATTGCAAGAAGCCCTGCATGCCGCCATCGGATGTATTGGCGGTCGACAAACTGAGTTGGCGATCGAACAAGGGGAACGTCTTGTCGCTGTAGGCCCCTGCGGACTTGATCAACACGTCATGGGTCTTGCCGGCAGTGAGCAACACCTCGTTCTGTACCTTCGGATTGCCCGGGGCCAGATTGCCGTCTTCGGCCACGATGGCCACCGGCAGACCGACGATCGAAGGAATGTGCGTGCGCAGACCGGCGTTCAGCAATCGCACCAGCACATTGCCTGTGGCAGAGGTGTTGGCGATTGCAAATGCCGAGTTGTTCGGCTTGGTCTTGTCGTAGGCCTGGCCGTTGATCAGGAAGTAAGTCGGCGTGTAGTTCACAGCTGCCGGATAGCAGTTGGGAGCGCAGCTTGGATCATCAAAGCGCTTGGTCACCACCGTGCCTGCTACGGCGGCCTTGTCGACAGCCGCGTTTTGCACCGGGTCGATCTCGCTGAACAACAGGCTCGTATCAGAGTCGTAGGGCACCTTGCCGAGAGACGTCGGATAGGCATCGCCCGCTGCGAACGTTGCTGTGGTCGATGCGGCTACAGGGGGCTGCGTCACGATCAGCACGCCATACAGTCCCATCGGCGCCTGGACGGACGGCAGCGTCCCGGTCTCGTAGATATACGTACCGGGTTTGAGCGAGGTCCATGTGAGTGAGGTCGTCGTGGCTGAGGTCGTCGTGGCAGCGGGTACCTCGGTCGCGAACGACATCACACGCTGGCCTTGGCCCGGCGGCGTGAAATTGACGTCCGGGCTGCCGTTTCCGGGCCACGTCGTTTGGGTTTGCGTGCCATGCACCGGGCCGTCAAACTTGTTCGGCGTACCCAGGCCGCCACCCAGTTGACCCAAGATCACCAACGACGTGGGTGTCGGCAACTTGTTCGTCAGATTGATGGTCAACAAGTCGCCATACGGCACCACGATCTTGGGGCCTGGTGCCCAGATCGACGAACACGTGCCGACAACAGGTGGCGCGGCGTTGGGGTCGCCGCCATTGCAGTAGCCCCACATCGGCACCACGGCGCCGTCCGGGAGCGTGGTGCTCATTCGCTGCGCCGTCAAATTGACGGTGGTCGTCGCCGCATTGGCTCCGCCCGACAGCAAGACGATGGACGCGGCAAGCGCGGTGCGCATGAGCGCGATGACAAATTTGGTGTTCATGGCTTCCCCTGATCCTGTGGTTCGCCTTACAGCCGCTCGTCGATGACCCAACCGCTCGGATCGATGAGCAGCATCATCAACATTCCGCCCGGAAAGACATCGTTCGTGGTGATCTCGCGTTCGTTATGCGAGTGCCACATATAGGCATATCCGGCCTGCGGGTTCTGATTGAGTGTTCCCGGCGCTTCGGGAGTCGGATTGGCCGACTGCAGGCCGATGTAAGGCGTGCCGCCGTACCACTGACCGTTGACCACGATGCTGGGGTCAGGCGGCGTTGCCGGAATCGGCTTGCCATGGTCCGGGCAGTACTCATGGGTGATCGAGTCGAAACCAGGCGATGGCGTGGACAGGCCATTGCACGTATGGGGTTCGGACCCGTAAACGTCCCAGTTCAGCCCCTGCCCGGTCCAGGTGAAGATCGCATCGACGGTCTGCCCAGAGACGGTGGGAATCGTGAACAGAAGCGGACCGGCAAGCTTGGTACTGGTCTGGCTCTGTAGCATGTTCGCGTCGCGTGCCAACACGCGAGCATGATTGCCGTGGAAGTGGAACGGATGCTGGTTATGGCCTTGCCCAATCACGCGCATCAACACCAATTCACCTGGGTGCATGTGCGGGTTGCCGTTGTAGGGCTGGTTCGGATAGGCCGCCGAATACGCCACGTCCATGATGTCGGGCATGGAGCGGCCGTTGATCAGGTAGTAGTTTGGGCGGTACGGTTCGGTGACGACCGCGATGGGCGCGCACGTGACCGTGGTCGCCGGTGGGCAGGCATCAACTTGAGCTTTGACCTGCTCGTGGATGACCGAACTCATCTCGCTGAATTGAAAGAGGTATTCGCGGTCGTAGCAGGTGTCAGGCTGTCCGTAGGCTGATTTCGCCAGTGACCACGTGGCGTCGGTATACGGGAGCCTCGTTGTGCTGCATGCGGCAGCAAGTGCGCTCGCCGCGTTCGGCAACACCACGATCGCCCCCGACAGGCCCATTTCGATTTGAACATCGGGCTGGGTGCCACTGTAGTAGGCATAGGTCCCGGGCTTGGCCGCGGTGAAGGTGTAGGTGACGGTGCCCCCGACCGGAGCCTCCGTCGTCAATATTCCAGCCTTGGGTCCCGTCAGCGTGTTGTCCACAGCGCTGGCGGTAACAGCCATGCCGGGGAACACGATCGATGTCTTGCCTGCTGCCTTGGGCAACGAGTTGGTGAGCACCACCGTGACCGTGTCACCTTCGGTGACGATCATCGTCGGCCCGGGCAGTTGCATCAGCGGGCACTTCGCCGCCGAGTTGTTGGCCGGGCGAAATGCCGCAGCCGCTGGTGCGCTGGTGCAGCCGTAACCCCATGCATAGAGTACGGCGCCATCTGGCTGGCTGTTGGTGCCCGCGCTTGCGGTCAAATTGAATACCGGGGTGCCAGCCGCACCAGCAATGCCGTGCACTGCGGCTTGAGCCCCACTGGCCAGCGTCAAGCCCCCCAGCACGGCGGCTGAAATCGCGAATACGCGCAGGGCACTGCAAACAAGTTTCGTCGTTGCGAGATTCATGTTGCTCTCCTACTGGACGACGATTTCAGTCATCATGCCGCCGAAGTTTTCGGCGTCATTCGACAGGTGGTCGAGGTTGGTGCTGTAAAGAAAGTACCTGCCGATTGGTACGTTGCTGGCATCGAGAATCACGTCGACCGATTCGCCACCGCCCAAGGTGACGGAATTGGTGTTGTAGTAGAGGTTGTTGCCATCCATGTCGCGCAACAGCCTGGCGTTCTGGGCAATCACCAACATCGGAATGCCGATCGTTGCCAGCGTGCTGTGCTCGGTCACGCTCAGGTCAGAGATGCGCAATAGCGCGCGCGTCTTGCCGGACGACTTGTCGATCGTGACGAGGCTGTGCAAAGGTTGGGACGGGCGCGACGCACCATCGGCGCCGAGTGTTGCCAATGGGCCGTTCGGAACCACTGCACCGCCGATCCCCAATGCGCCACCGTTGTCAACGTTGGCGTTGATCGTGTCGGGGTAGCTGCGGCCGTTGAGAAGGAAGTACTTGTCCTTCATGTCGGCGAAGGCTTCGGGGTTGAAGGTCATGCCGACGAAGTGGAAGTTGGGGTCGAAACCCATCATCTGAATGGGAATGTCGTAGTCGTAGCGCGTTGACCCGTCGCCGTCGTTGTAGGCGTACGTGCCACCGCCCTTGGCGCCGGTATCCACGGCCGGCAGCGGCGTCGCCCCGGTGCAAAGGATGTCGGAGCACGCGCCACTGGCCGAGGTGGTGTCCTTGACGAGACCACGGTTGCGGTTATTGGCCGTTTGCAGCGCGCTGTAGAGGGTCGTGTTGGAGTCGACTCGGTTCTGCCTCGGCCGCACGAAGAGTTGCCCCACCATGCCCATCTGCAAGTGCTCCGGCGGGGCGATATGGCAATGCCAGAAGTAGGTGCCAGCGTCCGGCGCGGTGTAGTAGTAGGTGAAGCTGCCGGCGATGTTGATCGCCACCGACGCGTCGGGCACACCGTCGAAGAACGACGACGCGTTCGGGTAGCCGTGGAAGTGGACCGTGTGCTGCTCGAACAGGTCGGGCCGCATGATCTGGCCAACGTTGCTGAGCGTGAGAAAAAATTCGTCGTCTTCGTCGATTGCCATCAGAGGCGCTGGAGCATTGGCGTAGAGCACGCCGTTGTTCATGATGTCGGCGGGTTCGACCCGGGCGCGCTGAGTGTTGGTCACGGTCGTGTCAGTGAAGACGGCAGGAGTCTGCGTGCCTGGTTTGCCCGTCAAGATGCCAGGCGCATTCACGGGATCATTGGGATTGCCCAGCCCGGACAGCGGCGCAAATCCGAACAGGTAGATCTGACTACCGTCTCCCATCGTCGCGTAGCCGTCACCGCCAGCGATGTGCTGGCACTTGATTGAGCCCGGGGTGCTGCTGAGCTTCGGGTGCAGCGCAGTCTCGGTCGGACACTGCACCCGGAACGACTGCGCC
>JANYJL010000220.1 GCA_025361845.1 Rhizobacter sp.
ACGCGGTGCGGTGCAAAGCCTTCGTAGAGGGCGTGCTCGAAATGCACCGCCTCACCGGTCAGGCCCGCGCCCTTCTTGATGGCGCGTTCCAGCGTTTCCTTCGGCATCGAGACCTTGCGCGCCTGCTCGACCACCAGCCGCAGCCGCGAATTCGCCGCCGGGTCGTGGCCGTGGCGCGCCGCGATCATGATGTCTTTCGCCAATTTGCCGAACAGCCGGCCCTTCGCATTCGCGGCCAGGTCCTTGTGTTTTGCTTTCCACTGCGCGCCCATGTGTGACCTTCCTTGGTTTGCCGTCTGTAGCCTGCGCGCGAGTGTCGGCGGCCTGGCGCTTGATGGCGCGATTTTAGGTGGCGACCCGCGGCCATGGCTCGCCAAGCGCAACAGGAGCCGCTATACTTTGTATCTCATCAATACAAATGCGAGTCGCCCGTGCTGAAACGGCAACATCCTCGTGCGCAGGTGCGCGCTCGTGGCCTGAAACCGCGGCCCATCACTTGTGGGCGCGCCCGGTGAACGACGCCTCCTTGCAGCTTCGCTTCTTGGCGGCCTGCGCCATCGCCCGCGAAGCGGGGCAACTGGTTCGCCCCCGCTTCGAACAACGCGACGAGGTGCTGAAGCTCGCGTTCATGGGCCCGCAGGACTATCCGACAGGCAACCGGGTCATCGGCTGCACACCCGCCCTGCACGACGCGCTCGTCAGCGCGATGGCGGTGCGAGGCGCCTTCGCTTGATCTGGGGTTCACGATGACCGAACGACCCAGCGCCCCGTTTTCCCTCGCCGGTGAAACGGCGCTCGTGACTGCTGCCACCCGTGGCATCGGCCGCGAATGTGCCATGGCGCTCGCCCGCGCCGGCGCGAACGTGGCCATCGGTTGCCGCGACATGCCGACAGGCGAATCGCTCGCGCAAGAGTTGCGTTCGCTCGGCGCACGCGCGATGGCGGTCTCGATGGACATGAACCTGCTCGCAGCGATCCCGCTCGCCGTGGCGGCGGTGGAAGAAGAACTCGGCCCGCTCTCGATCCTCGTCAACAACGCGGGCCACAGCCGGCCGGCACCGGCGCTCGATGTCGAGGTGGCCGACTTCGATGCGATGTTCGATCTGAACCTGAAGGCGGCCTTCTTCGCCTCGCAAGCCGCCGCCCGGCGCATGGCCGTGCATGGCCGCGGCGCGATCGTCAACATCGCTTCGCAGGCCGGTCTGGTGGCGCTGCCGGGCGAGTCGGTCTACTGCATGAGCAAGGCCGCGATGATCCACATGACACGCTGCCTCGCGGTCGAGTGGGCGCCGCGGCAGATCCGTGTCAACGCCGTCGCGCCGACCTTCATCCGCACCGACGGCACGCAGCGCTGGCTGGGCGATCCGGCCTTCCTGAAATCGCTGCTGGCGCGCATCCCGCTCGGCCGTGTCGGTGAGCCGCAGAACGTGGCCGAGCCGGTCGTGTTCCTGGCGTCGCCGGCCGCGGCCCTGATCACCGGTGCCACCCTCGTCATCGACGGTGGCTGGACGGTCGTCTGATCTTCACACCAAGGAATTCGAACATGCCGAAAAAGGAAGAACGTCGTCTGCGCATCGGTGTGCTCGGCTGTGGGCCGATCGCCCAGGCCGCGCATTTCGAGAGCTGCACCAAGGCGCGCAACGCCGACCTCTACGCGATCTGCGACGTGGCCGACGACCTGCGCGAGCGCATGGCCGCCACCCACGCGCCGCAGCGCCAGTACGCCGACTACGCCGCAATGCTCGCCGACCCCGAGGTCGAGGCGGTGATCATTGCGACCTCGGACGCCTTCCACGTGCCTGCCTCCATTCAGGCGCTGCAAGCGGGCAAACACGTGCTGTCCGAAAAGCCGCTGGGCGTGACGGTCGAAGAGGTCACCGCCTTGCAAGCCGCCGTCGCGGCGAGCGGCCGGGTCTTGCAGGTCGGCCACATGAAACGTTTCGACGCCGGCTTGCAAGCCGCCAAGTCGTTCATCGACACCGAGATGGGCCAACTGCTCGCGCTGAAGGCCTGGTACTGCGACTCGACCCACCGCTACCCGATGACCGATGCGGTGCAGCCACTGATGGTGACGAGCGCCGCGCGCCGCAAGCCCGCGCAGGACCCGAAGGCCGACATGCGGCGCTACCTGATGCTCGCGCACGGCTGCCACCTGGTCGACACGGCGCGCTATCTCGCTGGCGACATCGTGTCCGTACAGGCGCGCCTGTCGGAGCGTTTCGGCGCGCGCTGCTGGTTCGTCGATACCGAGTTTGCCAACGGCACGCTCGGCCACCTGGACCTGACGGTCGCGGTGCGCATGGACTGGCACGAGGGCTTCCACATTTACGGCGAACACGGCAGCGTGATGGCCAAGACCTACAACCCCTGGTACTACAAGAGCAGCGACGTCGAAATCTTCCACGAGAAGGACGCGACCACGCGCCGCCCGCTCGGTGCCGATGGCCACTTCTACCGCCGCCAGGTCGAAGCGTTTGCCGACGTGATCCTGCACGGCGCGCCGATGACGGGCGCGAACGTGCACGACGGCATCGAGTCCGTGCGTGCGATGGTGGCGATCGCGCGCAGCGCGGAATCGGGCCAGGCCGTGCGGCTGGCCGACGTGGAAGGCGGGCTGTGATGCAGCTCGGCATCTTCTCGAAGACCTTCGATGGCAAGGAGCCGCTCGGCGTGCTCGGCGCAGTGCGCGCGGCCGGCTACGCGGCGGCGCAATACAACATGGCGTGTTCGGGCCTGGCCGCGATGCCGGATGCGATGGCGCCCGAGGTGGCGAACGCGGTCGCGCAGGCGGCGAGGGCGCACGGCGTGGAGATCGCTGCGGTCTCCGGTACCTACAACATGATTCACCCGGACCCGCAGGTGCGTGCGGCCGGCCATGCGCGGCTCGATGTTCTGGCGGCCGCTTGCGCCGGCCTGGGCACCCGCCTCATCACCCTGTGCACCGGCACACGCGATGCGAACGACCAGTGGAAGGAACACGCCGACAACCACGGCGTCGAAGCCTGGCGCGACCTGCTGGCGTCGATGGAAATCGCCATCGCCATCGCCGACCGATACGACATCCAACTCGGCATTGAACCCGAGCTCGCCAACGTCGTCAGCTCGGCGCCGCGTGCACGTGATCTGATCGATCAGCTGCAAAGCCCGCGCCTGCACATCGTGCTCGACCCGGCGAACCTGTTCGAGGTGGCGACACTCGCCGAACAGCGCAGCACGGTGGCCGCTGCGATCGATCTGCTGGCCGACCGCATCTCGCTCGGCCACGCGAAGGACCGCCATGCCGATGGCCGCTTCGCCACCGCCGGCACCGGCGTGCTCGACTACCCGCACTACCTCGCCTGCCTGAAGCGCGTGGGCTTCGACGGCCCCTTGATCACCCACGGCTTGAGCGCGCAGGAGGCACCGGGTGTCGCCGTGTTCCTGCAACGTGTGCTCGCCGAGTCATGAAGTTCGAAGACCTCGAACGCCGCGAGTTGCAACGCGGAACGCAGCGGCTGAGTTTTGTCGATGCCGTGCGTGGCCGTGTGCCCGTGCTGCTGCAACATGGGCTGTGCGGCGGCGCCTTGCAGACGGCCGAGGCCTTTCCAGACGACCCTGCGCTGCGCCTGCTGACGCTCGAATGCCGCGGCCATGGCGCCTCGCCGCTGGGCGCACCTGAAGACATCTCGATCGCCACGTTCGCCGACGACGTGATCGCACTGATCGAATCCTTGCAACTTGCGCCGGTGGTCCTCGGCGGCATCTCGATGGGCGCCGCCATCGCGCTGCGCATCGCGGTGCACCGGCCCGAGTTGGTCAGCGCGCTGCTGCTCGTGCGGCCGGCCTGGGTGACCGATGCCGCACCCGCGAACATGCAGCCGAACGCCGAGGTGGGCGAGCTGCTGCGCCAGCATGCGCCCGAACACGCCCGGGCGATCTTCGAACAAGGCGCTACCGCACAGCAACTCGCGCAGGGAGCGCCCGACAACCTGGCCTCGCTGCGCGGCTTCTTCGAGCGCCAGCCGCAGGCCGCCACCGCCGAATTGCTGACACGCATCTCGGCCGACGGGCCGGGCATCAGCCCGGACGAGGTGCGCGCGCTGGAGTGTGCCGCCCTCGTGATCGGCAGCCAGGCCGATGCCATCCACCCGCTCGCTCATGCGATGGACCTCGCGGCTTTGCTGAAGCGTTCGAGGTTCGTCGAGATCACCCCCAAGTCCGTCAGCCGCGAGGCCTACCTTCGCGACATGCACACCGCCCTGGCCACTTTCATCCACGAGGTTCTCCCATGAACAGACCGCCCTCCGACTGGTTCGACCACCTGCCCACCGACCGGCTCATCGCCGAGTTCTCCGTCTGGTCCGCCGACCTGCTGCACATCGGTGCCGATCTCGAACGCATCCGCCCGTACGCCGACCTGCTGCACATCGACGTGGCCGATGGGCACTTCGCACCGGCCTTCCTGTTCTTCCCCGACCTCGCCGCGCGGGTGCGTGCCGCCAGCGCCGTGCCGATGCACGTGCACCTGATGGTCGAAGACACCATCGTCGCCGCACAGATCGAGCAGTTCGCCGATGCCGGTGCCGACGTGATCACGCTGCATGCCGAGAACGCGAGTGTCGCGACCGGCGCGCTCGACTTGATCACACGGCGCGGCCTCAAGGCCGGCCTGGTGCTGAAGGTGGAGACGCCGGTGGCGACGCTCGCGCCCTACCTCGACCAGATCCACTTCCTCACCCTGCTGGGCACCTCGATCGGCGTCAAGGGCAAGGGCCTGCACGAGAACGCGCTGGCTCGCCTGACGGAAGCGCGCGAGCTGGTGCGGCGTGCCGAGCTGCGCCACCGCATCGTCGTGGTCGCGGATGGCGGCATCCGCCACGAGACGGTGCCGCTGCTGCGCACCGCCGGTGCGGAAGCGGTGGTGCTCGGCTCGCTGGCTTTCGGCGACACGAACCTGCCCGCGCGCATGGAATGGCTCGCCGCACAATGACATCTCCCACGCTCGCGGTCGGCATCGACCTGGGCGGCACGCAGGTGCGGGCGGCCCTCATCGATGCCCAAGGCGCGCTGCTCGCCCGCGCCGCCACCCGCACCGACATCGCGGGCGGGCCGCGTGCCGTGCTGCGGCAGATCGAGGGCCTGTATGCCGAGGTCGGCCGCGGTGTCGATCCGGCTGCGCTGGCCGGCCTCGGCGTCAGCGCACCCGGCCCGCTCGACAGCGAGACCGGCGTGGTACTCGGCATCCCGACCTTGCCCGGCTGGGTCGACATCCCGATCGTCGCCTGGTTGCACGAGGCCTTGCGCGTTCCCGTCACGCTGGAGAACGACGGTGTCGCCGCCGCCATCGGCGAGTGGCACTTCGGTGCGGGCCGCGGCCTGAGCGACTTCGTTTATGTGACCGTGAGCACCGGCATCGGCGGCGGCGTGATTGCCGATGGGCGCGTGCTGCGTGGCCGGCGGCGGCTGGCCGCGCACCTGGGCCACATGACCACGGCGCCCGAGGGCGAGGTCTGCCTGTGCGGCAACCGGGGCTGCTGGGAAGCGCAGGCCTCGGGCACGGCATTCGGCGACCGCGCGCGCCGGCTCGCGGCGCTGGCGCCCGACAGTGCGCTGCATGCGCTCGGCGCGGCGGTCGATGCGCAGCGCGTGATCGATGCCGCGCGGGGTGGTGATGCGCTCGCAGGGCAACTCGTTGCCCACGAGGCCGAACTGCTGGGCATCGGCATCGTCAGCCTGCTGCACCTGTTCAGCCCGCAGGCGGTCGTGATCGGCGGGGGTGTGTCGGCCGGCTTCGATCTGCTGCACCCCGGCATCCAGGCTCAGGTGCAGGCGCGTGCGATGCCACCGTTCCGCGAGGTGCCGGTGGTCGCCGCGCAACTCGGCCCGAACTCGGGCCTGGTCGGCGCGGCCTGCCTTGTCTTGCCGCGGGCCACCTGACTGCACATGACCTGCCATGTCCATGCCCCGCGCCGTCAGGCACATCAACGAAACCCGCATCCTCGATTCCCTCTACCGCCACGGCAGCAGCACGCGCGCCGACCTGGCGCGTGAACTCGGCCTGATGCGCTCGACCGTCGGCAACCTCGTTGCCGGCCTGATCGAACGGTCGATGCTGCTGGAGACCGAGGTGGCGGGCGCCGCGCCCACCGGCCGCGCCGGCCGCCCCGGCCAGTGGCTGCTGCTGCATGCGGGCCACTCCGCCTTCATCGGTGCCGACATCGGTGTCGGCCACCTGTCGGTGGTGGCGGTGGACCTGCTGGGGCATGTGATCAAGAGTCGCACGGTGGCGCACGAGCCCGCGGGCGGCGACATCGACACGACGATCGGCGCCATCGCCGGCCTCGTCCGCGCGCTCGTCAAGCAGTTGCCGGCTGAGCAGCAGGTGCAGGGCCTGTGCGTCGTCGTGCCGGGCCTCGTCGACCGCGAAGGTGTGGTCCTGCGCGCGCCGGTGCTGGGCTGGAACGCGGTGCCCGTGCAGAAGCTGCTCGCGGCCCGCTTGAAGTGGACCGGCAAGCTCACGTCGGAGAACGACGCGAACGCCTTCGCCGCGGCCGGCTTGTACAACCGCTCGCCGGCCGCGAGTGCCGATGCCTTGTTCGTCTACCTCGACGCGGGCGTGGGCGGCGGCATGGTCTCGCAAGGCCAGTTGCTGCGCGGGCGCCACGGCTACGCGGGCGAGATCGGCCACATCCATCTCGGTGAACACGGCTTCGACCCGAAGACCGCGGTGCAAGGCTCGTTCGAAAGCTATGTCGCGCGCGACGCGGTGCTGGCGCGCTACCGGCACCATGGTGGCGCGGCGGGTGGTATCGATGCCTTCGTGGCGGCCCTGAGCGCGCAGCAACCCGCCGCGCTGCGAACGATCTCGGAATGGGCCTGGTGGTTGGGCCGCGGCCTCGCGTCCCTGATCAGCACGCTCGACCCGGGGCGCATCGTGCTCGGCGGGCCGGTGGCCGCGCTCTACGCGTTTGCGGAGCGCGAGACATTGGCGTCGGTCGAGAAGCACCTGGTGATGCCCTTCGCCTTGCCCATCATCGAGGTCTCGCCGCTCGGGCCGGACGCCTGTGCGATCGGCGGTGCGATGGTGCTGCACCACGCCCTGCTGTCGATCGACGAACGCCTCGTCTACGGGGCCGAGTCGACGTAACGCCGCCAGTCGTGCGCCGGCTGGAAGCCGAGCAGGCGCTTGATCTTCGCGTTGCTCAACAGGGTTTCGAACTCACCGAGCGTCTTCTTCAACGGCACGGTCGGGAAGAAGCGCGCCAGCAACTCGGCCGTCGGCAGATCGGACGACACGTTGTCGGCGGCGACGTTCATGACCTCGAAGCCGAGGCCGTCGGTCTCGACACCCAGCCGCGCCGCGGTGGCCAGGTCGCGCGCGTCGATGTAGCTCCAGGTGATGCGCCGGCGTTGCACCGGGTTCTTGAAGAAGCCCGGAAACTTCGCGTAGTCCGCCGGCTCGATCACATTGCCGATGCGCAGGCAATAGAGGTCCGCGCCAGTGCGCGCATGGAAGGCCTTGGCGGTGGCTTCGTTGACGAGCTTGGACAACGCATAGCTGTCCATCGGATCGACCGGGTAGTCCTCGTCGAGCGGCAGGTAGGCCGGATCACGCTCGTCTTCGGCGAAGACGATGCCGTAGGTCGTTTCGCTCGAGGCGAGCACGACCTTCTTGATGCCGAACTTCGAGGCCGCATCGAGCACGTTGTACGTGCTCATCGTGTTGATGCGGAAGACCTCGTTGTCGGGCGTGATCATCACGCGCGGAATCGCCGCGAAATGAATGATCGCGTCGACCGGCGCCGGCTTCAGGCTACCGGAGAACTCTTGCCCGACCGTGGTGCTCGCCAGCGCATTGAAGACCTGGCCCGCGTCGGTGAGGTCGGTGATGAGGGTGCGCGCGGGGGAGTCGCGCAGCACGGTGCGGTCCAGGTTGAGCACCTGGTGGCCGTGGTCCAGCAGGTCCTTCACGACCCATTTGCCGGCGACGCCGCTGCCGCCCGTGACGATGATGTTCTTGGCCATGGGTTCCTCGAGACGCTTCGGGTCGCTCGGTGTGAGCGACCCGCTTTTCATGCCTGAGCGGTCGGCTCGGCTGCTGCCGAGGTCGATACGGCTCGCTTGGCTTTCGACTTGGCCTTGGCCTTCTTGCCCGCGGCCTTGGCGGCAGGTTTCGCTGCGGCCGAGCCACCGTCAATGAGGAACGCAGTGCGGTCGCTGACGCCGACGATCCAGTTCGGCGGCTTGCCGCGGCCGGTCCAGGTCTTGCCCGTGGCGGGGTCGCGGTACTTCGGTGCGCCTGGGTTGACGGCGACTTTCGCCTGCTTCTTGCCGGTCTTCTTCCCAGTCTTGACGGCAGCCTTCTTGGCCGCGCTCTTGCCACTGGCGGCCTTGCCCGAGAGGCGCAGGTCGTCGGCCGTCAGGCCGTAGTGCGCCATCGCATCGCGGATGCGATCGACCACACCCTTGATCTCGGCCTGGCGTATCTGTTCGGCCTTGTGCTTGAGTTTCTCGATCTGCGCCATCACGGCTTTGTAGGTTTCCATCGACGTCCTAGTTGATTTATGGGTCGTAACGCGGCCCCGATGTTAGCGAAACAGACGAATGGGCATTCAGACCGGGATACCGGCGATGCGCCACCAGGCCGGCAGCAAGGCCCGCACCTCCGCCTGGCGGTAGCGTTCGTCCATCAGCCAAAGCCATCCGCGGTCTTCGGGCGAGCGGATCACTCGGCCCGCGGCCTGCACCACCTTCTGCAAACCCGGCACCCGATCGGCATAGCCATGCCCCGCGCCGAACAGGGTGTCGAGCCGTAGGCGGAACTGGTCCTGCACCAGCGATACGGGCGGCAGGCCGAGCGTGGCGATGAAGGCGCCGATCAAACGTGTACCCGGCAGGTCGATGCCTTCCGCGAACGCGCCGCCCAGTACCGCGAAGCCGATGCCGCGACCGTGCGGCGTGAAGCGCGCCAGGAAGTCCCGACGCGGCGCTTCGCCCATCGCACGCACCTGGCGCCATTGCGGCAACGCGGGGTGGCGCAATGCGAGCCGGGCCGCGGCCTGATCGAGGTAGTCGAAGCTGCTGAAGAAGGCGAGGTAGTTGCCCGGGTGCTCGGCGTACTGCTGCGCGAGCAGGTCGACCAGGGCATTCATCGATCCCTCGCGATGCGGGTAGCGCGTGGACAGGCGCTGCGCGATGTGCACGCTCAGGTGCTCGGGCGGGAAGGCCGGTGGCACGTCGAGCCAGACGGTGTTCTCGGGCAGGCCGAGCAGGTCGCGTTGGTAAGGCTCCGGGCCGAGCGTCGCCGAAAACAGGATGGCCGTGTGGCAGGCGGCGATGCGCGGTCGCAGGAAGGCGCCCGGCACGATGTTGCGCACGGAAAGCGTGGCTTCCGCGGTCTCGATCTCGGCCGGGCCGGGCGCCGCCGGCCGCTCGATGTCGCGCTCGATATCGAATACCGAGTGGGTGTCGAAGCGCTCGATCACCCGTTGCAGCGCGAGCGCCTCGAAGTAGAAGTCCACCAGCCCGCCGGTGGCGAGCGGCTTGTCTTGCAAGTGTTCGCCGATCGCGGCGTTCAGGGCTTGCAGTGGCTCGGCGAGCGCATCGGGCACCGTGTCGAAGGCCTGGTAGTCATCTGCCTGGGCTTCGGCCGCATCGCTCACGGCGCGCAGCCAGCGGTTGAAGCGGGGCCGCAAGGCGGCCGGCGCCGTGCGCATCGCGCTGCGGATCTGCGCCAGGCTCATCGCGGCGCTGTACATCGTGCGCGTCCGCTCGATCAGATTGTGTGCTTCGTCGATCAGCAGGCCGAGGCGCCAGTCGAGCGCCTGCGCGAGGCCGAACAACTGGCCGCTCGGGTCGAAGGCGTGGTGCACGTCGCCCACCACCACGTCGGCCCAGCGCATCAACTCCTGCCCGAGGTAGTAGGGGCAGATGCCGTGCGCCAGTGCGACGCGGCGCTGCGCGGCCGGGTCGAGCCAGCCTTCGGCAGTGGCCTCGGCGCGGGCGGCCGGCAGGCGGTCGTAGAAGCCTTGTGCGAGCGGGCAGGCATCGCCATGGCAGGCCTTGTCGGGGTGCTCGCAGGCCTGCTCCTTCGCGACCAGGGTCAGCACGCGCAGGGCGCGGCCGGGCGTGGCCTCGCGCAGGCGCTGTAGCGCGTCGAGGGCGGTGATGCGGCCGGTGCCCTTGCAGGTCAGGTAACCGATCTTGTCGAGCCGCTGGCCCGGCATCGCGCGCAGCAGCGGGTACAGGGTGCCGAGCGTCTTGCCGATACCGGTGGGCGCCTGGGCCAGCAGGCAGCGGCCATTCGTGGCGGCCCGGTAGACGGCTTCGGCCAGGGTGCGCTGGCCGGGGCGGAATTCGCCGGGCGGGAAGGGGAGTTCGGTCAACGCGGCATCGCGCGCGGCGCGGTGGGCGGCCTCTTGTACGGCCCAGGCGGTGAAGCTCAGGCAACGCGCCTCGAAAGCAGCATCAAGGTCCGCTGCACTGGAAAGTTGACGCAGCACCGTTTCGCTTTGTGTGCCGGCATCGACATAGACGAGGGCGAGGTGCACCTCGTCCAGGCCGCGCTGGCGGCACAACAGCGCGCCATAGGTTTCGAGCTGGGCCCAGTGCAGGTGGCGGCGGTTCTCGGGGATGTCGTCCGGGTGTCCACGGATCGTCTTGATCTCCTCAACGCAGTGCCGCGCGGCATCGTAGCCATCGGCGCGGCCGCGCACGCGCAGGATGCCGCTGAACCCTTCGAGCGCCACTTCGCTTTCGTAGTCGGGGCCGCGGCGCGCCACCACGGCGGCTTGACCCGCCAGGCCTTCGAGCGCCGTGGCCGAGGGTGTGAAGCGGCGGTCGAGGTCGCCGCGCTTGGCGACGAATTCGCAGAGGCTGCGGACGGAAACCGTGTACGTCCAGGGGGTGCTCGGCAGGTTCTCGGTGGACGGCATGGCCCTGAATGGCTCCTCAGTGCCGGTGCGTGTGATGTTCGTCCGGCACGTGCGCGTGGGCGTGCCGCAGCGCTGCATGCTGGTGTGGGTGGCTGTGCGAACCCACCGGCATGAGGTCGTGCACGTGCGCGTGATGCCCGTCGTCGTGCATGTGCGCATGTTCGTGCAGCGTCGCTTCGTGGGCATGCGCGTGGGTGTGCCGCTCGGCGAGGTGCAACACAATGCCCAGCAGCATCAACGCCGCTCCGCCGAACATCCACGCACTCCCGTTGCGCTCGCCCAGCGCTACCGCGAGTGCCGCGCCGAAGAAGGGCGCGAACGCGAACACCGAGCCCGTGCGGGCGGCGCCAAAGGCACGCTGCGCCAGCAGGTAGAAGCGCAGGCTGAGGCCATAGCCGCTGGCGCCGACCGCGAGCAGGGCGAAGGCCGGCCCCGGGCGAGGTGGCGGTTCGGCGAACGCGAGGGCGAGCACGGTCGTGGCGAGGGCACCGAGCGCGCCCTTGAACATCACGACCTGGCCCGGGTCGCGCTCGGCCAGCGTGCGGGAGAGGGTGTTGTCCAGACCCCAGGCCGCCGTGGCGACCGTGACGGCCAACAGCCCCAGCGTGGCGCCGCCACCGGACGCCGCGCGGTCGAACACGAGCAGCATGCCGCCCAGCGTCAGCAAGGCCATCGCCAGCACCACGCGGCGGTCGAGTGTCTCGTGGTACCCGAGCCGGGCGAGCACGGCGGTGAACACGGCCTCCAGCGTCAGCATCAGCGAGGCGCTCGTCCCACTC
The DNA here is from genome assembly GCA_025361845.1 of Rhizobacter sp. Lineage (GTDB taxonomy): Bacteria > Pseudomonadota > Gammaproteobacteria > Burkholderiales > Burkholderiaceae_C > JANYJL01. Next base: position 11,693 of record JANYJL010000220.1, read on the forward strand.
GTGTGTTGCAAACCCCAGGCCAGCGCGACCGGACCGATGACGGCACCGAACAAGGCCATCCACAGCAAACGCGGCACATCGCCCTGGCGCAGCCGCGCTTCGCGCTGGACCGGCTGGCGCAGCAGTGCGCCGACCAGCGCCGCGCCGGCGTACAGGAAGGCGGCGGTCGTGAAACTGCCGATGCCCAGGCCGAAATGCTGGACGAGGGGCGTGCTGATGCCGAACAGCACGGCGGCGGCCAGCGCCGTCAGTGCGCCGCGCAGGGCAGGGAGAGTGGGCGACGCGGGCATGTACGCACTCTAGACCAAGCGTCCCCCTAAGCCTGGGGATGGCTGGCGTCCTCGCGAACACCGAGCATCTGCGGTCTGCTTGTCCATGCCGCTCCGGCAGGGCGCAGCGCCGAGGGCTTGCCCATGGACTTCATCGAGCGCATCTTCGGCTTCTCGCCGGATGACGGCAGCGGCTGGTTCGAGTTCCTGCTGTTCGCCATTCCACTCGCCGGGGTTGCGTGGCTGTGGCGCCGAAGACAGCAAAACAAGGCCCAACGCACACGCGACCAAGCCCGCCGCTGATTGCCGAGAACCCGATCCGTCGGCATGATCAAGCTCACGCGTCTGGCCCTGGATTCGCGGGCGCTGGCCGGTGACCTGCGGCTGATCGACCCCGGGCTGTTCCAGCCCAAGCCGCTGCCCTCGGGCGGCGTTGCGGGCGCGGTGCATCTCAAGCCCGATGATCTGCAGCGCCTGGTGCGCAGTGCCGCCGTGTCTTTGTGCGGCCTGGGCGACGAGGCGCAAGACGCAGCCTTGCGCCGCACCGTGCTGTGGCGCGATGGCGAAAGCGATCTGCTGATCTTCCCCGGCGGCATGGAAACACGCCTGGCCGAAGGCATCGTCGCGCTGAGCCTGCCGGTGTTCTGCGATCAGACCGAGGGTGTGCTGATCCACGTGTCTTTCTTCGTCGGCACCGAGTCGCGGCCGGCCGGGCTGGTGGTGGCCACCGAGGAACGCCCGCGCGGCCCTGCCGCGGTGGTCGATGTCTGGGGCGAGCGTGTGGTCGCTCTGGCCTGGCGCGTGCTGCTCGGGCTGGCGACGCAGGTTGCCGCTGAATCGGGGCGCGATGAAGACGGTGCGCCACTCTTGCCGGTGGCCCTGTCGGCGAATGTCGACGGCCTGTCGGTGCTGCCGATGGCGCGCCACGCGATGGACCGGGCCAGCGCGTGAGCACGCCGGGCCGCTCCAAGGGCTCAAGCTCCCGCTCGGCGGGACGACGCGCAGCGTCCAGGGTGCCCCAATGACCACGGACGAACTCGGCATCCTCGGTGAGTTGGCCGAGGCCCTCGGCCTCACCAACAACGGCAGCTTCCAGGACGATTGGTTGTCCGACCCCGGGCGCCACCTCAGTGCGATGCTGGCCAACCGGCGCCAACGCGAGGCGCTGGTCGCCTTCATCGACGACGTGCTCGGCGGGCCGGAGCGCGAAGCCAGCCCCGATGGCCTGACCTGGCTGCCGATAGCGCAGGCGCATGCGCCCGAGGTCACGGTCTACGCGGTGCTCGACGACCGGCCTGCCGATTTCGTCGCCATCGGGGTCGGCGTGCGGGTCGCGTCCACCGCGCCGCAGGCATCGCTGTCGGTCCATGTGCCGGTGTTCTGCGCCGCGAAGGAAGGGCACAGCGTCGCCTCGCCGGTACTGCTGGGAACCGCCGCAGCGCGCGCCAACGTGTCACTCGACATCACCACCGCCACCAGCGCCGCCGTGCCCGGCCAGGCGCACCTGGGTGGCGTGGCGCTGGCCTTGTCGGTGCCCACCGGCGCGGGCGGCGCGGCGCCGCAGTTCTCGCTCAGCCTGCGCGGTTTGCAGATGCCCGGCGCGCCAACCCCGCGCGACCTGACGCTCGCTGTCTCCGACCTCGCATCGCTCGAATCCTCGGTGCTCGAATTGGTGCTCGGCCTGGCGCGCGCGCAGGCCGCGGCCATACCCGACGGGCCGCTCGCCGCGCTCGCCGGCCTGGTCGGCCTGCGCGATGGCGTGGCCTTGCCGCCACTGCCTTTGCAAGACCTGGCGCGCGACGGCGTGGTGGTGCTGGCGCGCTGGCTCGGCGACAGCCTGCTGCAGCCGGGCCCACGCGCGCTCTGGCTCGGCCAGTTGAAGCTGCTGCTCGGCGGTGCGCCCGATCCTTTCGATGCGGACACCATCGGCTTCCCGATCGGCCCGCTGCGCCTGAGCATCGCGGTGCCGGCCACGCCGGGTGCCGCGGGCCTCGTGCGCATCCAGCCCACCGTCGGCATCGAATGGCGCGCCCAGGCCGGTGTGTGGCTGCGCGCCGAGGCGGTGCTGTGTTCGCTCGATCTGGGCAATGGCGCGGCGCGCGCCCTGCCTTCGCTGAACCTCGGGCTGGTGCTCGGCCTCGCGGCGGGTGGCACACCACTGGTCGATGTGGCCGCACCCACTGCGCTGCATGTCGATTCGCTGCGCGCCGGCTTCGGCCTCGACGCACAACGCCGCCCGAGTTTGCTGCTCGCTGCCGATGGCGTGAACATCGCCGGCCATCCGCACGGCACGCTCGATCTGTCGAGCCCGGACGCCATCGCGCAGGTCGGTGCCACCGTCTTCAGCGACGTGGCCGATGCCGTGCTCGGCCGCCTCGGCCCGGCCGCCGACGCGGTGCGTGTGCTGCTCGGCCTGAGCGCACCGACCGGGCACCCCGAGGTGGCGACCGTCGCCTTGGGCGCCTTCCTGCAAGACCCGCTCGCGGCCGTCCGCGCCCACTGGCTCGGCCTGCTGCACGACCACGCCGCGGCCGTGCCCGCCGTGCTGACCGAGCTGCGCGATCTGGTGGCCGACCGCGCCGGTGCCGCGCTCGACATCAGCGGCCTCGGCCGTGCCGATGCGCCTTGGCAGATGGCCCTCGCCGGCCCGGTCGTCTTGCAGGCCTGGACGGTCGGCGACCGCCTGCGTTTCGGCCCGGCCGTGCGCTTCACGGTGGACAACATCGGCCAGCGCTGCACGCGGCTCGAAACGAACATCGCGATCACTTTGGTCGACATCGACCTCGCGCATGCGGGGGCGGCTTTCGTCTCGTCCATCGATCTCGCGCTCAAGCTGCGCGCGCGTGGCCGCGACGAGGCGCTCCTCGGTGTCGGCGGGCTGCGCCTGCGTGCCGATCACGTCGCCCTGGTGTTCGCGTGGTCGCCAGCGAACGGTCTCGACTTTTCCTTTCAGGCGCCGAACCTGGTGCTCGATGTCAACGGCGTCGATGTGCCGGTGCAGGTTCCGCAACTCGGCGCCGGCGGCCGGGTGCTGTTCAGCGCCGCCGATTGGTCGGCCCTGGAGCAGTTGCTCGCCGCGCTCGCGAATGCCGCTGCACCGCCGTGGCTGGACGACCTGATCGGCCTGCTTGGCTGGCAGCGCCAGGGGCGTGTGTCGGCCGGGGTGGTGGCGGCGCGCCTGAGTTTGTCGGCCTTCGTGCTCGACCCGGCAGCGGCCTTGCAGCAATGGCTCGCCGACACCCTGCGCGGCGACCACGAACTGCTGCAACGTGCCTTCAACGGCCTGGCCAGTTTGCTCACCGGCGCGCGCGGTGGCACGCATGGCGTGCTGCTCGGCACGGGCTCGCCGCAAGACCCGTGGCGGCTGCCGATGGGGCGCGCGGTGGCCTCGGCCGAACTGCTCGCCTGGGTCGGGCCGGACGGCCCGCTGCCCATCGCCGCGTCGGTCAACGATGCACTGCGCAGCTGGCGCCCCGGCATGGACGCGCTCGCGTCCGTCGACTTGCAGCAGGCCTTGATCGAACAAGCGCGCAGTGGGGCCGACCTGGCCGCGCTGATCGACGGGCGCGACGACATCGCCGCCGGCTTCGACGCCCTGGTCGTGCGCTGGACCGGCAGCGATGGCCTCGTGCTGCCGCCCACGAGTGCACCGGCCAGCGTCGCCATCCACCGCGTGCTCAACACCGCGCAGCGCGAGTTGCTCGCGACGATCGATCTGGAAGACCTGCTCGGCAGCGCACCCGTGACCGTGGTGCACGTGGCCGTGGCCGCACCCGGCGCGATGCCCTGGGCCGAGATCCCCGCCGATCGTTTGATCGACCTGCGTGCGCCGGGTTTGCAGGCGGCGGCCTTCGCATTGCCGACGGCCGCTACCGGGGATTGGTTCATCGCTCTCGGCGGGCGCGATGCCTGCCGCAACCCGAGCGGCGATGCGGATGGCACACAGGGCCAGGCCGAGCGCATCGTCCGCGTGCTCGGTGCCTTCGCGGCGCTGGGTGGCGACCTGGTGCTCGTGGCCGAGGCCGCGGCGGGCCATGCGGCACGGCGCGCGGCTGAATCGGTACCGGCCGTGACCGCGCTCGTGACGGCGGGCACGCCGCTCGGCCCGGTGTCGCTGCAAGTGCTCGACAGCGCACCCGCCGCCGACGCGCTGCGGCTCTTGCAACAACTGCTGCCGCCCCCGCCCGCGGCCGACAGTGACGATCCTGGCGACGACCCCGACCTTCACCTGGCGCGTGGCCTGATCGGTGGCCTCACGTCGCTGATGCAATCGGACGATCCCGGCCGCGAGCTGCGCCCGCCGACGGTGCCGCCCGGCGCGGCGCGTGCCGGCCTCGCGGTGCACATGCTGTTCGGTGAGATCGCCGACACCACGCGTTTGCAGCGCGCCATCACCGCCGTGGTCGCCGCCGGCATGGCCGACCGCGCCGCCTTGCGCGCGGCGCACAGCTACACGCCACCGGATCGGCTGGTGCTCGCCGTGCGCGCCAGCCTGTCCTCGCCGGCTTTGGCGGCAGGCCAGGTGCGTGTGGACGGCCACGCGCAACTCGTGCTCGGCGAATTGCGCGCGCAGGCAGGTGCCGTCAGCCTGCACACCGACCGGGTGTTGAACGTCCACCTCGGTGTGGGCCGTCACAGCGCGTGGTTGGTTGGTGGCCCCGACCCCGGCCGCGCGCCGGGCGACGCCGTGCCGCACCAGTTGCGCCGCGCCAGCCTCGACCTCGCCTTGCCGCTCGGCGGTGGCGCCGGCCCGGCCGAAGCGCAGGCCTGGATCACGCTGCACGAAGCGCGTGTCTTCGAACTCGCGCGTGAACGCTGGCGGGTGCAGGCCAGCGGCTTGGCGAGCGAGCTTGCCGGCTTCGATGCGGCCACCACCCTGCTGCCCGAAGCGCGGGTGCTCTTGTCGAGCCTTGCGCTTGCATTGGGTGGCGAGACCAGCGGGCCGGGTGTGGCGCTCACCTTGCTGTTGCGCTCGCTCGAATTCATGGACGCGGCCAGCGGCAGCGTGCCCGATGCCATCGAACACCTGCTCAACGACCCGGCGCAGCAACTGCGTTCGCTGGTCGGCGATGCGACGCGCCGCGATGCGCTGGTCGCTGCCTTGCGTGCGCTCTGGCCCGGCTTGCCGGCGGGTGCGCCGGATCTGCCCGCGGTGCCCGGGGAAGTGGTGGTCGGTGCCGGGCCGCTGGTCGCACGCGTGTCCTTCGCGCCCTGGCGCGTCGAGGTGCAGGCCGGTGCCGCTGCCGGCGCGGGTGCAGCCGGCGCGGTGGCCGGTGTCGGCGCCGGGGCCTTCGGCTGGTTCGACTGGCAGGCTCGCCTCGTGGTCACAGTGGCCGGCATCGGTGACGGTTCGGTGCGCATCGGCGTGGGTGCTGGCGCGGCCGTGGGCAGCACCGCGATCACCGGCGGCCTGCAACTTGAACTGAACCGTGCGCTGCGCTTGGCACTCACCTGGGACCGCCCCGGCGCGGTGGTGGCCGACGCGCTGGAACTCTGGCCGAATCCGCAGCCGCAGGATTTCGAACGCGCCCTCGTGCGCCTGGTGCCGGCCGAGCTCACCCGCATCGCGCTCGAGGGCCTGCGCCAGCTCGACGAAACCGCGCGCCCCGTGATCGATGCGGCCTTGTCCGCCTTCGGCCTGCTGGGTGTGGCCGACACGCAGGGCCGGCGCCGCGTGCCGCTGCCGGCGGCGCTGTTCGCCGACCCGGTCGCGTGGCTGCGCAGCGAGGCCGCGCTCGGCCTGGCTGGCGGCTTCGCGGCGGCCAAGCTCGTGCCTTTGTTCGATGCGCTGAAGCCGCTGCTCGGCATCGGCGGCGCCGGCGGCAGCCTGGACCTCGCGACCGGCATCACGCTGCGGGCCGAGGCCGACACCTCGGGTCATGCGCGCCTGGCCTTGGCACTGGACAGCAGTGCCTTCGAACTGCCCCTCGCCGCGGCGGCGCGGCTGGTGTTCGGCGGCAGCTTCCAGCTCACGCTCGCGCCCGGCAGTGCGGCGCGTGCCGGTGCCGAAATCTTCGTCGGCCTGCGCGCCGACACCCCCGGCCGCTCGGCAGTGCACCTGGTGCTCGGCGAGCTGACTCGGCTGTTCCTGCGCCCGGCGGTCGGTGCCGATCTGGCCCTGTTCCCGAACCCCGCTGGTCTAGGCCAGTTGGCGCAAGGCCTGGCTGAAGAGGCTGTGACGCAAGCCCTGCCGCTGGTGTTGAACGCCCTCGCCGCCTTGCAGCCGGATGCGGGCTTGAAAGGCCAGGTCGGCACCCTGGTCGCGCGCATCGGCGACGCGATGGCCTTGCGCAGTGCCGGGCAGTTCGTGCCGGCGGCCTTGCAGACCTGGGCCGCAAACCCGGCGGCTGCCCTGGCCGCGCGCCTGCCCGCGCTGCTCGCCACGGCGCTCGATGGCCTGGCGCAGGCGCTCTCGCCGCTGCTGCCCGGCGGCACCGGCGCATCGTTCGGCGCCGGGGTGTTGACGGTCCATGTCGGCGGCTTCGAGCTGACCGTACAGCCTTCGCCCTTCACGGTCGGCATCACCGGCACCTTGGCTGGCCTGCCGGCCATCGACCACGCGCGCCTGGCCTTGACGCTCGATGCGAGCGGCCTGAAATCCTTCGAGCTGCAAGTCGGCCCCGCGAGCATCGACGCCGGCGGCGTGCTGCTGCGCCCGGCCTTCAACGTGGTGGCCGGCAATGCGCCCGTCGGCGGCGCGCGGGCGCAGCTCGCGCTCGGCCTGCCGGGCGATCGGCTGGTGGGTGCGCGCTGGATCATCGGCGGCCGCTTCGACCTCGTGCTCGTCACCGCCGGCGCGGAAGACACGAACCTCGAAGCCGTCGCGCTCGGTCTGCTCGAAGCGGTGCTCGATCTGGTCGCGTCCTTCGTGCTGCGCACCGAGGCGGTGACACAACTGCTGGCCAAGCGGGTCGGCAGCAAGTCGATCCGCGAGGTGATGGCCGGCGCGCTGCTGGTCGATGCCGCCGGTGCGCCCGCGTTGGTCGATCAGCTCTTCAATCTGCAACTGCTGCTCGCCCGCCTGCAACGCCTGGCTGCCAACGTGGCCTCGGCCAACCCGAGCATCACCATCGATGGGGCGCTGACCATCGGCCTCGCCGGCAGCAGCCCCGGCGATGGCAGCCAGCTCGTCGGCGTGCGCCTGTCGCTGCCGCGGCCGGCCAATCTGTTGCCCGCCAGTTCGGCGATCACGCTCGCGCTCGAGAACGACGCCCGCTGGATCAGCAGCGCGGCGGGCGCGGTGCCCGAAGGCATCGTCATCGACCTGCTCAAGGTCGGCCCGGCGGCGGGCGCTTTCGCCTTCACGCCAGGGGTCTCGGTCAACGGTGTCGGCCTGCGGGTCGGGCGACGCGAAAAGCCCTTGCTGGAAGCCGGCTCGTTCTCGATCGGCTCGGTCGCCTTGCATGTGTTCGCGCAGGTGAACGCCGGCACACGCGCTGGCGGTGTGCAGTTGCAGTTGTCCCAGCTCGCGGCCGGTGTGGCCAGCGCGAGCGGCGGCAATGCGGTGGGGCAGGGCATCCTGGGTGATGCGGGCTCGGGCAGCAACCGCCTCGCGCCCGCCTTCAGCCCGGCACTGAGCGTGCAGAAAATCGGCAGCGGCCCGGTGCTCGTGGGCCTGCGCGCGGGCGATGGCACCGGCCCGTGGTGGCTCGCCATCCAGCGCGGTTTCGGGCCGCTCTACGTCGAGCAGGTCGGCTTCGGCGTCAGCCTGCAGGGAGACCAGTTGCGCAGCATCTCGCTGCTGCTCGACGGGCGCGTCTCGCTGCTCGGCCTCACCGCCGCGGTGGACGATCTGCAGCTCACCTTCGTCGTCGCCTCCAACGCCTCCTTCTTCGACCCCTCGCGCTGGGCGGTCGATCTGGCCGGCCTGGCCTTCGACGCCAACATGGGCGGCCTCACCCTGCAAGGTGGCCTGCGCAAGTTCGGCAGCGGCGACACCACGCAGTATGTCGGCATGCTCATGGGCCGCTTCGCGGTCTACGGCCTCTCGGTGTTCGGCGGTTACGGGCACGGCGTGCAGAACGGCCAGCGCTTCGCGTCCTTCTTCGCCTTCGGCGCGATCAACGGGCCGATCGGCGGCGTGCCAGCCTTCTTCGTCACCGGGATCGGCGGTGGCCTCGGCATCAACCGCCAGTTGCTCATCCCGTCGGACATGTCGCGCTTCGACCAGTACCCGCTCATCAAGGCGCTCGACCCGGCCGCGCGCCCGAGCGGCGATCCGATGGGCGAGTTGATCGCGCTCGGCGGCTACTTCCCGATGGAGCGCGGCTCCTTCTGGTTCGCGGCCGGCTTGTCCTTCACCAGCTTCGCGCTCGTCGATGGGGTGGTGGTCGTGTCGGTGCAGGTGGGCGATGGTTTGCAGATCGCGTTGCTCGGCCTCGCACGCATGGCGCTGCCGCGCCCGCAGGCGGCGATCGTCTCGATCGAGCTGGCGCTCGTCGCGCGTTTTTCCACCAAGGAAGGTGTGCTGTGGGTGCAGGCGCAACTGACTGACAACTCCTGGATCCTCTACCCCGAAGCGCGCCTGACCGGCGGCTTCGCTTTCGTGAGCTGGTTCGGCGGCCCGAACCGCGGCCAGTTCGTGCTGACGATCGGTGGCTACCACCCGAAGTTCCACCGCGCCGGTTACCCCGAGGTGCCCCGCCTCGGCCTGAACTGGCGCGTCGGCCCCTTCCTCACGATCAAGGGCGAATCGTATTTCGCGCTCACCTCCGAGGCGGTGATGGCGGGTGTGCGCGTCGAAGTCTCGGCCCGCTTCGGCCCGGCCTGGGCGCAGGTGATCTTCGGTGCCGATGGCATCGTCTACTTCGACCCCTTCCATCTGGAAGTGCACGCCTACGCGTCGATCCGCGCCGGCGTGACGATCGATGTGTGGATCGGCGAGATCACCTTCTCGATCTCGATCACGGCCGACATCTTCATCGAAGGGCCGAGCTTCCACGGCATCGCGACCTTCTCGGTCGGCCCGGTCGACCTGGCGGTCGAGTTCGGCGATGCGGACCAGCCACCGCGCCCGCTGCTGCTGTGGGGCCCCTTCATCCGCAAGTACCTCGAAGACGCGGGCGGCGACACGGCGCGTGTGCTCGCCGCCGCCACCGGCAAGGGCGCGTTGCCACCCGGCACCGGCCCGGGTGGCGCGACCGACACCGGCACGGCCGATGGCTCGACCGACAAACCCTTCGAGGTCTATGCCGAGTTCGAGATCACGCTGACGAATTCAGTGCCCACGCGCCGCGTGCTGCTCGGCGCGCGCACGATCGAGAAGACGCCGAGCCACAGCATCAGCCTCGCGCCGATGGGCCTGGCCGACGTGAGCACGGTGCTCACCGTCACGCTCACGCGCGACAGCGACCACAGCGTACACACCGATGCCTTCAGCGCCGAGGTGCACAGCGCGCCGTCCTTCCCGCTCGGTGTGTGGGGCCCGCCGCAGAAGGCCGACAACCCGAAGATCCCGAGCGGCGATGTGCTCGAAGCCATCGACGGCCTGCGCCTCTACACCGTGGCCGACATCCCGCCCGGCCTGCCGCCGATCGACTACAAGCGCCGCGTCGAAGCCGGTGTGCGGCACCCGCTGCCCTTCGTCAGCGAGCAGGCGACACGGCCGCAGTTCACTGCGGCATCGGCCGCGCTGCGTGCTCAGGTGCCGGCCACGGCCGACGACAACGCGGTGCTGGCCATCGCCGCCCAATGGGCCGCTCGTGCTGACGGCCGCAGCCGCACTTCGGTGGCCTCGCTGCGCGGTGAACGCGCCGCGCCGCCGCGGCTCGGTTCGCTGACCGACGGCCTGGCCATCGCGACCGGCCCCACGGCCGTGGTCGACCTGGTCGAGCCGGGCCGGCGCGCCGCCGTCAACACCTTCGTGCAGCGGCCGAAAGTGGTGGCAGTGCTCGGCACCGGGCTGGACGAACCCGAGCGCGCCGGGCAGCGCACCACGGTCGGCAAGCCGCCGGCTGATGCGGTGCTGATCGTCGCGCCGCCGACGCTCGCGCAGGTGGCGGACGATGTGAACCCTGCCATCCCCGCGGTGCTGAAGCTCGTCAACGCGACCCGCGGCACCACGCTCGGCAAGACCCTGGTGGCGGCCGATGCCGCGGCGCTCACACGCATGGCGCGGGCACCGCTGGCGGCGGTGCGCGGCCGCGGTGCGACGCGCGAAGTGCGCGAACGTTTGTCGGCCTTGAATGGCGCGCTGCTGCAAAAGCCCGGCCAACGCGGCGCGCTGCCGGCCGGTGCGACGGTGGCCGCCGGCGAGGTGGTCGTGATGGCCCTGCCGAACGCCGCGCGCGATCTGAATGACAAAGCGCCGCGGCCGCAGCTTGCACTCAGCGGCGCGAGCGCGCGCGTGGTCTTCTTGCGCCATGGTGGCGAGGTGATGGGCGACAACGAGCTGCCCGATGCAGGTGGCACGCTGCCCGTGCCGCAAGGCGCCGAGACCATTGCCGTCGCCGTGGGCCTGCCGGCAGCGGCCCAGCGCCCCGGCTTCAGCGGCTGGCATGCGGGCAGCGTGCTGCCGAGCCTCGGCCACGGCTGTGCGCTCGCGGCGCAGGCGGTGGTGCAGGTCGAGGGCCGCGTGCGCGCCGTGCGCCAACGCGGCCTGCCGCGTGAAAGCGGCTGGCTTCGTGCGGCCGATCTGGTCGAGGGCACGGCGCTCGTCAACACACGTTTTGCGTCGGCCGTGACGCTCGTCATCGTGGCGCTCGACGACCCGAGCGGCAACACCGCGCGGCGCGGCCTCACGCTCGCGCTCGAAGGTGCGCAGCGTGCCCTCGGCCTCGACGGTGAGCCGATCGCACCGACGCTCGTGGTGCGCGGCCAGCGGGTGATGCTGCTCTACCCGTTGCTGCCGAGCGGCAATGGCGGCGTGAGTGTCAGCGTGGCAAGCGAAGACGGCTGGCACCTCGTCGGCGTGATGGCTGCGCTGCCCGGCGCCGACCCGCAGGCGGTGGCCGAACAACTCGCGCAGCGCGGGCTCGACCTGCTGGTGCGCGGCGCGGTGGCGGCCGGCACCGCGCTCGCCCACCTGGCCTGGCTGCCGGCGCAACGCAACGGCCGCGAGCTGCCCGAACCCACCGACACCGGCACGCCGCGCAGCGTGCGTGCCGCCGTGCCCGTGAAACGACAGCCCGCGCCTCGCGCGGCAAAACGTGGAGTGAAGTGATGCCCGCGATCGGTCAATTCGTACTGCACAGCATGGCCAACCCGCCGCTGAAGGCGGGCGAGTACACGCTCGCCGGCCAGGTCGATGTCAACAAGGCCAATGGCGAAACCGTCGGCCCGGTGCAGACGCAGGAAACGCATCTGCGCGTGACGGCGCCGCGCTACAAGCTGCCGCCCGAGCAGATGCTCTCCACCTTCCCGCCGGCCAACAGCGAAGGCGCCTACGAATCGCGGCTGCCGCAGATCGTGCTGAAGCGCCGCACCTTGCCCTGGGAACGTGAACCGGAGCCCGGCAACACCACCACGCCGTGGGTCGCCTTGGTGGTGATTGCCGAAGGCGAGGGCACGCTCTCGGGCGACAAGCCGGTGGCCGAGTGCGTCACGCCGGGCCTGGTGCTTGCCGGCAAGAACGATGTGCCGACCGGCATCTACCTGACCGTCACGCGCAGTGTCATCGACAAGGTGTTCCCGATGCGCGAGGAGCTGCCCTTGCTCTGCCACGTGCGCGAGGTGGACGTCAACGACACCGAACTCGCGAACGGCGATGACGATGGATTTCTCGCCACCGTGATCGCCAACCGCCTGCCGCAGTACGACCGCACGAACAACAAGCCGGTGCGTTACCTCGCCTGCCTGATCAATGTCGAAGGCCAGCTCGCCGAACTGGCCAAGCCGCCGCCGCCGACGCTGAGCTTTCTCGCCACCAGCGTGGTGTTCGACTACCGCGCCTACACCGCCGCCACGAGCGACAGCGATCACGTGGTGATGGGCAGCAGCACCACGGCCGCCGTGCACGCGGCGGCCGCATCACGCGCTGCCGGGGTGGGCGCAGCCGCGGGTTTCACGAAGGCGGCCGCGGCACCGGCGCCGGTGGCGGCTGCCGCCAAGGCCGGCGGCGCAGCGCAACAGTGGTCCACCACGGCGCAGAAGGTCGAGCACGTCGCGCTCACCGCCTCGCAGGACGAAGCCGGCCGCCTGGTGCGCGACGTGATGCTCGAGGGCTACCGCGGCAACTTCGAATACGCCTTCGTGCTCGAACGCACCTACCGCTTTCCGGTGCTCGCGCACTGGTCATTCACCGTCAGCGGCGAGGGCGGTTTCGAAAGTTTGATGCGTGGGCTCGATGTCGGCCTGCTCGGCACCGAACCGGCCGCGCCGAAGCTGAAGGCCGGCGAGCCGCCGCCACCGCCCTTGGCGCGCCCGCCGGCAGAGTTCACCGAGACCGGCCACGTCGGCCTGCCGCACCTCACGCGCCGCGGCGACCGCGTGCGCGCCTGGTACCGCGGCCCGCTCGGCACCTACCCGACCACACGCGACGCGCCGGGTGAGGGCGGGCGTCTGCCGCTCGCCCACGTGAGCGATCAACTGCGTCGCAGCGTGCCCGATGGGCGCGAAGATCTGTCGCTCGCCGCGGCCTTCGAGATCGGCCGCTTGCTCGCCCTCTCGCAGCCGGCCGTGGTGCGCGCCATGCTCGCCTGGCGCGCCGAACAGTTCGGCGCCGAGCGTGCGCGCCAGTTGCTCGCGGTGCTCAACGATGCACCCGCGCTCGGCGGTGTGCTCAAAGGCGCGAAGGCCGGTGCGGGCCTGGCCGAGATGCTCTCACGCCACCTCGTGCTGACGGCCGCGGCGCAACCTGCCAAGGTGTTCGCGCCCTCGCGCGTGCTGGTCGATGCGGGCCGGCCGCTGCCCTTCGCGCGCGAAGGCGGGCTCGACCGCTTGATCAGCGAAGGTTTCGGCTTCTCCGCGGCCGCCGTCAAGAAGCTGCGCGGTGGCCTGGGAACGGTCGCGGCCTTGCAGAACACCGAAGTGCCGGTGGCCGAAGTCTCGGCGCTCGAACCCTTGCTCGGCGGTGTCGCAGCCGACCGCATGCGCGCGAGCCTGGGCGCGCATGTCGACAGCCTCACCGCCGACAGCCTGGGCCGTGTGAGCACGGGGCCAGGCGGGGGAATATCGACCCATGGGCCGCTCGGGCTGCGGCGCAAGACCGAACGCGAACCCGATGCGCTCGATGCGCTGATCGCCGGCGCGCTGCACAGGAGCCCGCGATGAACGCCAACCTCAACCTCAGCGCAACGATGGCGATGCAGTTCGTCGCGCAGTTGCTTTCCACCGTCACGTTCTCGACGCAGGAAGACGACGCCGAGTTCGGCAAGCGCGTCGTGCCCGGCGAGCTGCGCGGCTGGCTCGCGCGCTTGCGGCTGCTGGAGGGCGTGCCCTTCTCCTACCTCGTCGCCGACGAACAACTGCTGCCGCGTGAATCGATCCGCTTCTTCTACCTCGACCGCGCCTGGACCGATGCGCTCGTGCAAGGTGCGCTCGGTGTCGGCACCGTCAATTCGAGCGACCGCGCCGAGTTGGCGGCGCTCTACCGCGTGGTGCGCGACGAGCTCGACGAAGAGGAGCGCCGTGTGCGCCTGCCCGGCGGCGAAACCGTTCAGCAAGGCCCGGCCGGGCCGGTGAGCGGCTTCGTGCTGCGCTCGCGCGCGGTGGCGGGCTGGCCCGGTCTGCACGTGCGCGCCTACGACCGCGAACTCGGTGTCGCCGACGATGCCGCCATTCCGGAGAGCGACCCGCGGCGCTTGAAGCTGCTGCGCATGGAGCGCCTCGCGCCGGCCGTGCTGCTGGTGCTGTTCGACGGCATCCCCGCGGTGGTGCACATCGAGGAGCCGCGCCAGGGCATCCAGTTCGGCGTGCGTCTGTCGCCGGTCGGTGGCGACCCGAACAACTTGCAGGCGGGCGTGAAGGCGCGCAACGCGAAGACCGCGCTCGACACCAATGCGAACGCGGCCGACCTGGTGCCGGTGCCGTTCAGGCCCGGCTCACCGGGCGTGATCGACATCCGCAAGCTCAACGAAGCCTTGCTCGCAGCGCCAAACACGAACATGGAAGGCTCGGTCGATGGCGCCGAGTTCGCGTTGCAGATGCTGCGTTTCCCGTACCGCCAGGTCTTCGGCGATCCGAGTGTCAACGGCGCGCCGCCGCTGGTGAACGTGTTCCGGCCGACGCTCGCGCTGAGTGTCGCCAAGCTCGCCACCCTGTTCAGCCGGAGTTGAGCGCCATGGCGAACTTCGACAACCAGACGATCACCAAGCAACTGCTCGGCGCACGCTGGAGTGCGTTGGCGCGCACCGGCTTGTCGCTCGATGCGGTCGGCCGTTTCGACACCACGCTCTTGCGCGACACGCGTGTGCTGGTGCCGATCGACGTGCAGGCTTTGTACGTGCCGGCCGGCAGCGGCGAAGCGATGACGCGCCTGCCGCTTGCCATCGCTGCACCCGATGGGCAGGCGATGCCCGTGGCCACGAGCTACCTCGCCGATGGCCCGGCGCGGCCGGCCGGCGTGCATCTGCGCTGGGCCATGCCCGATGCCTTGCTGCGCGGCTCGCTCGGCGACAACGGCGCGACGAACCGGCTTGCGCTGCCTGCCTTGCCGGATCGCTGGGTGGTGCTGCGCGTGCTGGCGCCGAAGGGCAGTGCCGTGCCGAAGCTGCGCGGCTGGGTGATCGAGGCCGATACCACGCGTGTCGTGCCGCTCGAACAGTGGCCGGCGGGCGCCGCGGCCGTCACCGCCACCGGCCGCAGCGTGCCCGCCGAAGGTTTGACGGGCTCCTGCGGCGGCTCGCTCAACTGGACCGGCGTGTACGACGCCACGCTGAACCGCTTTGCGCTGCACGATCCGCTCGACGACCTGGTTGCGCTCGCGCCTGCCGGTGTCGAAGGCGATCAGGTCGCCTACCTCGTCGCCGGCTGGTGGAGCCAGCCCACGCTCGATCCGCTCGATGGCGCGCAGACCGACAGCAGCCTGCACGAGCGTCTGCGCCAGCTCGGCTGGGCCCTGATCGAAGACCGCGAAGACACCGAGAAGCAGCAACAGGAACGCCGCGTGCTGCAAGACAAGCAGGCCTCGGTGGGCCTGGACGTGGCCACGCGCTACGCGACCAAGGCGGTCGCGCTGCAGGCGGGCGTGCGCGCCGCACCGACCGCGGCGGCTGCGACCAAGCTCAAGCCCGGCCTGCAACAAGCGACCGCGGCCTTTGCCGACCGGGCCACTGCGGTGATTCAAACGGAGCCGCACTGGCCGCGCAGCAGCTTGCTCCATGGCAGCCTCTACGGCGTGCCGATCAGCGGCCCAGTGACCATTGACAACCGGCCCGCCGCGAGCGAGCTGGATGCTGTCTGGGGCGAACACGGCGAAGACATCGCCGCCACGCTCGCCTCCACCGCACTCGCGCCAACCGATGCCGCCGCGCGCCGCGCCTATGAACGTCTGCTCGCCGCCTTCACCGGCAACCTGATCGACCGCATCGACAGCGGCGACGGCCTGGTCGATGTGGAAGAGTGGGAGCACGTCGCCGGTTACGCCAGCCGCCCCGGCGGCGATGGCGGCACCGACCGCTTGCTCGAAGGTGCCGATGCCGGGCCGCTCGCCGCGGGCCGCCACGCGCGCGGTGCGGTGGCGCGTGCTTCGGCCGCGGCGCTGAAGGGTGATGCGGGTACGGGCACCAAGGTTTCGTTCGGCAAGCAGCGCAAAGATCTGCGCATCGTGAGCAAGGACGAGCAGCGCACGCAGATGCACGAATGGGGCGAGACCGACAAGGAGCGCGCGCAAAAACAAAGCACGCCCGCGCAAGCCGGCCGCGCCGAACCGGCGGTGCGTGAAGTCAAGCTCGCCGCACCGCGCCTCTACACGCCCGGCGAGCCGATGCTGGCCTTGCGCGGCGCGCGGCGCAGCCTGATTCATGGCGGTGACGGGCGCCACTCGGCCGATGGCAAGCTCAACTGCCGCTATCCCTCGCAGGTGATCCGCGCGATCGAACAGGTGATCGATGGCAGCGAGATCCTGCCGACGCTCGGCACGGCGGCCGTGCCGGATGAAGTGCTGCTGCTCGCGCGCGAACTGCTGATGCACAACCCGTATTGGGCGACCTGGCTGGCCGGTGTGGCGAGTGCGCGCCACGGCCTCGACGGCGCAGCCACGCGCAAGCGCATGGTCGCTGAAGCGGCCTTGCGTTTCGGCAGCACCGAGGCGGTCTACGACGGCACCAGCGGCGCCTTCTCACGCAAGGTGAGCATGGCCGGTGGCGCCACACGCGCGACCACGGACGCGCGCATCGCCGACCAGTTGCGCCGCTTCTCGCTGTTCCAGGGTGTCGACCCCGACCCGGTCGGCGTGACGGCCTGGTCGCAGCCCTGGATTCCGCTCTGGCTCGAATGGGAGCTGGGCCTCGAACTCGACGACACACTTGCCGGCTGGTCGCTCGGCACGGTCGATCTGCAAGCGGGTGAGGCGATGCCCGCCACGCCGATCGCCCGCACGGTGCAGGGCCGCAGCCCGCTCACCACCGGCGTGGCCAACAACCTGAGCGGCGCGGTGCGCTCCTGGCTCGCCGCAGAAGACCAGCGCGACAAGAACAACCAGGGTGAGGCGAGCGAATCGACCGAAGCCGCGCTCGCGCGCATCGCCGCCGCGGTCGATCAGCTCGACGTGCTGAGCGCCAACTTCGACGGCCTGCGCGAACAGCTGCTCGGCCTGGCCTACGACGGCGGCTTGCCGCGCTTGCGCCTGCCGGACGGCACGCTCGGCGACTACCCGCGCAATGGCGAAACGCCGCTGTGGTTGCGCGGTGGTGCGCTGCGTTTGCGGCGCGCGCGCCTGGTCGATGCCTTCGGCCGCACGCTCGATGTTCCGCTCGAACGCCTGCACGCGCCGCAACGTCTCGCCTTGCCCGCCACCGCGCCGGTGCCGGCCGGTGCGCGCGGCGAAGCGCTGCGCCTGCCGCCGCGCCTCACGCTGCCGGCGCGCCTGATGTTTCGTCTGGTCGATCCGGCCGCGCGTGGCGACGAAGCCGCCGAAGCGAACGTCGACCAGGTCGAACCCACGCGCATGGTCAACCCGGTGATGGGCTTCCTGCTGCCCGACCACATCGACGAAGCGCTCGAAGTGTTCGACGCGGCCGGCGCGCCGCTCGGCCAGTTGATGCATGAGCCGATCGGTGGCGGCGTGGTCTGGGAAATCGCGCCCGGCCGCGAAGGCCCGGCCGATGCGGGCCCGTTGTTCGGGCTGAGCGGTGGTGCCACGCACTTGGGCCGGCTCGCCGCCGGCACGGTGACGGCCGACGCGCAGGTGCGCCAGGGTGCGAGCGCGGGTGCCGACGACGAGTCCGCGCTGTCGGCCTTGCTGCGCTCGATCGACACGACGATGTGGAGCGTCGATGCGCTGCGCAGCATGGGCACCGAGCACATCGCCGGTCTCGTCGGGCGGCCCATCGCGGTGGTGCGCGCGCGCTTGCGGCTCGATATTCAAAGCGACTACGGCCTCGACGCCGTGGCTGCCACGCTGGCCCTCGCCGACCGCGCCTTCACCGTGCGCATCGGCGAGATCACGCGCAGCGACGACGCCGTGCTCGGCTACTTCATCGACGACGACTACGCGCACGTGCACGTGGTCGACAAGGTGGTGGCGCAACTGGCGATCGACAGCGGCCGCCTGCGCGGCCAACTCGCCGGCATCGACACCGCGGCGCAGGTGCCGGGCACGCGGCCGATCACCCACCCGTACGTGGTCGCCGAAGACGAATTGCAACTGCGGCCGGGGCAGACAGTCATGATCACCCTGCTGATGCACCCGGCCGGCAAGGCACACGCCACTTGCGGTGTGCTGCCGCGCAAATCGCTCCAGCTCGCGCGCGATTGGGTGGCGCCGGCGCTCGCCGTGATCGCGCCTTCGGCCCGCATCGGCCCGGTGCTGATCGACCCGGCCCAGGTGCGGCTGCCGAAGATCTCGTCCTTCCCGAAGAACCAGCTCTTCACGCGGCGCGACACACCGGCGAGCTGGAAAGACGACCCCATCCTCGCCGCCACGCAGGAGGCCCTGTTGCCCGAGTTGCCGCACGAGGTGCAGGAGGGTTACATCCGCATCGCGCCCGAGCCGGCGCCGAAGAGGGGCAGCTGAGCATGGCCCGCCTGCGCAAACCCAAGGCGAGTGAGGTGGTGGCGGCCGCGGCCGCGGCCGCGCCGGCGCCCGCGCCTGCCCTGGCAGCGCGCCAACGTTATGGCGCTGTGCGCAAAGACCCCGCCAAGCGCGGCCGCGCGAAGGAGCGCCAGGCTTTCCTGGCCGAGCGGCGCGGCAGCGTCGATGCCGCCACCATCGATGCCGCCGTCCAGGCGCGCCGCCGCCAAGTCGCCGCGGCGAACGCCCTGCGGCCGCCTGCCGGCGCGCGCGGCGTGCCCGTGCCGGCCGAGCAGCACCTGTGGCTGCCGATCGGCCCGACCGTCGTGCTCGGCGGCCAGGCGAGCGGCCTGCCGCGCGTCTCGGGCCGCATGAACGATGTGCATGTGTCGAGCGACGGGCAACGCGCCTACGCGGCCTCGGCCAACGGCGGTGTCTGGTACAGCGACGATGCGGGCGAATCCTGGCGCCCGCTCGGCGGCTGGACCACCACCGCACCGGCCGGTACGGTGCCCGCGATCGATCAGCAATCGAGCGTGTTGACCTGCGGCTGCATGCTGGTGCGCTTCGACCCCGGTGGCAACGCCGCACTCGACGAAGTGCTGGTCGGCACCGGCGAGTTGATGCCCTGGGGCATCGGCGTGCCCTTCGGCCAGAACTCGGGCGTCGGCGTGCTCTACGGCGACCACCCGGCCACGGCGCCGCTGTTCGGCTCGCCCTGGCAACGCGAGGGCAACAACCTGAGCGGCAAGGGCATCTTCCGCATGGCGCGCGACCCGGCCTCGCCCACGCGGCTCGATGCCGCCACCATCGTGGCCGCCACCTCGGCGGGTTTGTACACACGCAGCGGCGCACCGAACGCGGCCTGGACGGTGGTGCCCGCGGCCAACTTCCGCCAGCTCGATGGCGTGACCCCACTCGCCGTGGCCGACGACACGCTCACCTGCACCGATGTGTGCTGGCTCGCGGGCGGCGTGGTCTTCGTGGCCGTCAGCAACGCGGCAGCGGCGGACCCGGCGCTCTACGTCAGCACCGCCGGCCTGGCCGGGCCCTTCATGCCGATCGTGCTGGCGGGGCTGGCGCAGGTCGATACCAACGGCAACCATGCGCCGAGCCGCCTGAGCCTGGCGCCCGCGCCCTCGGACGCCACCGTGCTCTACGTGCTGGGCTCGGGCAACCTCGTGTGGCGGCTCGACAACCAGGTGCCGGTGGCGGTGCAGAACATCCCGCCCAACCTGCTCGGCGGGCAGGACGACTACAACCAGGCCATCGCCGTGCACCCGACGCGGCCTGAGCGCCTGCTGCTCGGCGGCGCCACCGAACTGGTCGACAGCCAGTACAGCGCCTCGCTCTACATCGCCAGCGTCACCGCGCCGGCGGCAGGCAGCTGGCGCTACGGCTTCGCGGCCATCGCACCCGGCGCCGACCCGACCGCCGATGATTCCTTCATCGGCAGCGGTGTGCATGCCGATGTGCACATCGCGCGCTTCGTCACCGTGGGCACGCGCAACGAACTGTGGATCGGCTGCGACGGCGGCATCTTCCGTTCGCTGCGCGGCAACGATGACAACCGGCTCGTCAAGCGCAGCTTCATTGCGCGCAACACCGGCCTGGCCACGCTGCAATGCGGCTACCTGGCCACATCTCCCGCGGCGGACGGCTTCGTGGTGGCCGGCGCGCAAGACAACGCCCTGCTCGAACGCATCGGCGTCAACCTGTGGCGGCGCCGCTTCATCCATGGCGACGCGGGCAGCGTGGCTTTC
Organism: Rhizobacter sp.; assembly: GCA_025361845.1. Taxonomy (GTDB): domain Bacteria; phylum Pseudomonadota; class Gammaproteobacteria; order Burkholderiales; family Burkholderiaceae_C; genus JANYJL01. The sequence goes on from JANYJL010000220.1 coordinate 31,834, forward strand.
GACCCGGCGGCCCCCCATCGTTACGTGGCCGAGATTCACAACGCCTACTGGAATTGCACCGACGCGGCGTTCACGCCACCGGTGTTCCGTGCCGGCGCCGCCACGGTGGCCGAGAAGGCCGAAGGCAAGGAGACCGGCTTCTACACCGGTATCGATGCGGTGCGTGTGCCTGGGGTCGGCGCTGCACCCGCCACCAGCCGGCTCGCCATCGGCAGCACGCGCATCTGGTTGACCGCCGACTGGGGCGCCACCTGGCGCAGCCTCCCGAGCCTGGGTGACCCGCTGGCCAAGGGGCTGCTGGCCGCCGCGCAGAACAACGACACCGATGCGTGTGTCGACGATGGCAACGTGCCGCCCGTGCGCGATGCCTTCCGCGGTCAGGTGCTGGCCTGCCGCTGGGCCAGCCCGGATCGCCTGTACGTGCTGTGCCGCAAGGAAGTGCTGAAGTACGAACTGATCGCCGATGCCACCGTGGCCGGCGGCCTGCGTGCCACCAAGACCGCGCTGTCGAAGCAGGGCGCGCACAAGAAGGAGGGCCGGCAGGCCGCGGCCACCGTGACCTCGCCCGGCCAGCGCCTGCCCGAGGTCGGCGAGTGGAGCGACATCGCCGCGCACGACAACGGCCGCGGCCCGCATGGCTCCTTCTACGTGGCCGCGACCGGCGACCCGGCCACGCCCACGATGGACACGCTCTGGTGGTTCGACGGCACGGACCGCTGGCATGCCACCGGCCTGCGCACCGACGCGGCGCACCCTGAGCGGAGCGTGCCCGCCCCTGCTTATGCGGTGGTGGTAGACCCGCGCGACAACCGCAACACCGTCTACGTGGGCACCGCGGTCGGCGTGTGGCGCGGGGTGTTCGATCCCGGCGCCACGACGTGGGCCTGGTCCCCGATGACGAACGGCCTGCCCGAGGCCATCGTGCACGACCTCCATCTGCACGACGAAGCGGCCACCGGCCAGCGCCTGCTGCGTGCGGCGGTCCATGCACGCGGCATCTGGGAAGTCGATCTGGCGCAGCCGAATCTGCAGGCGCGCAGCTTTGTGCGCGTGCACGACTTCGACACGCGGCGTGGCAGCCCGACCCCGCTCACCGATCCGCGCAGCGCCGCGCCCGCCAGCCCCTTGAGCTGGCACACGAGCCCCGACCTGCGGGTGCGCCCGCTCCGCGGCAGTCGCCCGCCGACGGCGACCATCAAGCCGACGGCCACGGCCCCATGGGTCGGCAACACGCCGGATCCATACGGCCTGTGGGTGTTCCAGACCGCATTGCATGCACGCGGTGCGGGCGACCCGCTCGTCAAACCCGATGGCATCTGGACGCCGGTGTTCGAGGCCCGTTTGCGTGCGGCCAACGGCAACTCCAACCGGCTGACGCGGGCGTTCTGGAACACCGTGGTCGGCTCGGGCGCAGCTTTCCCCGATGCGTATGCCGATCCGTGGAACGGCAGCGTGCCGAGCGAGGCCGACCTGTACGAGCTGATCGTCGATCTGCCCAAGCCCGGCGGCTCGCCGGCCTCGATCGCCATCGGGCGTGGGAACGCCAGGGTCGACGTGCAGGTGCACCACCGCCACAGCGATACGCTGCCCGCCGACCAGGTGCGCGTGACGCTGCTGGCGCGTGACGTGTCGGGCAACGACGCCAACGACGCGGCCTGGGCCGCCTTGCCCTGCGCGTGGACCGGCCCGGTGCAGGTGGCGCTGCGTGCTGGCGGTCCGCTGCCCGCGTTCGGCAGCCTGCCCGCACTCGCCGATGGCTGGCGTTTTGCCGACATCACGCAGCCGGTGCGCAACCCCACCGGGCCGCTCGACCCGCGCCTCTCGCGTGTCGTCACGTTCGACGTGGACCTCGGCGCCATGCTCGGCCCGCCGCAGGTGCCGGCGGTGCCGCGCCGCCTGATGCTCGTCGCTGTGATCCACACCCAAGCCGATCCGGTCGACATGACGGGCGGCAATCTGCGTGCGGTGGTCCTGGCCAATCGTTTCGTTGCCGCGCGCAGCCTGGAAGTGGTCTAGCTCACTTGGGCCCTGGACACCCCTAGCCTTTGGGAGAGGGTCGCCGCTTTCGCACTCAGGGTGAATATTCCGGCGCAGAATGATTTTCAACATCGAACACCACGAAGGGAACGTCGTCATGAGCGTGAATCGCGGGCGGGTTGGAGGGACGAGGGCGACGCTGATCCTGGCCTGCATGGCGGGCTTGATGGGCCTGTTGCTCGTCGCTTGCTCCAAGTCGCCGCAGCCCGGCGAGGTGCTCGACGAAGCGAAGGCCGTGGGTCGCAGCGGCGCCTCCTTCGTGCATGCCGCCGAGGACTACTTCCACGACATGGACGGCGCCGTCGCACTCACCCCGCAAGAGGTGGCCGGGCGCAACATGTGGCTGGTCTGGACCGGCGGCAACGATCGCTTGTGGAACCAGATGACCGACTACACCTTCGGTGCCTTCGACCTGCTCAAGATCGTCAGCTCGCACCCGAGCCAGGGCTACTCGCGGGCCAACCGCTGGAGCTACCTCGGCCTCGTCAACGAACCCTGCTTCGACAACGCCGCCGGCCCGGACAAGAACCGCCGCGGCCTCTGGCTCGACGTGCATGGCAAGGACTGCGCACCCGACCCCTTCGAAGACGAGACCAAGTACCCAGGTGTGGCCACCGGCTCGCGCGGCAAGCCGCTCGGCGATGGCACGACGCAACCAGTCGGTTCGTATTACGGCTATGCCACCGGCGTGCTGGGCCTGCGCCTGTTCCCGAACCCGGCCTTCGACGAAAAAGCCGCGAAGGCCTGGGACGCCGAGAGGTACTACACCGATCCAACCTATTACAACCGCAAGGATCTCGTGCGGCCCTACCGCGTCGGCATGTCCTGCGGCTTCTGCCACGTCGGGCCGAGCCCGGTGAAGCCGCCGGCCGATGCCAACCAGCCGGCCTTCGCGAACCTGAGTTCGTCGGTCGGCGCGCAGTACATGTGGGTCGACCGCCTCTTCATCCACAACGCCAACAAGCCCGAGGGCCAGAAGAACTACATGTTCCAGCTGGCGCACACCTTCCGCCCCGGCGCGATGGACACCTCGCTCATTTCGACCGACGGCATCAACAACCCGCGCACGATGAACGCGGTCTACGATTTCATGGCGCGCATGGGTGTGGCCAAACGCCTCTGGCACGAGAAGCTCGCGGGCGGCGAACTCGACAACAAGCAGTTGAACGATTCCTTCCCCACCGGCCCGCTGAGCGAGTTCTTCGACAAGGCGAGCGGCACTGTGAAGACGCCGCACGTGCTGAAGGACGGGGCCGATTCGGTCGGCCTGATCGGCGCGCTGAACCGCGTCTACCTGAACATCGGTTTGTTCAGCGAGGAATGGCTGCTGCACTTCAACGCGGTGGCGGGCGGCAAGACGGTCACGCCGATCAAGATCGCGGACGCGCAAAAGAACTCGTCGTATTGGCAGGCCACCGAGGCCGGCACGCCGAACACCGCGCTGTTCTTTCTGAAGGCGGCGCAACCCGACCGCCTGAAAGACGCGCCCGGTGGCGCCGCCTACCTCAACGCCGATGCCGCCACGCTCGAACACGGCAAGCAGGTCTTCGCCGACACCTGCGCGCGTTGCCATTCGAGCAAAGCGCCGAAGCCGCCGGCCGACATCAATCTCGATGCAGACCAGTGCGCGGGTGCGCCCTACCTCGGCTGCTTCAAACGCTACTGGTCGTGGACGCAGACCGATGCCTACAAGACCCAGATGCGCGAGATCGTGAAGGCGCCCGATTTCCTCGAAGGCAACTATCTCTCCACCGAAGCGCGCATCCCGGTGACGCTGCTGCGCACCAACGCGTGCAGCCCGCTGGCGACGAACGCGCTGGCTGGCAACATCTGGGACAACTTCTCCTCGCAGTCGTACAAACAACTGCCCACGGTCGGCACCATCACGATCAGCGACCCGTTCACGGGCGATGCCATGCCCTACGAAATGCCGGCCGGCGGGCGCGGCTACACGCGGGTGCCCTCGCTCATCAGCGTGTGGTCGACCGGGCCCTACCTGCTCAACAACACGGTCGGCCCGTTTGATACCGACCCCTCGGTGGCCGTCCGCATGAAGGTGTTCGACGCCTCGATCGAGCAGATGCTCTGGCCCGAAAAGCGCGAGCGTGATTCCATCCTCGGCACCAAGGTGCCCGGCACCATCGACCGCACCACCCAGCGCAGCGACGTGACCATTCCCATCGGCTTCGTGCCCGATGCCTTGCAGCCGCTGCAAGGTCGCCTGCACCGCTGGTTCCCGTGGCTGGTCGACGAGGGCGGCGACATCGTGCTCGGGCCGATCCCGAAGGACGTGCCGGTGAGCCTGATCTCGAACCTGAAGCTGCGCGCCGAGAGCAGCGATCCGTCGGTCATCGCCGCCCATCTGAAAGACGCTGGCGAGTTGCTGGTGAAGCTCAAGGTCGATCTCGCCACCGCACCCGCCGACGCAAGCGATGCCGACCTGCGCCTGAAGTTCGCCAACCTCAAGAAGCCGATGATGGCGCTCAGCAAGTGCCCGGATTTCGTTGTCAACCGTGGCCACTACTTCGGCACCGCCGAGTTCAACCAGCAGGATGGCCTGAGCGCCGACGAGAAGGCCTTCGGCACCGAGCCCGTGCTGGCAGACGCCGACAAGCGTGCCCTGATCGCGTTCCTGAAGACGCTGTGACTGGCCGGCCCACTTGCCAATGAGTGATGCCGATGAAGGCGACTGGGACTACGTCATCGTCGGCTCGGGAGCCGGCGGCGGCACGCTCGCGGCGCGCCTGGTCGAGGCCGGCATGCGTGTGTTTTTGCTCGAAGCGGGCAGCGACCCGCGCACCACCGAAGCCGCGCGCCTGCCTGAGGACTACGACGTGCCGGCCTTCCACGCCTTCGCCTGTGAGAACCCCGCGATGAGCTGGAACTTCCAGGTGCGCCACTACGCCGACGAAGCGCGCCAGGCGCGCGATTCGAAGTACGAGGCCGCGGCCGGCGGCGTGCTCTACCCGCGCGCCGCGGCGTTGGGCGGCTGCACCGCGCACAACGCGATGATCTACATGCGCCCGCACGATTCCGACTGGAACCACATTGCCGCGTTGACCGGCGATCGCAGCTGGCGCGCGGCCGCGATGCGCCGCCACGTCAAGCGCCTGGAGGCCTGCCACCACCGGCCGCTGTGGCGCGCGCTGCGCCGCTTCGGCCTCGACCCGACCGGCCACGGTTGGGACGGCTGGCTGCACACCGAACGTTCGGTGCCGCTCGAAGCCTTGGGCGACGAGGAGATGCTCGGCCTCGTCGCTCAGACCACCCGCGCCTTCACTCGCAGCCTGCCACACCCGCTGATGAGTGCGCTGCGCTGGCTGCGCGGTGCCGGGGACCCGAATGCGCGTGGTTGGGGCAGTGGCAGTTTCGAAGGCCTCTGCTACACGCCGATGTCGACCTCGGGCCACCAGCGCACGGGTGCCCGCGAACGGGTCTTGCAGGCCGCGGCCGCGCACCCGGATCGTTTGCACATCGAACTCGATGCACTCGTCACGCGGGTGCTTTTCGATGCCGAGGGCGCGGCCAGCGGCGTCGAGTTCCTCAAGGGCCGCCAGCTCTACCGCGCCCACACCGCACCGACTGCGGCGCTGGGTGTGCGCCGCCACGTGCGTGCGCGGCGCGAGGTGGTGCTGTGCGGTGGCGCCTTCAACACGCCGCAGTTGTTGATGCTCTCGGGCATCGGCCCGGCGGCGCATTTGCGCGAGCACGGCATCGACGTGCGTGTCGATCTGCCCGGTGTCGGCAGCAACCTGCAAGACCGCTACGAGGTCGCTGTCACGCACCGCATGCGCCGGCCCTGGCGCGTGCTCGAAGGTGCGCGTTATGAAGCGGGCGATCCGGTCTGGCAACGCTGGCAACAATCACGCTCGGGCATGTACGCGGCCAGCGGCGCGACCGTCGCGATGGTGCGCCGCTCCGAAGCATCGCAGCCCGAGCCCGACATCTTCTGCATGGCCTTGCCGGCACGCTTCGAAGGTTACCGGCCCGGCTTCTCGGACCTGATCCGCGCGCATGCCGACCGCCTGACCTGGGCCGTGCTGAAGGCACACACGCACAATCGCGCGGGCACGGTGCGCCTGCGTTCGGCCGACCCGCTCGACACGCCGCTCGTGAACTTCCGCTACTTCGAGGAAGGCGACGACCAGGCCGGCGCCGACCTGCAATCGATCGTCGAAGCGATCCGTTTTGTGCGCCAGCTCACGGCCCCGCTGATCGCCTCCGGCCTGATCGCCGAAGAGCAATTGCCCGGCCCCGATGTGGCGAGCGACGAGGCCCTCGCCGCCTACGTGCGCGACACCGCCTGGGGCCACCACGCCTCCTGCTCCTGCCCGATCGGCGCGGCGGCCGGTGGTGGTGTGCTCGACAGTGCCTTCGCCGTGCACGGCACGCAGCGCCTGCGCGTGGTGGACGCTTCGGTGTTCCCGCGCATCCCCGGTTTTTTCGTCGCCGCGGCCGTCTACCTCGTCGGCGAGAAGGCGGCCGAGACTATCCTGAACAGCGCGGTGCCGCCGCGTCGAATCCACTGACACGCACTGACGATTCATTGTTTGTTCACCGCGGGCAACCGCCAAGGAGATGACCATGGCCTACGACGCAGCCCAACTGCTCGACATGACACAGACCCAGCTCGACGACCTGTTCCGCGCCAGCCCCGCCGGCCCCATTCCGGACGGCATGGCCAAGGGCACGGCCATCATCGCGCCGGGCACGAAGTACACCGAAACCATCGCCGAACTCATCAACCACTTCGGCTGGCAGGGCAAGGTGTTCGACGCGAAGAAGGGTGTGCTGAAGAACAAGATCCTGATCTTCGGTTTCGAGGCCATCCTGGCGCGCGTCTACATCGACAAGAGCTGGCTCGACGGCAAGGACTGCGTGGTGCTCGACTACTCCGAGACCTCGATCCTGGCGCACTACATCCGCGACGAGATCCGCCTCATCGGGCCGGGCTTTTACCTCGGCAAGGTGTACTGGGCGAAGGACCGGTTGATCGACTTCTGCCTGCAATTCTGAGTTTGTGACTGCGTGTGATTCAGCGTGACGCCGCAATCGCACTTCATGATCGTCGCGCCGCTCGCAGCCGGCCGCGAGCCGGCCTTGCGTGCGCTGTTGGAGACGATGAATGCCCAGCCCGGTCTCGCCGATCCGTTCAACGCCGTGTTGCCCTTCGGCGTGTTCGAGGGCCTGCACTACGCGCGCCTGGTGTTGCTGGACGATGACTTGCAAGCCGACCTCGAACGGATCGGCCAGCCGCGCCCGCGGCTGCCGACCGTGCTGGCTTTCATGGGCGATTGCGACGGCCCGGCGCACGAGCTGCTGGCCACGATGGTGAGCCGTGCGGCCGAGGGCCTGCGCCGGGTCTTCGCGCATTGCGAAGGTTTTGCGTTGGAGGCCGATCTGCTGGCCTGGCTGCTCGTCCATGACCGGCCGATCGCGGCGACGTATGTGAACTGGGTGGGCCGCACGGTGCAGCAGATCCGCGAGGAGAGCGCCTTGCAGCGTGCGCTCTCGGCCCACGTGCCGCGCCGGCCGCTCGCACCCGGCGGCGCGGCGCTGCGCCTGCGCGCGGATCTGCGCGCTTTCATCGACCATGAAGTGGCCGCCGGCCGCCTCGACCTCACGCGCCCTGCGCCCACACCGCCCGGCTGGTGGATCGCGAAGATCGTGCATCTGCTCGGCGTTCCGCTGGTGGGTTTGATCCTGTTGCCGCTGCTCGTGGTGTTGGCGCCGCTGATCGCGCTGCAACTGCGTGCGCTCGAAAAGAGCGACCCCGAAATCTGCCCGCGCCCGCAGGCCGCCGCGCTGCGCGAACTGCAGGACCTCGAAGACCACGATGTCTCGAACCAGTACACCGCCATCGGCCCCGTCAAGCCCGGCCTGTTCCGCCGCGCGCTGGTGAGCGTGCTGCTGGTGCTGATCGACTACGCCTGCCGGCATGTCTTCACACGCGGCCACCTCGCCCGCGTGCAGACCATCCACTTCGCGCGCTGGGTATTCCTGGACGACCGCAGCCGCGTGCTCTTCACCAGCAACTACGACGGCAGCCACCAGGGTTACATGGATGACTTCATCAACAAGGTGGCCTGGGGCTTGAACCTCGTGTTCAGCAATGGGGTCGGCTGGCCGCGCACACGCTGGTTGATCTTCGGCGGCGCGCGCATCGAACAACGTTTCAAGCCCTACCAGCGCCGCCATCAGGTGCCGACCCAGGTCTGGTACAAGGCCTACCCCGGGCTGACGCTCGGCGACATGGGGCGCAACCAGCGCATCCGCGACGGCCTCTTGCAGCCGCGCATGAGCGACGAACAGGCTGTCGCCTGGCTGGGGCTGTTGTGAGCGCGCCGGTGGCTGCTTCGGTGGAGCTGGGCGACATCCAGGGCATCGTGCGCTTCGGCTACAAGCGCCACACGCAGGCGGCCTTCCTGTTGCTGCGTGTGCGCGACCGTGATGCCGCGCGCGCCTGGCTGGCGAGTGCGCCCGTGAGCAGCGCCGCCACGATCGAGCCTCCGCCCGATACGGCCATGCAGGTCGCGCTCAGCAGCCCCGGCCTGGTCGCGCTCGGTGTGGCGGACGACATCGTGCAGGGCTTCTCGTCCGAGTTCGTCAGCGGCCTCGGCAACGACGCCAGCCGCGCGCGCCGCCTTGGTGACGTCGGCACCAACGCGCCGCTGCACTGGCAATGGGGCAGTGGCGAGCGGGTGCCGCATGTGCTGTTGATGCTCTATGCCGTGCCCGGCCGGCTCGCTGCTTTTCAGCGCGAAGTGCTGGCCGCATGTGCTGCGGGATTCGAGTTGATGGCGAACCTGCCGAGCACCGACATGCACGGCATCGAACCCTTCGGCTTCGTCGATGGCATCTCGCAACCGCAACTCGACTGGCAGCGCCAACGCCCGGCGCGTGATGCTGAGCAAACGACCTACACCAACCTCGGTTGCCTGGGCGAATACCTGCTCGGCTACCCGAACGAATACGGCGGCTACACCGACCGCCCGGTGCTCGACCCGCAGCGCGACGCACAGGCCGCGCTGCTGCCGCGTGCCGAAGATGCGCCCGACCAGGCCGACCTGGGCCGCAACGGCAGCTACCTCGTGATGCGCCAGTTGCGGCAAGACGTGCACGGCTTCTGGCAGCACCTGGACCGCCAGGCCGGCGGCGACCCGGCGCTGCGCGAGCACCTGGCCGCGGCGCTCGTGGGCCGCACACGCAAGGGCGAACCGCTCGTGCACTACGGTGCCGCCGCGCCCTTGGTGCACAACGGGTCGGCCGCCATGGCGGCCGGGGGCGCCGTGGTCGACCTGAACGACTTCGATTACGCCGGCGACCCCCGCGGCCTGCGCTGCCCGCTCGGTGCGCACGTGCGCCGTGCCAACCCGCGCAACGCCGACCTGCCGCCGGGCGAGCCGGGCCTGTGGTCCTGGCTCAAGCGCACGCTCGGTTTCGATGCCGATGCGTTGGCGCACGACCGCATCGCCTCGACCCGCTTTCACCGGCTGCTGCGCCGCGGCCGCGAGTACGGCGCGCCGGTCATGCTGTCGCAGGCCCTCGAAGCGGCGCCGGCCGCGGCCGAAGTCGGCCTGCACTTCATCTGCCTCGGCGCCAACATCGCGCGCCAGTTCGAGTTCGTGCAATCGGCGTGGATGGCAGGCCTGCATTTCGATCGGCTCTCGGGTGAGAGCGACCCGCTGCTCGGCACGCGCGAGCCCACGCCGGAAGGCCGGCCCACCAACGAGTTCTCGATGCCCCAGGCCGATGGCCCCGACCAGTGCCTGGCCGGGCTGCCGCAGTTCGTCACCGTCACGGGCGGGGCCTACTTTTTCCTGCCCGGCATCTGTGCTCTGCGCTACCTGGCGACGGCGCCACCGAAGGAATGACGACCATGGACTCCAACACCAGCCGCCCCGTGCCGCGGGCCAACACCGGCTCGGCGCTCAAGAACTGGGTGTCCGACACCCTGCTCGCCCTGGTGCAACTGGAGCGCCGTTTCGACCCCTTCGTGCGGCCCGCCCTCGATGCCGTGCTGCGCGATCCGATCGCGCGCGTTGTCACCGCCCTCATCAACGCGCAGCGCCCGAACGAGGGCCTAAAGATTGCCGAGGAACGCCTGCTGCCCCGCGAGGAAGAGTTCGTCGATTCGATCATCGCCAGCTTCCAGCAGCAGATGCGTGCGCTGTGGAAGCCGGGTGGCTTCGAGCGCGGTGGCAACACCAAGACGCAGGGCGTGGTGCGCGGCGAGTTCATCGTGCACGAGGGCCTGCCTGAGAACCTGCGCCGCGGCATCTATGCCACGTCGCGCAGCTACCCGGCCTGGGTGCGTTTCGCTGGCCCGGGGCCGTATGTCACGCCGGACATCGACGACGTCGGTTTCATGAGCATCGCCGTCAAGCTGATGGGCGTGCCCGGGCCGAAGCTGATGGATGAAGAGCAGCACACGCAGGACATGTTCGGCGTTTCGCCACCGATCTTCGTGACCCCCGACGTGCGCGCGAATGCGCAGTTGCAGATCGAGAGCCTGAAGAACGCGCAGATCTTCTACTTCCTGAACCTGCAGCGCCCGCATGTGCTCGACGCCATCATGCAGGCGCTGTGGACGAAGACGCAGAGCAGCCCCCTCGAGGCACCGTACTTCAGTTGCGTGCCCTACCTGATGGGCGAGGGCCAGGCGATGATGTATTCGTTCTGGCCGAAGACGACAACGCGCACCAAGATCCCGCGCCTGCCTTTGCGCCCGCCGGACGACTACCTGCGCAATGCGATGGTGGCCTCACTCGCGCAAGGCGACGTGGAACTCGATGTGCGGGTGCAGTTGCAGACCGACCCGCACTTGATGCCGCTCGAAAATGCTGGTGTGCTGTGGCCCGAACGTTTGTCGCCGCGTGTCTCGGTCGCCACGCTGCGTTTGCCGCGCCAGACTTTCAACTCGGAAGCGCAGATGGCCTTTGCGAGAAGGCTCTCCTACAACCCCTGGCACAGCATTGCCGAGCACCGCCCGCTCGGCAACCAGAGCCGCGCGCGGCGCCGCATGTACCTCGCGCTCTCGACCCTGCGGCACCAGATGAACGCGGTGCCGCACTACGAGCCGAGCGGCGACGAGCGCTTCGATTGACCGCCGAGGCTCAGGGCTTGTCGACCACCTCGACCCGAATCGACGAATACCAGGCGGCGAGATTGCCAATCTCCTCGTCGGTCAAGTGCTTGGCGATCAGCGACATGATTTCGTGCACCCGCCGGCCTGCTCGGTAGGCTTTGAGTTGCTCTCCGATGTAAGCCTCCGGCTGCCCGGCCAGGTTCGGGGTGTTGGGCATCGTCGCCAGGCCCTTCGGGCCGTGGCAGGCGACGCACAGTTGTGCGCGCTCGCTGCCGCTCTGGGCGTCGGCAGCCAGCAAGGGGACACTGATGAGCAGCGCCGCGCCAGCGGCCAGTACTCGGACATGGATGGGAGCAATGTGCATCGCGACCTCGCAGAGTTGAAAAAAAAACGGGCCGGGTTTTCCCGGCCCGTTTGACCATGCACCATCGGGCGCCTGGTTTCAGCCTACTTGGCATCGCCCACGTAAGTCACGCGGTACAGGGCGCCGGCGTAGTCATCGCTGATGAGCATGGAGCCGTCCTTCATCACCGCCACGTCGACCGGGCGGCCACGGTAGATGCCGGTCTCGCTGTCGAGGAAGCCGTCTGCGAAGACCGTGCTCTTGTCGGCCGTGCCGTCCGCCTTCATCGGCACGAAGTTGATGAGGCCGCCCGTCGCCTTGGTGCGGTTCCATGAGCCGTGCGCAGCAACGAACACACCGCCCTGGTACTGCGCCGGGAACATCTTGCCGTTGTAGAAGGTCATGCCGAGTTGCGCCTGGTGCGCCGGGAACTCGACCTGCGGCTTGGTCCAGTTGGCGGGCGGCTTCATGTCCTTCAGATCAGGTGCTGCCGACGAGCCGGCGATCTGCACATTGTTGCCATGGATGTACGGGTAACCGAAGTGCTCGCCCCCCGCCTTGGTGACGTGGTTGAGTTCGCCGGGCGGCGTTTCGTCGCCCATGCCATCGGTCTGGTTGTCGGTGAACCAGACGGTCTTGTCCTTCGGGTTGATGTCCATGCCGACGGAATTGCGAACGCCGCGTGCCACGACTTCGCGCTTAGAACCGTCGAACGCGTTGAACTTGACGATGCCGCCGATGCCCAGTTGTTCGTACATCGCCACCTTCTCTTTCGGCTGCACGTTGTAGGGCTGGCCGAGCGTGACGTAGACCATGCCGTCGTCGCCGACGCGGCAGGTGCGTGCGCCGTGGTTGAAGGACTCTTCTTCCGGCGGAATCAGCTTGCCTTGGGGCACTACTTCGATCACCGCGACATCGGGGGTCTCATAGAAGAACTCGGCACCCGGAAAGTTCAGCACGCGGTTGTGCTCGGCGACGATCAGGAAGCCGTCTTTCGTCCAGCACACGCCATTCGGATTGGTGAATTTAAGCGAGGGCGCGAAAGATTTGACCTCGGTCGCCACACCCCCGCCGTTGCGGTCGGTGACGGCCCAGACGGTGGTCTTGCGCGTACCGACGAACAGCATGTTCGTGTTGGGCGCTACGGCCATGTGGCGCGCGTCCGGAACGACCGCGTACAGGTCGATCTT
>JANYJL010000263.1 GCA_025361845.1 Rhizobacter sp.
CTTGGGTTCAGCATCACGAACTTGCTCTTGTTCTCGCTGCCGCCGCCCTTGGCTGCCACCTGCACGTCCACGATATTGCCCGGCACCACGGTCATGTGGACAACCGCAGGCGTGTTGTCCTTGGTGTTTTTGCGCTCGAAATGCGGGTCGGCCACGATGCTGGCGCGAAGTTTGTTGTCGGGGTCGAGGTAGCCCTTGCGCACACCTTCGTTGATGGCGTCTTCGATGCTGCCGGCAAAACCCTCGAAGCGAACGTCCATGCCGATCTTCAGGAACACGTTGACGATGCCGGTGTCCTGGCAGATCGGACGGTGGCCTTCGGCGCACATCTTCGAGTTGGTGAGGATCTGCGCGATGGCATCCTTCGCGGCCGGGCTCTGCTCGGTGGCGTAGGCGCGCGCCAGGTGGGCGATGTAGTCCGTCGGGTGGTAGTAGCTGATGTATTGCAGCGCGGCGGCCACGCTGTCGACGAGGTCGCCGTATTTGATGATGGTCATGGGAGTCTCGAAGTGGGGGATTCGGGGACAGCCGAACGATACGCCGCAGCGCGCGCGTTGGCGGGTCAGTGCTCGGCCTTCTGCGCCAGGGTGAGCAGGCGGTCGGTGTAAGCGATGGCCAGGGCCGACAGCAGGAAGGTAACGTGTATCACCGTCTGCCAGAGCAGCACCTTGTCGGCGTAGTCCTCGGCATTGATGAAGGTCTTGAGCAGGTGGATCGAGCTGATGCCGATGATGGCCATCGCGAGCTTGACCTTCAGCACCGAGGCGTTCACGTGGCTCAGCCATTCAGGCGAATCGGGGTGGCCTTCCAGATCCATGCGCGAGACGAAGGTTTCGTAGCCGCCGACGATCACCATGATGAGCAGGTTGGAAATCATCACCACGTCGATCAGGCCCAGCACCACGAGCATGATGATCGTCTCGTTGAGCTTGGGCTCGCCGCCCCCGAAATTGCCCTTGTAGCCGATGCCCTTGACCAGGATGTCCAGCGCATGGCTGTCGCCGAACACGGCCTGGATCAGGTGCACCAGCTCGACCCAGAAATGGAACACGTAGACGCATTGCGCCAGGATCAGACCGAGGTACAGCGGCAATTGGAGCCAGCGGCTCGCGAAGATGAAATTCGGCAGCGGGCGCAGGCGCGCGGTGCCGGGGGTGGGAGGCTGTGCCATGGGGAGTTGCTTTCGGTGGCGCTAGGATGGGGCAGGATTCTAGGTGGCGCTCCTTGTCCGCCGACAAGCTGCGCCGTGATCCGCAGGGTCAAAGTAAGCCGTTCGTAAGAGCCGGACCCCAAAGTCCGGTGCATTCCGAAAAATCAGCCAGGAGACGACCATGAGCAGCGACCACATCTACAACCCGCCCGAGTCCGTCATGCGCGCGGCGCATGTGTCGGGCATGCCGGCCTACAACGCGCTGTGCGCCGAAGCCGAGGCTGACTACGAAGGCTACTGGGCAAGGTTGGCACGCGAGTTCGTGAGCTGGAAGACGCCCTTCACGAAGGCGCTGGACGACAGCAACGCGCCGTTCTTCAAGTGGTTCGAGGACGGCACGCTGAATGTCTCGTACAACTGCCTGGACAAGAATGTCGAGGCCGGCCTGGGCGGCAAGGTCGCCATCATCTTCGAGGCCGACGACGGCAAGGTCACGAAGGTCACCTACAGCGAGTTGCTGGAGCGCACCTGCCGCTTCGCCAATGCGCTCAAGGCGCGCGGCGTCAAGAAGGGCGACCGCGTCGTCATCTACATGTCGATGAGCATCGAGGGCGTGGTCGCGATGCAGGCCTGCGCGCGCATCGGCGCGATCCATTCGGTGGTCTTCGGCGGCTTCTCGGCGCAGAGTGTGCGCGACCGCGTGCAGGACGCCGGCGCGGTGATGATCATCACCGCCGACGAGCAGGCGCGCGGCGGCAAGAACCTGCCGCTGAAGGCCATCGTCGATGAAGCCATCGCGCTCGGTGGCTGCGAGTCGATCAGGAACGTGATCGTCTACCAGCGCACCGGCGGCAAGATCGCTTGGGAGGCGGCACGAGATTCGTGGCTGCACGAGATCACCAAAGACCAGCCGGCCACCTGCGAGCCCGAATGGGTGGGCGCCGAGCACCCGCTGTTCCTGCTCTACACCTCGGGCTCGACCGGCAAACCCAAGGGCGTGCAGCACTCGACCGGCGGCTACTTGCTGCACGCGGCGCTGACGACCAAGTGGACCTTCGACCTCAAGCCCGACGACGTGTTCTGGTGCACCGCCGACATCGGTTGGGTCACCGGCCACACCTACATCACCTATGGCCCGCTCGCGCTGGGCGGCACCGAGGTGGTGTTCGAAGGCGTGCCGACGTACCCGGATGCCGGCCGCTTCTGGAAGATGATCCAGGACCACAAGGTCAGCATCTTCTACACGGCGCCGACGGCGATCCGCTCGCTCATCAAGGCGGCCGAAGGCACGGCCAGCGCGCACCCGCGCAACTACGACCTCACGAGCCTGCGCATCCTCGGCTCGGTGGGCGAGCCCATCAACCCGGCCGCGTGGGAGTGGTACCACCTGCACATTGGCGGCGGGCGCTGCCCGATCGTCGACACCTTCTGGCAGACCGAAACCGGCGGCCACATGATCACGCCGCTGCCGGGCGCCACGCCGCTGGTGCCGGGCTCGTGCACGTTGCCCTTCCCCGGCATCATGGCCGCGGTGGTCGATGAAACCGGCAAGGACGTGCCCTGGGGGCAAGGCGGTATTCTCGTCGTCAAGAAGCCCTGGCCCTCGATGATCCGCACGATCTGGAACGATCCCGACCGCTACGTGAAGAGCTACTACCCGGCCGACTTCCAGGGCAAGTACTACTTGGCCGGCGACGGCGCGATCCGCGATGCGAAGACGGGCTACTTCACCATCACCGGCCGCATCGACGACGTGCTCAACGTCAGTGGCCACCGCATGGGCACGATGGAGATCGAATCGGCGCTCGTCTCGCACACCGAGTTGGTGGCCGAAGCGGCGGTGGTCGGCCGGCCCGACGAGACGACCGGCGAGGCCATTTGCGCCTTCGTTGTGCTGAAGGGCCCACGCCCGACGGGCGAAGAAGCCAAGCGCATCGCCAAGATCCTGCGTGATTGGGTCGGCAAGGAAATCGGCCCGATCGCCAAGCCGAAGGACATCCGCTTCGGCGACAACCTGCCCAAGACGCGCAGCGGCAAGATCATGCGGCGTCTGTTGCGCTCGGTCGCGAAGGACGAGGTCATCACACAAGACACCTCGACGCTCGAGAATCCGGCGATCCTGGCGCAGCTGGCCGAGAAGAACTGAGCGCAGCCGAGGCAGTTCCTTCACTGAAACGGCCCCGTGCGCAGCGCGCGCGGGGCCGCCCGGTTCAGCGAACCTGCCGCTCGATCGTCACCGGTTCGATCTCGACCCGGCGGTTCGGCTCCAGGCACTCGACCAGCTTCGCACGGACCTTGTCGTTGCAGGTCTTCACCGGCTGCGAGCTGCCCTTGCCGACCGCTTCGAGGCGGCTCGCCGCCACGCCCTTGCCGACCAGGTAGCGCTTGACGGCCTCGGCGCGGCGCAGTGACAGCGCGTTGTTGAGCTTGTCGGTGCCGAGCCGATCGGTGTGCCCCGACACCACCAGGCGCTTGATCGACGGGTTCTGCGTCATCAAGGTGGCCACTTCGTCGAGCTTGGCTTGCGGCGCGCGCAGTTCGGCCTTGTTCAGTGCGAACAGCTCGGTGCCTTGCAGGGTGATCTTTTCCATGCGCGGGGCGGGTGCGGCTGCCGGTGCCGGCGGTGCCACGGGCGCGGGCGCCGGTGCGGCGGCGGGTGCCGGAGCGGCTGCTACAGCCATCGGCGCGGGGGCCGGCGCTGGTGCCACGGCGGGGCGCGGTGCTGCAGCCGGCGCGGCACCGAAGCTGTAGTTCAGCGCCAGGCCGAGGTAGCTGTTGTTGCTGTTGTTGTCCTTGCCGAAACCGAAGGCGGTGCGCGCGGAATCGCTCAGTGCGCTGTGCACGCGCTTCCAGTCGGCTTGCAAGGCCAGCGTGTCGTTGAACTGGTAGCGCGCGCCCAGCCCGGCGCTGGCATAGGGCGAGGTCTTGCCGGCGCTCACCGGGCCGGAGATCGCGTCACGTGCAGCGCCGAGGCCGGCCGAGACGAAGGGGCGAAAGCCCGGGCCTGGCGCGCCGAAGAGGTACAGCACGTCGGCGCCGAGCAGGGTCTGGCGATAGGTCGCGCCCTTGTCGCTCGTGCGGGCGGTGTTCACGCCCAGTTGCAGGTCCCAGTTCGGCGCGAGTGCGCGGCCGGCCTTCAGGCCGAGGCCCACGCCCTTGTTGTCCGGTGTCCAGTCGGTGTCCGGGTAGAGCCGGCTGATGCTGGGCGAGAGGTACCAGGCACTGCTGTCCTGGGCCTGCGCGGCGCTGCAAAGCGACAGCGCGGCGAGTGCGGTGAGGGCCAGACGGGGGGTGATTTTTTTCTGCATGCAGGTACTCCTTGGAGGGCGAGGGAAAGAGGCGAACTTTGAAAACGCGCAGCGAGCATCGATTGACGACAGCCGGCCGCTGTCGGCTTGTAACGACTTGCACTGCATGGACCGTGCAGGCAGGGCGGAACAGGCCGCGTTGGCGAGCGCCGGAGTCTAGGAGGGCGGTCGACAACCCCTCAAGCCTCGATGCGTCTCGGCTGTGCGGTTTCGCCAACTGCTGGCCGCAATGGTGGCGCGGGCGCCACGGCTGGCCTTGCCTACAATGCCTGACACCTCGTTGAAACGGACCTTCATGCAAGTCACTGCCTCCAGCTTCAAGGCCTACGACATCCGCGGTGTCGTCGGCGAAACCATCGACACCGCCTTCGCCGAACATCTCGGCCGAGCCTTCGGCACGCAGGCGCGCCATGCCGGTGAGCGCGCGGTGGCGGTGGGGCGGGATGGGCGCTTGTCGGGCCCGTCGCTGGCGGCTGCATTGATCCGCGGTCTCGTCTCGACCGGGCTCGACGTGGTGGACCTGGGCGCGGTGACCACGCCGATGCTGTACTACGTGGCCGCCACCCGCGGCAGGCACGGCTGCCACAGCGGCATCATGGTGACGGGCAGCCACAACCCGAAGAACTACAACGGCTTCAAGATGGTGCTGGCCGGCCGCGCGATCTACGGCGCCGAGATCCAGGCCCTGCGCGAGCGCATCGAAGCGGAAGACTATTTCCAGGCCGCTGGCCGCTCGGCGCCGATGGACGTGCTGGCCGAGTACCGCCACCGCATCACGAGCGACTGCAAGCTCGCCCGCAAGATGAGGATCGTGGTCGATTCGGGCAACGGGATTCCGGGCGCCTCCGCACCCGGAATTCTTCGCGCGCTCGGCTGCGACGTGACCGAGATGTACTCCGAGGTCGACGGCAACTTCCCGAACCATCACCCGGACCCGAGCCGACCGGAGAACCTCGTCGAGTTGATCGCAGCCGTCAAGCGCACCGGTGCCGAACTCGGCCTGGCGTTCGATGGCGATGGCGATCGCCTCGGCGTGGTCACGAAGGACGGCCAGATCATCTACCCCGACCGCCAGCTGATGCTCTTCGCCACCGACGTGCTCAAGCGCAACCAGGGCGCCACGATCATCTTCGACGTGAAGTGCACCCAGCGGCTCGCACCGGCGATCCGACAGGCCGGCGGCGTGCCCTTGATGTGGACCACCGGCCACTCGCTCATCAAGGCCAAGCTGCGCGAAACCAAGTCGCCGCTGGGGGGCGAGATGAGCGGGCACATCTTCTTCAAGGAACGCTGGTATGGCTTCGACGACGCCACCTACAGCGCTGCGCGCCTGCTCGAAATCCTGAGCCAGAGCGCCGACGCGAGTGCGGTGCTGAACGCCTTGCCCACCAGTTTCAGCACGCCCGAGCTGAACGTGCCCTGCGCCGAAGGCGAAGCGCGCACCCTGGTGCAGAAGATCCTCGACACGGCGAAGTTCCCCGGCGCGAAGGAGCTGATCACGATCGACGGCCTGCGCGTGGACTACGACGACGGCTTCGGCCTGATGCGCCCCTCGAACACCACGCCGGTGATCGTGATGCGTTTCGAAGGCCACACGCCCGAGGCCCTGCACCGCATCGAGGCCGCGTTCATGGCGGCGCTGCGCGTCGTCAAGCCCGACGCGCAGATCGCGGCGGCAACGCACTGAGCGCTGCGCCGCCTCCATTCGTGAGCGCGATACAGACGCTGGCCACGGCGCACTGGGACTTGCAGGACCTGAGCGCCGCACAACGCGCCCAGGCTCTCGCCGTGGTCGAAGACGGCGGTGTGCTGTGCCTGTCCGACCTACCGCTGCCGGGGCTTGAAGAGTTGCGCTGGTTGCTCGATCCGAAATGGGCCGACCCGCGCCACAAGAACATCAGCTATGAGCCCGCCGACCGATCCCTGCGCGGGCTGCTCGGCGATGCCGCCGTGCATGAAGCGGCGCAGCGCTTGGTCGGTGGTTTCCACGCGTCGGCAATGGAACTCGTGGCCGCACTCGCGCCGGGTTATGCGGCCGGCATGCGTGGTGCAGCCGCCAGCCTGCGCCTGCAACAGGTCGAAGGCCGCACGACCTCCTGGCGCAAGGACGACAGCCGTTTGCACATCGACGCCTTCCCCTCGCGGCCGAACCGTGGCGAACGCATCCTGCGGGTGTTCCGCAACATCAACCCGAATGCGAAGCCGCGCGTCTGGCGCGTCGGTGAACCGTTTGCCGATGTGGCGCAGCGCTTTCGCAGTCGGGTGCCGCCGTACCGGCGTTGGCAGGCGGCGGCGCTGCACCGCCTGGGCGTGACGAAGTCGCTGCGCAGCCCTTACGACCACATCATGATGCACCTGCACGACCTGATGAAGGCCGATCTGGACTACCAGCGCAACTGCCCGCAGCAGACCGTGCCGTTCGCGCCCGGCAGCACCTGGGTGTGTTTCTCCGACCAGACCTCGCACGCCGTGATGAGCGGCCAGTTCATGCTCGAGCAGACCCTGCACCCGGCCGTGGCCGTGATGCAGGCGCCGGCCAAGGCGCCGATCTCCGTGCTCGAAGCGCTCTGGCAGCGGCCACTCGCCTGACTCGCCGCATGCGGGTCCTGATCATCAAGTTGTCGTCCTTGGGCGACGTGGTGCATGCCATGCCGGTGGTGCATGACATCCGCACGGCTTTTCCCGGCGCGCAGATCGATTGGGTCGTCGAGCCGGGTTTCGCGCCGCTGGTGCGCCGTATCGAAGGCGTCGGCGATGTCATTGAATGCGCGCTGCGGCGCTGGCGCAAGGGCTGGTGGACCGGCGCCGTGCGCAGCGAGTGGCGCGTCTTTCGCGCCTGCCTGAAGCGCGAACGTTACGACGCTGTGATCGACCTGCAAGGCCTCACCAAATCAGCCGTGATCGCGCGGCTTGCGAACGGGCCGACGCACGGCATCGCGAACCGCACAGAAGGCTCGGGCTTCGAGTGGCCCGCTGCGTTGCTGGTGCAGCACGCGGTGCGGGTGCCGCTGCGCACGCACGCACTCGACCGGGCGCGTTTTGTCGCCGGGCAGGCGCTCGGCTACACGCCGCAGGGCTCGCCGCGTTTCGGCTTGCGCTCGGCCGCAGCGCCGTCGCAGTCGATGCCGACGCTCGTGTTCGTGCACGGCACCTCGCGTGCCGACAAGCTCTGGCCCGAAGAGCGCTGGGTCGAGATCGGGAAACGCGCCATCGCACAAGGCTGGGCGATTGTGTTGCCGCATGCAGGTGCCGATGAACTGGCGCGTGCGCAGCGCCTGGCCCGCGCGCTGGGCGAACACTGCAGCGTCTGGCCGGCGATGAAACTCGATGCGATGGTCGACCGGCTCGGTGCCACGCAAGGTGTGATCGGCGTGGACAGCGGCCTGAGCCACATCGCCGTGGCGCTCGACCTGCCGCATGTGCAGATCTACAACTTCCCGACCGCCTGGCGCACCGGGCCGCTCGCTGCGCACGGGCACCTGCACCAGGAAGCCGTCGTCGATTCCGCCGTTCCCGGCATCGAAGCCGTGTGGTCGGCCTGGGTCCGTGTGCGCGCCGCGGCGGCGGCATGAAGACCATGCGTCGTTGGCTCGCGGGCTGCGCCTATTCATCGCTGTTGGTCCTGCTGATGCCGGCCTATCTGCTGCGCTTGTGGTGGCGCGGCCGGGTCGAGCCGCTGTACCGCACGGCCTTGGGCGAACGGCTCGGCCATCACCGCGGTGCGGCATCGGCGGGCTGCGTTTGGATCCACGCGGTGTCGCTCGGCGAAACACGCGCGGCCAGCGCACTCGTCGACGCCTTGCGCGCCCTGCGCCCCGGCATGCGCCTGCTGCTGACCCACAGCACCGCCACCGGCCGCGAAGCCGGGCGCGCCTTGCTGCGCGATGGTGATGTGCAAACCTGGCTGCCTTTCGATACCCCCGGCGCCGTGCACCGTTTCCTGCGCCACTTTCAACCGGCCGTCGGCGTGTTGATGGAAACCGAGGTCTGGCCCAACCTGCTGCGTGCCGCGCAAGCGCAGGGTGTGCCGATGGTGCTGGCGAACGCGCGCCTGAGCGAGCGCAGCCTGCGCCGCGGCCTGCGCTTCGATGCGCTGATCCGCCCTGCGGTCGAGAGCCTCGCTGCCGTGCTCGCGCAGACCGACGCCGACGCGCAGCGCTTGCGGCAGGCCGGCGCGCGTGTCGTCAGCGTCGTCGGCAACCTGAAGTACGACCTGGCACCGGATGCCACCCAGCTCGCGCGGGGCCGCGCCTGGCGCGATGCCTTATCGCGCCAGGTGGTGCTGGTCGCCAGCAGCCGCGAAGGCGAGGAGGGCCCGCTGCTCGCATGCTGGGCGGCCTTGCCGCAGCCGCGGCCATTGCTGCTGCTCGTGCCGCGCCACCCGCAGCGTTTCGACGCGGTCGAAGCCCTGGTGCGCGAGGCCGGCCTGTCGCTCGCCCGGCGCAGCACCTGGGCCGATGCGCCACCGCTCGAAGCGGCACAGGCCGACGTGTGGCTCGGCGATTCGATGGGCGAGATGGCGATGTACTACGCCTGCGCGCACGTGGCGCTGCTCGGTGGCAGCTTCGCGCCGCTCGGTGGCCAGAACCTGATCGAAGCCGCCGCCTGCGGCTGCCCAGTCGTGATGGGCCCGCACACCTTCAACTTCGCGCAGGCGGCCGAACTGGCGCTGGCCGAGGGTGCCGCGCTGCGTGTGGCCGACAGTGAGGCCGGGGTGGCTCAGGCTCTGAGCCTGCTGCGCAATGCGTCTCGTTGTGCGGATGCCGTCGCTCACAGTCTGGCATTCGCAGCACGCCACCGCGGCGCCGCGGCGCGCATGGCGGTGCAGATCGACGTGTTGATGGCGCGGCCAAGCTGAGCACGCGAGAACAGTTCCGCAGCAGGCCGAGTTCAACGCTTCAAGTCAACCGACGCCTGGCCGAGTTCGGACCCTTCATCCAGTGCACTTGATTCCGTATGAACCTCACCGCGGCGCGCGCACCCGCCGCTGCGTATCCCGCGCATACGGCAACCAGCCCAGCCACGACCAGCGCGCCATCAGCAGCAGGCCGCGGATCCATTCGTCGGCCGCGTAGGCCACGAAGATGCCCGGCAGGCCGAACTTGCGGCCGAGGTAGTACGAGCCCACGCCGAGCACCAGGATCAACGAGGCCACGGCCGCCGCCACGGGAAAGATCGAGTCGCCGGTGGCACGCAACGCGCCGTTGATGATGAGGTTGAAGACCCGCCCGGTCTCGAGTGCGAACGAGATCCACAGCAGGGTCTGCGCGGCGTGGATGATGGCCGGGTCGCGCGTGAAGGCGCGCATCAGCCAGGGTGCGGCCAGCGCCGCGATGATCGCCAGGCTGCCCGAGGCGAGCAGGCCGTTGCGCACACCCTTGCGCACGAGTTGGTGCGCGGCGCGCAGATCGCCACCACCGACGAGGCGGCCGACCATGATCTCGCAGGCCCAGCCGATCGACATGCTGACGATCAGCACGTACTTCAGCGTCTGCAAGGTGTACGAGTGGGTGGCGAGTGCCGCCACACCGAGCTTGGCCGTGGTGGCGAGCGAC
The DNA here is from genome assembly GCA_025361845.1 of Rhizobacter sp. Taxonomy (GTDB): domain Bacteria; phylum Pseudomonadota; class Gammaproteobacteria; order Burkholderiales; family Burkholderiaceae_C; genus JANYJL01. Next base: position 10,014 of record JANYJL010000263.1, read on the forward strand.
ACCATGAAGCAGATGCGGTAGACCATCTCCATCGCCGCGCCCGGCAGGCCGATGCGCAGCACCGGCACCAGGGTGCGCCAGGGCACCGCCCACCAGTCGCGCGGCTGCGGGCCGAGGTTCATCAGCCTGCGCCACAGCCACAGGTGCAGGCCGAGGCCGAGCGCGCGACTGGCGAGCAGCGCGTAGGCGTAGCCGGGCAGACCGAAACCGTCCCAATCGCCCACGCCGAGCATCAGCGGGATCGCGAGCAGCAGGTGGCTGCCGTGCATTGCCACCATCAGCAGCAGCGATTGCCGCGCATGCAGGTGCGCGCGCAAGATCGACGCCATGGTCAGGTTGTAGGCCTCCAGCACCAGGGCTGGCGCGAGCAGTTGCAGGTAGGGCGCGGCGATGGGCACCACCTCGTCGGGTGCGTTCAGCACGTCGAGGATGAGGTTGTTGCCCAGCAGCACGCAGGCCGCTGCCAGCAGGCCGACCCAGGTGCTGGCGCCCAGGCCGACGAGGGCGGTGCGCCGCGCCACCTCATGCTGATTGCCGCCGAGCGCCTGGGTGGTGCAGACCCCCACGCCGATGGCGAGCACACGGAACAGCACGTAGAGCGATTCGGAAATCTGGATCGCCAGGCCGAAGCTGCCGGCCGCCGCGTCCGAGGTTTGCGAGGACAGCCACAGGCCGCCCATCGCGACAGTCATGCCGAGCAGGAACTCGCCGACGATCGGCACGGCCACCGAGTTCAGGCGCGGGCGCTTGTTGGCTCGAAAGGCCATGTCAGGCTTTCGTGGTGGTCTTGGCGCGCTTGGTCGGCGCCTTGGCACTCGCCGCGGCCCTGGGCGCGGCCTTCGGCCGGGCGCGTGCACCGCAAGACTCGCGGATCACGAGCTGGGCCGAACGTTCATGCTGCGGCCTCGGGATGTTCGCGTCCGGGTTGAGCTGGGCCCACAGCAGTTGCATTGCGTCCCGGCCGTGGCTGATCGGGTCGGACCGCATGGTCGTCAGCGGTGGGGTCGCGAATGCGGCCAAGGGAATATCGTCGTAGCCGACCAGGGCCACGTCTTCAGGAATGCGCAGGCCGGCCTCGCGCAGCGCGCGGATGGCACCGAAGGCGATCGTGTCGTTGCCTGCGAAGAGAGCGGTGAACTTGCCGCCACGCGCGATCAGCCGGCGCGTGGCTTCATAGCCGCTCTGCGCGCTGATGTCGCCGTATTCCACCCAGGTCGGGTCGGGTTCGATGCCGCGCTTGCGCAAGGCGTTGCGCCAGCCGGCTTCGCGACCGTTGACGACGTCGTACTCGGGCGGCGCGAAGCTCACGTAGGCGATGCGCTGGTGGCCGAGCGACATCAGGTGATCGACCGCGATCTGGGCCGACAGCATGGTGTCGTTGCCGACGGTCTGGAAGCGCTCCATGCCGGTTTGTCCGCCGGCCAGCACCACCATCGGGATGCCGGCATCCTGGATGCGCACCAGGTGCTCGAAGGCCGAGGTCGGCAGGTTCACGACGATCAGCCCGTCGATGCGCCGGCTGCGCACGAGGTTGACGAAGCCGCCCGGCTCGCGGCCGTCGTCTTCGGTCGATTCGATCAGCATGCGCAGGCCGTGGCGGTGGCATTCCTCGTTGATGCTGGCGGCGAGCTGGGCGAGGAACACGTCGACGTAGAGGTGCGAGCCCTTCGGGATCACCAAGGCCACCGTGCCCGTGCTGCCGCCGGCCAGGGTGCGCGCCGCGGCATTGGGCTGGTAGCCCATGTCGCGCGCAGCGGCCAGCACTTTGGCGCGGGTGGCATCGCTGATGCCCTGGTCGCGCACGTCGTTCAACACGAAGGACACCGTGGTCCGCGACACACCCGCCCGCCGTGCCACCTCGCTGCTGGTCGGAGGAGCTTTGGTGGCGGTGGCCATGTGGGGTCAGTGCAGGTAGTCGGGAAGGAAGGGGCGGTGGGCCACAAGCAATTCATCGACCAGGGCGCGGATCTGTTCCAGATCGAGCACCGCCGCCGTGTGCGGGTCCAGCATGGCAGCATGGTACACATGCTCGCGCTGCTTCTGCATCACGGCTTCGACGACCAGTTCCTGAACATTCACGTTGGTGCGCATCATGGCGGCCAGTTGCACCGGCAGTTTGCCCACGCGTGTCGGGCGCACACCGTTCGCGTCCACCATGCAAGGCACCTCGACCGCGCAGCCTTGCGGCAGGTTGTCGATCAGGTTGTGGTTCAGCACGTTGCCGTAGACCACCCGCGGCGTGCCGCTGACCATCGAGTGGATGATCGCGCCGCCGTATTCCACCGAGCGCTCGATGCGGTTCAGGCCTTCGAGCAGCTTGGTGGCGCTGCTCAGCTCGCGCTGCATCACGTGGATGTTGGCGGCCTTCAACTGGGCCGCCAGCGCCGCTGAATCCTGCGAGCCCGGCGTTTCGAGTTCACGCTCGATGTAGGGCCAGGCGTGTTCGAACACCTGGCAGCGGCCCGGGTACTCGTCGAGCGGAATGTTGTATTTGGCGAGCAGGTCTTCGCGCCCCTTCTTGATGAACCAGGGCACGTACTCGGCGAAGTGCTCGCTCGATTCGGTCGGGAAGTGGCCGAGCTGGCGCAGCATTTCGTAGCGCACCTTGTTCCAGGCCGGCATGCGGCCTTCGCGCTGGATCTCGCGCAGCTTCGGGTACAGATCTTCACCATTGCGCTCGAAGCGCAGGTAGAACGACATGTGGTTGATGCCGGCGCAGGTGTAGTTGATCTCCTCGACCGGAATGCCAAGGTCGTGGGCGAGTTCCTGCGCCGTGTGCTGCACGCTGTGGCACAGGCCGACCGTGGGCACCCGCGTGGACGCGCGGTTCAGCGCCCAGGTGATCATCGCCATCGGGTTGACGTAGTTCAGGTGGATGGCGCCTGGGGCGCACAGCTCCTCCATGTCCTTCAGCATCGCGAGCTGGACGGGGATGGTGCGCAGCCCGCGCATGATGCCGCCGATGCCGAGCGTGTCGCCGATGGTCTGCTCGAGGCCGAACTTCCTCGGGATCTCGAAGTCGGTGACGGTCGCGGGTTTGTAGCCGCCGACCTGGATGGTGCTGATGACGAAACGCGCGCCTTCGAGCGCGCGGCGCCGGTCGGTGGTGGCGGTGATGGTGGGCGAGGCGCCGACACCTTGGGCCATGCGGTGCGCCACTTTCTCGGACAGGCGCAGCCGGTGTTCGTCGATGTCGTGCAGCGCAATCTCGGCGCGCGCGAGTTCAGGGTAGGACAGGATGTCGCCGAGCAGGTTGCGCGTGAACACCGTGCTGCCGGCGCCGATCAGGGTGATCTTGAGGCGGCGTTCGCTCATGGGGAAATCCTTCGTGGGTTCGATGCACCCTCTCCCGCTGGCGGGAGAGGGCAGGGTGAGGGTCGGTGAGGTGCCCCCAGCTCGATCAGCGCTTGACGAGCTCGTTCGCCTTCGCGTTGGCGGTCTTCAGCGCGCCTGCTGCATCGGCCTTGCCGAGCAGCACCGATTCGATGGCGTTGTTCATCACTTCGGTCACTTCCGAGCCGCTGTCGGCGATCGGGGCGAGGAAGGTCTTGGACTTGGACATCGTCAGGAAGGCGGACGAATCGACGCCCTTCTTCTTCTGCGTCTCGATCGCTGCTTCGGCCAGGCCCTTGATGGCCGGGAACACCACGCCGTAACTCGCGACCACGCTCTGGCAATCCGACGAGCCGAGGTACTTGACCCACTTCCAGGATTCTTCCTTGACCTTGGAGCCGACCCAGATCGAATCGGCGAGGCCGTTGAACATGGTGGCGCGCGTGCCGGTCGGGCCGGTCGGCAGCGGCACCCAGGCGGTGTCGAACTTCGCGTTGTCCTTGAAGTAGGTGATCATCCACGAGCCCTGCGGAACGATCGCGACCTTCTTGCCGACGAACATCGCGTCCGGGCCGAGGGTCTTGGTGTTTTCGTAGGTGGCCGACAGGCCCTTGCCCGGCAGGCCGGCGAGGTAGGTGATGGTCTCAGCCAGCTTCGGGTCGTCGTAGTAGAACTTCGCGTCCCAGGGCTTGTCCTGGAACTTGAAGCCGTTCGACACGGCGAAGTGGCTCCACTCCGTCTGGCCCATCATGCCGCCGGCACCCGGGTTCTGGTAGCCGTAGACGGCGACGTTCTTCTTGTCGTAGGCGGCGTTGGTGGCGTTGTTGCCCTTCGCATCGGTCGCGAGCTTCTTGACGATCTGCTCGAAGCTGCCACCGTCCTTCGGGTTCCAGGTCATGGCTTGCAGATCGGCGAGCGAGACGCCGGCCTTCTTGGCCATGTCCATGTTGACGATGAAGCCGATCGTGTCCCAGTCCTTCGGCAGGCCGTACTGCTTGCCGCCACGGCCCCAGATGTCATACAGGCCCGCCGAGTAGGCGCCGCTATCGACCTTGTCGCGCTTGATGAAGGGCGTGAGGTCGAGCAGCTGGTCGTTCTTCGCGAACTCGGGGTACTTGGCCAGGTGGTCGGTGAAGACGTCGGGCGCGGTGCCCGAGACGAAGCCGGTCGAGATGGCCGTCCAGTAGTCGCCCCAGCCCGATTGGGTGATCTTGATCGTGATGCCGGCGTTCTTCTTCTGGAAGTCGGTGGCGCACTGCTGGTAGGCGGGCAGCTGGTTCGAATCCCAGAGCACGTATTTCACTTCGACGGCGTGGGCGCTGCCGACTGCGGTGAGTGCAGCAGCGGCAAGCAGGTTGAGTTTGATGGACATCGTTTGTCTCCGGTTGAGGTCAGGGGTGGGGGAACGTTTGAAATGCGAACGAGAGGGACGGGCTCATTTACCGCCGCTGAATTGCACCGACTCGACGACACGTCGGCCGAATGCAACCAGCAGCACCACGGTGGGCAGCACGGTGACGGCGGTGGCTGCCATCAGGCCGGTCCAGTCCGGCTGCCCTTGCGGGGTTTGCGACTTGAAGGTTTGCAGGGCCACGGGGAGCACCTGCTGCGCTTCGTCCTTGGCCACGAGGAAGGGCCAGAAGAACTCGTTCCACATGTTGATGCCGGTCAGCATCGCGATCGTCGCCAGCGGCGTGATCGAGAGCGGCAGCACCACACGCACGAAGATGTAGAGATGGGTCGCGCCATCCAGCAGCGCAGCCTCTTCCAGGTCACGCGGGATCGACAGGAAGAACTGGCGCAGGAAGAACACCGAGAAGCCCTGCATCAGGCAGAACGGCGCGACCATGCCGGCCATCGTGTTCAACCAGCCGAGGTCCTTGATGAGGATGAAGTTCGGGATCAGCGTGACGACACCCGGCACCATCATCGACGCGACGAACATGCCGAAGATCACGTCGCGGCCCGGGAAGCGCAGCCGCGCAAAGGCATAGGCCGCCATCGCCGCGCAGCTGATCTGCATCACGACGACGATGCCGGTGAAGAGCAGCGAGTTGCCGAGCGCGCGTGCGAAGTTGATCTCGGCGCCTGAGCCGCCGAGGGCCAGGCTGTCGGCCTTGCTCATGAGGCCGAGCACGCGTTTGAAGTTCAGCAGCGTCGGGTGGCTCGGCAGCAACTCGGACGAGTGCTCGAACAGGTCGGACGGGCTCATCAGCCCGGTCTTGATGACGACCCACAGCGGCGTGATCGTCACGAAGATCATCGTGATCAGCACGGCCCAGGCGAACAGGCGGCCGGGCGTGAGCGTCGGCTTGCTGCGCAGGCCGGGGATGGTGGTGGTGAGGTTGCTCATGGTGTGTTCTCCAGCGGGTCAGGCGAGGTCGTTTTCGTTCGCACGCATGATTCGCATCTGCACAACCGTGTAGGCCAGCATCACTGCGCACAGCGTCATCGACATCGCCGAGGCGTAGCCCATCTTGTAGAAGCTGAAGGCGTTCTGGACGATGTAGTGAACGATCACGCGGGTGCTGTCGAGCGGGCCGCCGGCGGTGGTCACGGCGATCGTGTCGAAGATCTGGAAAGAGCCCGTCACGCTGGTGACCAGCACGAACACCATCACCGGGCGCAGCAGGGGCAGGGTGATGCGGCGGAACATCTGCCACTCGGTCGCACCTTCGAGCGAGGCCGCTTCGTACAGGTGGCGCGGGATGTTCTGAAGGCCGGCCAGAAACAGCATCGCGCACAGCCCCATGTGGCGCCAGATGTTGACGGCCGCCACCGTGAACAGCGCTTGGTCGGGGCCGCCGAAGAAGGGCTGCCGGTCAGCGCCCGTGAGCACGATGAAGGAGTTCACCACGCCGAGGATCGGGTCGAGCATCCACAGCCACATCATCGCGACCAGCACGTTCGACAGCAGGTAGGGCAGCAGCACCACCGCCTTGATGAAGAGCGAGCGTGCCAGCCGGTCCATCGCGACCGCGAGGAACAGGCCGAGCACGATCTGCATCGGGATGTTCAGCAGCACGTAGTAGGCCGACAGCTTCATGCCGTTCCAGAACTTGCCGTCTTCGATCATGCGCACGTAGTTGTCGAAGCCGATGAACTTCGGCGCGCGCAGCAGGTTCCAGTCGGTGAAGCTGATCTCGATGGCGCGCAGGGTCGGCCACGCATAGAAGACCAGAAAGCCGATGAAGGCCGGCAGCACCAGGGCGAAGCCCGTGAGCGTTTCCGCGCGGCGCGTGACGGCCAGCGCATGAGGGCGTTTGCGCAGCGCGGGTAACGGCCCGGGGCGGGCGGCGGGGATCGTCGACATGGTTTGTCTCCGGCAGTGGCGGGGTGGATCCGGCTTCCTCGAACCGCTGCTCGGACGGCAGCTAACGCGAGTTAGTACGATGGAGTATCGGCGACACGATCCGGCTTTGCAAACAGGGGAAAACACTGAGATTCAACCCCCGTATGAACCCGGATTGGCCAAAAACCTAGGGTTTCCACGCCTACAAACTAACACGCGTTAGATCATAGTTTGTGTCACCCCAACCCGTGCAATGGGACTGGCGCAGAGGCTGCGCCGGGCACCACCGCACAGCCCAGAGCGAGGCACCATGGCCAACATCGAACTCAAGTCCGTCTACAAGGCTTACGGCGACCACGCCCCGGTGATCCGGGACGTGAACCTGCACATCGCCCAGGGCGAGTTCTGCGTCTTCGTCGGGCCTTCGGGCTGCGGCAAATCCACGCTGCTGCGCATGGTGGCGGGGCTCGAAGACATCTCGGGCGGCGACCTGAACATCGGCGGTGTGCGCATGAACGACGCGCCCCCGGCGCGCCGCGGCGTGGCCATGGTGTTCCAGAGCTACGCGCTGTTCCCGCACATGAGCGTGTACGACAACCTGGCCTTCGGCATGACGCTGGCCAAGGTCGACCCGAAAGTCATCAAGGCCAAAGTCGGCGAGGCCGCGCGTGTGCTGCAACTCGATCACCTGCTGGACAGAAAGCCCAAGGCCTTGTCGGGCGGCCAGCGCCAGCGTGTGGCGATCGGCCGCGCCATCGTGCGCGAACCCGGTGTGTTCCTGTTCGACGAGCCGCTCTCGAACCTCGACGCCGCGCTGCGGGTGCAGACGCGTTTCGAGATCGCCAAGATCCACCGCGATTTCGGCAAGGCGAGCACGATCTACGTGACGCACGACCAGGTCGAGGCGATGACTCTGGCCGACCGCATCCTGCTGCTCAACAGCGGCGAAGCGGTGCAACGCGACGGCAGCGTGGCGCAATGCGGTTCGCCGCTGGAGCTGTACCACGCACCGCGCAACTTGTTCGTGGCGGGCTTCATCGGCTCGCCGAAGATGAACTTCCTGCCCGCCACCTTGGTCGAGGGTCACGCAGACCGTGCGCGTGTGCGCCTCGCGGCCGGCGAAGTGATCGATGTGCTGGTCGATGCCGGTGCGCTGAAACCCGGTGAGGCCGTGACCGTCGGCCTGCGCCCCGAACACGCCGAACTCGGCACCGCCACGCAGCACGTGGTGCGCCAGGTGCAGTGGCAGGAGCGCCTGGGCGAATCGACCTACCTCTACCTCGACAGCGGCGTGGCGAACGAACCGAGCGTTGTGAAGGCGCCGGGCCATGCCCATGCCGAGCCCGGCCAGCGCATCGCGCTGTGCGTGCCGGCCGACAAGCTGCATCTGTTCGACAGCCAAGGCCACGCGCTGGAGCGGCGTGTGCCGGCGCCCGACCTGCAAGTGCCGCACGCCGCGTAGTCTTCGCCCTTGTTCTTGACTGCAATGTTTGCCCGACGATGAACCCGCCGAACCTTCCCCACGCTCCCGCTGAATTCATCGTGCTGCACAGCCGGCGCAGCACCATCGTGCTCGAAGCGCATGCCGACGAAGCGCCGATCTGGCGCTACTGGGGCCCGCGCCTGCCCGATGGCGCCACACCGCGCGTGCCGCTGCGCGAGACCCGCCCGGGGCCGTCCTTCATGCTCGAGGTCGATCAGCCGCTGACCCTGCTGCCGACCTTCGGTGTCGGCTGGTTCGGGCAGAGCGCGCTGCTCGCGCACCGCGACGGGCTGGACTTCGCGCAGGCGATCACCGGTTGTGAAGTCGAATGGATTGAACTCGCGCGCGCGGTGCGGCTGCGCCTGACCGATGCGGTCGCCGCGCTGCGCATCGACGTGACGCTCAAGCTCGACGAAACGAGCGACGTGCTCACGCTGCAAAGCACGCTGACGAACTTGGGAACCGCCTCGATCGACGTGCAATGGCTCGCCGCCGGCACGCTGCCCTTGCCCGGTCACGCCGAAAGCGTTCGCTCCTACGCCGGCCAACACGTGCACGAATTCCTGCTGCAAACGGACAAACTTTCGCGCAGCCTCTGGAAGCGTGAGAACCGGCGCGGCCACACCTCGCACGACTGCTTCCCCGCGGCCGTCGTCACCACACCGGGCGCGACCGACGATGCTGGGCTCGTGTTCGGCGCGCACCTGGCCTGGTCGGGCAACCACGCGCAGCAGATCGAGTGGCTGCACGACGGCCAGTACCAATGGCAACTCGGCGAGTGGCTCGCCCCCGGCGAAGGCCGCGTCGCACCGGGCGCGAGCCTGCAGACACCCGAGATCGTCGCGAGCTGTTCGACCGCCGGTTTCAACGGCCTGGCCGCGAACTTCCACACCGAGCTGCGTTCACGTCTGAACTGGCCCGGTGGCGCGATGCGCGCGCGCCCGGTGCACATCAACACCTGGGAAGCGTTCTACATGGACGTGCAACCCGCCAACGTGATGACGCTCGCCGATGCAGCCGCCGAGGTCGGTGTCGAACGTTTCGTGCTCGACGACGGCTGGTTCCAAGGCCGCCACCACGACCGCGCAGCGCTCGGCGACTGGTGGCCCGATCCGGCCAAGTTCCCGCAGGGCCTCGGGCCGCTTGTCGAACACGTCACCGGCCTCGGCATGGAGTTCGGCCTCTGGGTCGAGCCCGAGATGGTCAACCCCGACAGCGAGCTGTTCCGCGCCCACCCCGACTGGGCCCTGCAGCTCGCCGGCCGGCCGCTGCTGACCTCACGCAACCAGCTCGTGCTCGACATCGCGCGCGCCGAGGTCTCGAACTACCTGTTCGACAAGCTCGACGCGCTGCTGCGCGAGCAGCCGATCGGCTACCTGAAGTGGGACTACAACCGCGACATGACGACCGCCGGCGCGGGTGGTTACGCCGCCTACCGCAGCCAGGTGCACGCGCTCTACGCGCTGCTGGCGCGGCTGCGCGCGGCGCACCCGGCGGTCGAGATCGAGAGTTGTTCGGGCGGCGGGGGTCGCATCGATTTCGAGGTGCTGCGCCATACCCACCGCGTCTGGACGAGCGACTGCATCGACGCGCTTTCACGCGTGAACATCCAGCGCGGCTTCCTGCAATTCTTCCCACCCGAGATCATGGGCGCGCACGTCGGCACCGCGCCGGCGCACACCACCGGGCGCACCCAGAGCATGGGTTTTCGCGCCGCGGTCGCGTTGCCGGGGCACCTGGGCGTGGAACTCGACGTGCGCCACCTCGACGATGGCGCACGCGGCGAGTTGAAGGCCTGGATCGCGCTCTACAAGCAGTGGCGCGAACGCCTGCACCACGGCCTCGTGTGGCTCGGTGAAGCAGGCGACGGCCTGGTGTGGCAGGCGCATGGCGATGAGGATGCGAACGAGCTGCTGCTGCTGATCTACCGCATCGCACCCAGCACGCACCGCTATGCGCCGTCGCTGCGTTTGCCGATGCTGGACACTGCGGCGCGCTACCGCGTCAGCACCGTCGCGCCGGCAGGCGAGCAGGGCGCACACTGGTTCCATTCGACCTCGCCCTTCTTCACGGCCTTGAAGACCGACGGGGTCGAACTTGATGGCGCCTGGCTCGCGCACGCCGGCCTGCCGGTGCCGCGGGCCACGGCCGAAGCCTGTTTCATCGTGCGCTTTCAACGACTCTGATAACGCCTCTGATCACGGACAAGATATGACCTCCTCGTTCGACCCCGCCGACCATTCACATCGCCGCCACAACCCGCTCACCGGCCAGTGGGTGCTGGTCTCCCCGCACCGCGCCAAGCGGCCCTGGCAAGGCCAGCAGGAAACCGCCGACACGAGCGAGCGTGCCGCCTACGACCCGACCTGCTACCTGTGCGCCGGCAACAAGCGCGTGACCGGCGAAACCAATCCGGCCTACCGCAGCACCTTCGTCTTCACGAACGACTTCGCTGCCTTGATGCAGGACACGCCGGCCGCGCCCGCCGCCACCGACCCGCTGTTCGAAGTGATGGACGCGCGCGGCACCAGCCGCGTGATCTGCTTTTCGCCCGACCACAGCAAGACCCTGCCCGAGCTGAGCCCCGCGGCCATCGGCGATATCGTCGACACTTGGTGTACGCAAACCGCCGAGCTCGGCGAGCGCTACCCCTGGGTGCAGGTGTTCGAGAACAAGGGCGCGATGATGGGTTGCTCCAACCCGCACCCGCACGGGCAGATCTGGGCGACGAGTTTTCTGCCCAACGAACCGGCCGCCGAGGATGTTTGCCAGCGCGACTACTTCGACCAACACGGCCAGCCGATGCTGCTCGACGTGGCCGAACGCGAGACGGCGCTCGGCGAGCGGGTCGTCGTGCAGACCGAGCACTGGCTCGCCATCGTGCCCTTCTGGGCCACCTGGCCGTTCGAGACCCTGCTGCTGCCGCGCTTCGCGGTGCAGCGCCTGCCGCAGCTCACCGGCGTGCAGCGCGCCGACTTGGCCACCGCGATCAAGAAGCTGACCTCGCGCTACGACAACCTGTTCCAGTGTTCGTTTCCGTACTCGATGGGCTGGCATGGCGCGCCCTTCGATGGCCGCGACGTGAAACCCTGGCAACTGCACGCGCACTTCCACCCGCCGCTGCTGCGTTCGGCCACGGTGCGCAAGTTCA
>JANYJL010000351.1 GCA_025361845.1 Rhizobacter sp.
CGGTAGAACCAGGTCGGCTTGATGCGCCGCGTGAGCCACACGCCCAGCCACACGCCGACCGGGGCGAGCGGCAGCAGCATCACCGAGGTGGCCATGTTGCGCGCGTCGATCAGGCCGAGCCAGGCATACGGAATCCACTTCGACAGGTTCACCACCGCGAAGAACACCGACATGGTGCCGGCGAACACCGCCGGTGCCAGCCGCAGCGGCAGCACGTAGGCACTGATCGGCGGGCTGCCGGCATGCGCCACGAAGCTCGTGAAGCCCGACACCACACCGAGGCCGAAACCCAGCGAACGCGGTGGCGGCGCCGAGTCGGCCTTCGGCGGGAACAGCAGCCGCTGCGCGAGAAACAGCAAGGTGAGCGCGCCCACCACGCCGGCCACCGTCTTGGCCGTGAGCACGCCGAACAGCAGGGTGCCGACCAGGGTGCCCAGCAAGCCGGCGGGCAGCAACAGGCGCAGCAGGGCCTTGTCGCGGTCTTGCCAGAGCTGCTGCAGGCCGGCCACGTCCATCACGAACAGCAAGGGCAGCATGATCGCTGCCGCCTGCGGCACGGGAACGGCCAACGACATCAGCGGCACGGCCAATGCGCCGAAGCCGCCGAGAAAGCCGCTCTTCGACAAACCGGTCAACAGCACCGCTGGCACCGCGAAGGCGTAGAAATGCGGGTCGCCAATGATGGGCAGCGTGGCGAACCACGCGACCAGGGAATCGACGCTCATCAATCGAAGCGGCACGCCTCTTCGAAGGCCAGGCGCGGGCTGCGCGGGAAGAGCTTCGTCACGTCGCCATGGCCGAGCGTGCAGACGAAGTTGGTCTTCACCTTGCTGCCGGCCCAGAAGGCGGCGTCGAGCTTGGCGGCGTCGAAGCCGCTCATCGGCCCGCAATCGAGGCCGAGCGCGCGCGCGGCGAGGATGAAGTAGCCGCCTTGCAGGCTGGAGTTGCGGAACGCGGTCGCATCGATCATCGGCTGGTTGCCGACGAACCAGGCCTTCGCGTCGGCGTGCGGAAAGAGCTGGGGCAGCTTTTCGAAGAACTCCATGTCCATGCCGATCACCGCGGTGACGGGCGCCTGGCGCACCTTTTCGGCATTCGGCGGCGGCATCGCGCCCATCAGCTTGGCCTTGCCTTCGGCCGACTTCACGAACACGAAACGCGCCGGGCTGCAATTGGCCGAGGTCGGAGCCCACTTCATCAAGTCGTAGAGCTGACGCAGGCTGCCGTCGGACACGGGGGTGTCGAGGTAGCCGTTGTGGGTGCGGGCATCGGTGAAGAGCTGGGCGGTCGTGATGTTCATGCGGGCCTGAGTTGAAGAAAGGGAAGCGACAATTGTGCGATGTTCCAACCCTCTCAGCAGGACGTACGGCTATTCTTCTGCGCCACCCGTGCCAAGCAGCGTGAGGGCGCGCCGCTCACGCCGATGGAAGCGCTGGCCGCGGACTGGATCACGGAGCACCCCGAGTACCACGCCGACCTGGCCGATGCCGACGCGGCGCTGGCCGCCGTCTTCGATGTCGAGGCCGGCCGCACCAACCCATTCCTGCACCTGAGCATGCACTTGTCGATCACCGAGCAAGTGGGCATCGACCAGCCGCATGGCATCAAGCAGGCCTTCGAGTTGCTGGCCGCCAAACGCGGCTCGGCGCACGAAGCGCAGCACGAGGTGATGGAGTGCCTGGGCGAGATGCTCTGGGCCTCGCAGCGCAGCGGGCTGCCGCCGGACGGGGAGCGCTACATCGATTGCGTGCGGCGCCGGGCGACGCGCTGAAAGCTCAGCCGCCGCCCACCAGCCCGTTGCGGATGGCGTAGACGGTCAGCTCGGAGTTGTTGGCCAGGCCGAGCTTTTCGAGCACCCGCGCGCGGTAGACGCTGACGGTCTTGGGCGAGAGCATCAGCTCCTCCGCGATGTCCGACAGGCGCTTGCCGGAGGCGATCATCGTGAGCGTCTGCAACTCGCGGTCCGACAGGCGCTCGTGTGCATTGGCGACCTGCGGCGTCGTGAGGCTCTCCACCAGCATCTGCGCGATGTCGGGCGTGACGTACTTGCGGCCCTGCGACACGGTGCGCACCGCCGCGACGATGAGCGCCGGATCGCCGCCCTTGTTCACGTAGCCGAAGGCGCCTGCGCGCAGCGCGCGGATCGCGTACTGGTCTTCCGGGTACATCGAGACCACCAGCACACGCATCGCCGTGCCTTCGTCCTTCAGCGCATGCAACACGTCCAGGCCGCTGCGGCCGGGCAGGTTGATGTCGAGCACCAGCACGTCGGCGGTCGTGTCGCGCATCAGGCTGCGCAACTCGCCGTAATCACCGGCCTCACCGACGACCTCGATGTCGGGTGCATCGGACAGCGTGTCGCGGATGCCGCGCCGGATCAGCGCGTGGTCGTCGCAGAGGATGACTTTGATCATGTTCGACGGCTCACTCGCAGGCGGGTGGTCAAGGTCACAGGTCGCCCCACTCGCTGGGGTCCGCTGCATCGTGGTGTTTGGAGATCGCGAACGAGGGCACGCGGCTGCCCGTCAACGGCACCGAGAGTATCAGTGTCGTGCCGCCGCCGCCGCTGCTCAGGTCGACCCAGCCGCCCACCGTGCCGGCCCGCTCATGCAGGCCGCGGATGCCGAAGGAGCGTGCCTTGGCCAGATCGTCCTGGCTCAGGCCGCGGCCGTTGTCGCTGATTTCGAGCGAGAGCACACCACCGGCAAGCGACAGATCGATCTGGACGCGGGTCGCTTGCGCATGTTTGGTCACATTGGTCAGCGCTTCCTGCGCGGTGCGGTAGGCCACCAGCGGCACGCCGGCAGGCAACTCGGGCGCCCGGCTCGGCAGCCGCAGTTCGCAGGCCACGCCGGTGCGGCGCTCGAAGCGCGAGGCGATCCATTGCAGCGCCGCCACCAGCCCCTGCTCCAGGATGGCCGGGCGCAGGTTGTGCATGATGCGCTGGCTCGATTCGATCGCCAGCGTCACCGTTTCAAGTGCCGACTGCACACGCTGCAAAACCGGGTCGCTGGTGGCGTGGCGCGCGATCCAGGCCAGGTCGAACTTCAGCGCAGTGAGCGAGCCACCCACGTCGTCGTGGATCTCGCGCGCGATCGATGCCCGTTCGAGTTCGATGCTGGTCTGCAAGTGCTGCGCAAGCTCACGCAGGCGCTGCTTCGATTCATCCAGCTCGCGGTCGGCCTGCAGGCGGGCGCGGCGCGTTTCGGTCGCTTCGATGGCGTGCATCAGCGCCGGTACCAGACGCGTGAGGTTGTTCTTCAGCAGGTAGTCGCTGGCACCGTTGCGCATCGCTTCCACCGCGGTGTCTTCGCCGATCTCGCCGGACACCAGCACGAAGGGAATGTCGCGCCCGCTCGACTTCAGCAGGTCGAGCGCCACGAGGCCGGAAAAGCCGGGCAGGTTGTAGTCGGAGACAACCGCGTCCCAGTCTTGTTTCAGCGCGGCCAGGAAGTCGGCTTCCGAATCGATGCGCTGCACCTCGGCATTCATGCCGCCGCGGTGCAGGTGGGCGCGCATCAACTCATGGTCGAGCTCGGAGTCTTCGAGGTGCAGCAAGCGCAACAGCGGCGCGTTCGGGAAAGCTTGCATGGCGGGCAGTATGCCGCGCAATCATTCCTGCGCGGCCATGCGCAACGTTTCAACTACCGGCCGGCGTAACACTTCGCGCAGGCCCCACCAACCCGCCGCCAACGCCAGCACCGCACCCGCCGCGCCACCGGCCAAAGGCACCCAGGGCGACGGTGCCCAGGTGAACTCGAACACCCAGCGCGCCAGCGCCCAGCCCACCGCCATCGCCGCCACCGAGGCCAGCACGCCGGCCAGCGCGCCCACGCCCAGCAATTCGGCACGCTGCACCTGGCCGAGCAGCTTGCCGCTGGCACCCAAAGCGCGCATCACCGCGAACTCGCGGGCGCGGGCTTCACGCGTGGCGGTGATGGCCGCGAACAGCACCACCAGGCCGGCTGCGAGCGTGAAGCCGAACAGGAACTCGACCGCGCGGATCACCTGGTCGAGCACACCCTGGATCTGCGAGATCGAGGCCGACACATCGATGTTGGTGATGTTCGGGTACGCGCGGCTGAGCGCGTTGTCGAAACCCGGCGCGGTGGGCGCACGGAACGCGGCGATGTAGCTCACTGCCACGTCGGTCATCTGCGTGGTCGGGAACATCACGAAGAAGTTGACACGCATCGAACTCCAGTCGACCTTGCGCAGGCTGGTGATGCGGCCTTCGGCGGTGGCACCGCCCACGTCGAAACGCAGGCTGTCACCGAGCTTGATGCCGAGTGTCTTGGCCAGGCCTTCTTCGACGCTGACCGCGTTCGCCTCCTCCGCCTTCCACAGCCCGCCGCTCACCACGTTGTGCGGCGGCAGCGCCGCGCCGTGGCTGAGGTTGAACTCGCGGTCGAGCAGGCGCTTGGCGCGTTCGTCGGGTTGGTCGTCCACCGACACCGCCTTGCCATTGATCGCGACCAGCCGGCCGCGGATCATCGGGAACCAGTCGAACTGCTTCACGCCGGCGTCCGTCATTGTTTGCTTGAACGCGTCGCCCTGCTCGGGCTGCACATTGATGACGAAGCGGTTCGGCGCATCCGGCGGCGTGGCCTGGCGCCAGCTGCTGATGAGGTCGGTGCGCAGCAGCACCAGCAGCACGAGGGCGAGCAGGCCGACGCTGAGCGCCGAGACTTGCAGCACCGCGAAGGCTGGCCGTGCGGCGATCTGGCGCGTGGCCAGCACCAGCCAGCGCGGCGCACGCGCTTCGGGCACGGCACGGCGCAGCAGCATCACCGCGAGCCACGACATCAGCGCGAACAGGGCCACTGCCGCCGCAAAACCACCGACCGCGATGAGGCCGAGCTTCAGGTCGCTCGACACCGCCAGCAGCAGAGCGACGAAGCCGATGGCGCCCGCCGCGAGCACCGCAATCGAGGCCGGCTTCAAGGCGCCCACGTCACGCCGGATCACACGCAGCGGCGGCACCTGCGCCAGCTGCAAGACCGGTGGCAAACCGAAGCCCAGCAGCAGCGTGAAACCAACGCCGATGCCGAACAACGCCGGCCACACCGTCGGCGGTGGCAAGGCCGAATCGACCAGGCCCGCGAGCAGCAGCACGAACACGAAGTGCACCGCGAAACCGAGCGCCACGCCGGCCATGCTGGCGAGCGCGCCGACCGCGCCGAACTCGATCAGGTATTGCAGTGCGATGCTGCGTTGCGGCTGGCCGAGCACCCGCAGCATGGCGCAATCATCGAGATGCCGGCTCGCAAAATCGCGCGCGGCGATGCCCACGGCCACGGCCGCGAGCAGCGCTGCGAGCAAGGCCACGAGGTTGAGGAACTTCTCGGCGCGGTCGAGCGTCTGGCGCATCTCCGGCCGGCCATTGGCCAGCGATTCGATGCGCAGCCCGCGCAGTGCCTGCGTCTTGATCTGCGCATCGGCCCAATCGACGAACTGGCGCACTGGCGCGTCGCTGCCGCCCGGCGCGGCGATGGCCAGTCGGTAGGTGACGCGGCTGGCCGGCTGGATCAGGGCCGTCGCCGGCAAGTCCAGCGCGTTCATCAACACGCGCGGCGCGAAGCTCATGAAGCCGGCACCGCGGTCGGGCTCGGCGACGATGACTTCGGCGATGCGCAGGCTCGCGTCACCCACCAGCAGCGCGTCGCCGACCTTCAGGTTCAGCGCGTCCAGCAAGGCCGGGTCGACCCAGGTCGTGCCCCGTTCGGGCGCCCGCGCCACGCGCGTTTCGGCGCTGCCCGCGCCCTGGTTCAGGCGCAACTGGCCGCGCAGCGGATAGCCGTCGCTCACGGCCTTGATGGCGACGAGGCGCGAGGCACCGCCCTTCTCGTCCGGCGCGCGGCCCATGCTTGGGAAGCCGGCCGTCGTGGCAGTCGTCAAACCCAGTTCCTTCGCCTTCGCGGCGAACGCGGGTGGCGTCGGCTGATCGCTCGCGACGATCGCATCACCCCCGAGCATCTGCCGCGCGTCACGCGCCAGGCCGGTGTTGATGCGGTCGGCGAAGAAGCCCACGGCGGTGAGTGCGGCCACAGCGAGCATCACCGCAACCACCAGCAGGCGCAGTTCGCCGGCACGGAAATCACGCGCCAGCTGGCGCCAGGCCAGGGCCCACACCGGCGCGGCCGGGCGGATGTTGTCGGTCGTGTTCATGCGCGCAACTTACACGAGTCGCGAACGCTGCGTGCAATGGCATCGAACGCCGCGGCGCCCGCGGGGTGATGCAATCAGCGCATGAACACTTCGATGCCCTCCGTCTTCGTTTCCCACGGCTCACCGATGATCGCGCTCGAACCGGGCGCCGCAGGCGAATTCATGCAGAAGCTCGGGCCTGCGATCACGGCCACGTTCGGCAAGCCGCGCGCCATCGTCGCCATCTCGGCGCACACCGCCGCGCGTGCGCCGGTGCTGCTGGCCGCGCAGAAACACGAGGCGGTCTATGACTTCGGCAACTTCGACCCGAAACTCTTCACGCTGCGCTACGACGTGGCCGGCGCGCCCGCGCTGGCCGAGCACGTCGCCACGCTTTTGAGCGCGGCGGGCATCGCCGCGCGCACCAGCCCGGAAGGCGGCCTCGACCACGGCAACTGGACGGCCCTGCGCTACCTGTTCCCCGAGGCGGACATTCCCGTGTTGCCGCTCGCCTTCGTGCCAACGCAAAGTCCCGCGCAGCAGTTCGCGCTGGGTGCAGCGCTGGCCGCGCTGGGCGACGAAGGCACCCTCGTGCTGGGCAGCGGCAGCATCACGCACAACCTGCGGCGCGCGTTGGCCGGTGGCCTGCGCAACACCGCGCCGCGGCCGGAGATTCCGGAGAGCCGTGCCTTCCGCGACTGGATGCACGAGCGCAGTGCGGCGCGCGATTGGGACGCGCTGTTCGACTACCGCGCCCGTGCACCGCACGCTGTCGACATGCACCCGAGCGACGAACATTTGCTGCCCTGGTACGTGGCCGCCGGCGCCGGGCGGCGCGAGGCGGTGCCGCTGCGCCTGCACGACAGCGTGACCCTGGGCAGCCTGGGCATGGACGCCTACGCCTTCGGTGCCAGCGCGCCGCGGCTGGCGGCGGCGCTGTAAGGCGGGGAGTTGCCGGGGCGTTGGCCGCCGCGCCCCCCACAAACGTGGCTTACCTTAAGTCGCCGCTAAGTCATATGCTCGGAGACTCGCTGCGCGGCACCGTGCCGCGATGCCTGTCCGATGACGCCAAACAGCACGCCTTGCGGCGACCCTCCACGCGAACTGCGGGCAAAGCCGCTGGCCTGGCGCCCGGAGCGCTGGTTGGCTCACCTTGTCTGCTGGCTCTGGGGCTCACCGACCGCGCGACGCGCCTTGCGCCTGGCCACGCGCCTGTACCCGGCCATGCACTTCCAGGCGCGCTGGCGCCGCTGCCGTTTCATGATCCGGACGCTGTGGTACGGGAAGACGTCGGCCCGGTGGTTCGCGTTTCTCGATGCCAACGCGTTTCGCCGCCGGCTCACCCGACTGCAACCGGAGTGCGCCGAAAAGCTCCACCGCCCGTATCGGCGCTACGACCTCGACGCCGACACGCGCCTCGCCTGCCTCGTTTCGCACGCCCTCGCGACGGAGCGCCTCGGTTGGCAGCGCCTCGTGCTGCGCCTGAGCACCCAACCGCTGACGATCGCCCGCTTCATCGGCAAGGACGACACCGAGCGCTGGCTGGAACTGGGCCACGCCGGGCAGTTCATGAAGGAAGGCGAACTCTGCCTGCACCTGTGCTGCGGCGCGCAGCGGCTGTACTCGGCGGCGTTCTCACTGCTAGGCGCCTCCCCGATACCGACCGGCGCCGGCGGCTTGACGCTGGACATCGGCTGCCTGCAAGGCCCGGACGATCCGGCCGCCCGAGACCTGGTCCGCAGCACGACCAAGGCGCTGCATGGTTTGCGCCCGCGCGACCTGATGCTGACGGCCTTGAAGGCCCTGGCGGAGGCCGTCGCAGCGCCAACCCTCGTCGGCGTCACCGGCACGCGCCACGTGTACCGCCATTGGCGCAAGCGCCGTGCGTTCGCGTTCGACTACGACTCGTTCTGGACCGAGCACGCGGGCCGGCAACGAGATGACGGCGACTTCGAGCTGTCGCCCGCGTGTGTGCACAAACCGATCGATCAGGTGCCTTCGAACAAACGTGCCGAAGCGCGGCGTCGGCAGGCGTTGTCGGCCGACATCCGATGCCAGATCGGCGTGGCGCTCGGCGCCTGCAGCCCCGCAGAGCGTGGGCCGGCGGTGACAGCGCCGACACCGCACGCCGATCCACACGAGGAGCCTGAACTGTCGTTCGGCACCGCCTGAACACGGCGAAAATCGGCCGATCGAGACACGACGGGAAGGGACGCGCATGGACACCTCGGCCACGGCCACGGGCTGGTTCGTCTGGGCGCTGTTGTCCGCGGTCTTTGCGGCGCTGACGGCCATCTTCGCCAAGCTCGGGCTGGCGGGGGTGAACTCCGACATGGCCACCCTGATCCGCACGGTGGTCATCTTCGTGGTGCTGGCCGCCTTCGTGAACGCCACCGGCAAGTGGATGAACCCCTGGGCGCTGACGCCGAAGACCTGGCTGTTCCTGGTGCTCTCGGGCCTGGCCACCGGCGCGTCGTGGGTCTGCTACTTCCGCGCGCTGAAGATCGGCGAGGCCTCCAAGGTGGCGCCGGTCGACAAGTTGAGCCTGCTGCTGGTGGTGCTCTTCGCTGTCGCCTTTCTCGGCGAGCGGCCCGCGCCGCGGGAGTGGCTCGGCATCGCGATGGTGGGCATCGGCGTGTTGGTGCTGGCGTTCAAATGAATCGGCCGCGGCCGCGCCTCTCAGAAGCGGTGTCGCAGCCCGATGAACACACCGTCACCGGTCGGCACGAGCAGCAGCGGGCTGTCGCGCCGCGCCGAGAGCACACCACCCGCCACGCCGACACCTGCGCCCACCAGCACATCGCTCAGCCAATGCGCCTGTGAGGCCAACCGCGCCCGGGCCATGTAGGCGGGCAACGCGGCCAGCGCCCAGACGGCCGGTGTGTCCTCGCGGTGCTCGATGATGATCGGGGTGACGAAGGCCGCCATCATCGCGACCTCACCGCTGGGAAAGCTCTTGTGCCCCGCGCCCTGACGCCACAGGTCGGGGTCGTCCGACTGGCTCGGCCGGGGGCGCTGGAACACGTTCTTCATCACCTCCGTCGCGACCGCGGTGGTCACCATGCTGTCGAGCGATTGCCAGGCAGTGCGGCCCGTGGGCGTCTCGGTTCCGTTCCACAACGCCACGCCCAAGGTGCCGGCCACGACGACGAGGTCGGCGCGCTTCTGGTTGCTGCGCGAATAGATGCCGGAGGCTTCGAATTCATCGCAGCGGTCCAGCCCCAGCAGGCCGCCGTGCGAGCCGTCGCCGGTGCAGCCCGCGTGTGCGGCCCCGATCAAGGCCCAGGCCATCACAGCCGCGGCATGGCGTCTGTGTGCAAGCCGCGGCAGGGATGGCGTCGTAAACATGCGGCCAGAGCTTCGTGTCCCGCCCCTTAGGCAGCACTTAAGACCCGCGGGCCTTAAGTCGGCGCTAAGGGCCGGAGCACGAGCATCGTGCGGTGCAGATTCTCGACAACCACCACCTCTTCCAATTGATCAACGCACCCGACGGGTTGAGCCCCCTCGCGCTGTGGCTGGCCACCGCCCTGGCGGAGTGGCTGATCTACCTGATCCCCGTGGCCATGGTGGTCGCCTGGGTGCGCGGTGACGCCGGCTCGCGGCACGAGTTGCTGCAAATGCTGCTGGCGGTGTTGTTCGCCTTGGCCATCGGCCAGCTCCTCGCCTTCCTGTGGCCGCAACCCCGCCCTGCCGAGCTGCACCTCGGCCACCAGTACCTGCAGCACAGCGCCGACCCGGGCCTGCCGAGTGATCACGTCACGGTGTTCTGGAGCCTCGCGCTCGCCGCCCTGGTATCGGTTCACTACGCCACCTGGGGCTTCCCGCTGCTGGCGCTCGGGCTCGTCGTCGGCTGGAGCCGGGTCTTCCTCGGCGTGCACTTCCCCTACGACGTGGCGGCGGCCTTGCCCGTGGCCTGCGTCGGCGTCGTGGCGGCGCGCATCGCACGCCGACCACTGTTGCCGACGGTGGCGCGCATTCTTCACTCCTATGATCGGCTGGCCGCCCTGCGGCGCTGAAGGCTCCGTTCCCGCCTGCGGTCATGATGCCGCCGCGACCCGCTCACCATGAAAATCCTGCTCATCGAAGACGACGCCATGATCGGCCGGGCCGTGCGCCAGGGCCTGGTGCTGGCCGGCTTCGCAGTCGATTGGGTCACCGACGGGCGAGAGGCTGAGCTCTCCTTGGCCCACGGCGTCTACGACCTGGCCATCCTCGACCTCGGCCTGCCCAAGGTGGACGGCATGGCGCTGCTCGCCACGCTGCGCGGCTCGGGAAGTTCGATGCCGGTGTTGATCGCCTCCGCGCGGGACACGGTGCGCGACCGCATCGCCGGCCTCGAAGCTGGCGCCGACGACTACGTGCTCAAGCCTTTCGATCTGGACGAGTTGGTGGCACGTGTCCGCGCGCTGCTGCGGCGGCATGCGGGCAGCGGCTCGCCGGTGCTGAAGATGGGCGCGCTGGTGCTCGACCCGGTGCACAAATCGGTGATGCAGGGCGACACGCCCGTCGATCTGTCCGCGAAGGAATTTGCGGTGCTCGAAGCCCTGATGCAGCGCCCGGGCGCGGTGCTGTCGCGCGCCAAGCTCGAAGAGTCGGTCTACGGTTGGCACCAGGAGGTGGGCAGCAACACGATCGAGGTGCACCTGCACAACCTGCGCCGAAAGCTGGGCAGCGGCGTCATCAAGAACGTGCGCGGCGTGGGCTACCGGGTCACCGAAGACTGATGCGTTCCATCGAGCGCTACCTGCTGGCGTGGATCATGGGCGCCCTGAGCCTCGGCGCACTCGTGCTCGTTCTCGTGACCTACCTGGTCACGCTCGAAGAGATGAACGAGATCTACAACGCCGACCTGAAAAACGTGGCCGAAGCGCTGGGCGCCTACAACCACTCCGGCCGCAGCGCTGAAGAATTCGCAGCCCAACCGCCGCTGGCGCGCGATGACATTCCGGATCGCACCGAGATCGTGACGATCACGTGGACGGGCGACGGCCGCCCCGTGTTCTCCTCCGACCCGCGCGTCGCGATCCCCTTCATGAGCGTCGAAGCGCTGACGCAGACGCGGGTGGGGTCCGAGGATTGGATCGTCTACACCGACGTCAGCCCCAATGGCGTGGCGCAAGCCGCGCAGCGCAGCGCAGCGCGGCACGAGATCGCGTCGGAATCGGCCTCGCAGACCATCCTGCCGGTGATCGGGCTGGTGCTCGTCGTCGCAGGTTTGATGGTCTTTGCACTGCGGCGCGGGCTGCGCCCGCTGGATGCCGCGGCCCGGGCGCTCGCGGCGCGCAGCGCGCAGACACTGGTGCCCATCGACGGCGCGGATGTGCCGCGCGAAATGGCGCCCCTGGTCAGCTCCATCAACGACCTGATGGCGCGGCTGGCGGTGGCCTTTGTCGCGCAGCGGCGCTTCCTGGCCGACGCGGCGCACGAATTGCGCACCCCGACGACCGCGCTGCGCCTGCAGTTGCAATTGCTCAAGCAGGCACCCGACGCTTCGGCGCGTGCGGACGCGCTGGCCGAGCTGGAGGCGGGCGTCGCCCGCACGCAGCGCCTCATCGAACAGTTGTTGCAGGTGGCCCGCTCCGAACCCGATGGTGAAGCCCTGCGTGCCGACCGCGTCGATCTGGCGGAACTGGTGCACTCGGTGGTGGGCACCCTGAGCGTCAAGGCCGATCGGCATGGCATCGATCTGGGTGCGAGCATCGCAACCGACGCGGTTGTCTGCGGGGACGCGGAGCAACTGATCGTGCTGCTCAACAACCTCGTGGAAAACGCCTTGCGCTACACGCCGGAGGGTGGTGTGGTCGATGTCGTGGCGGGCCTGCACGAAGGCCAGCCGGCGCTGCGAGTGATCGACACTGGCCCGGGCATACCGACGGACGAGCGCGACCGCGTGTTCACGCGTTTCTACCGATCCGGGAACGCACGCACCCTCGCGGCCGACGAAGGCGGCAGCGGCCTGGGCCTGGCCATCGTGCGCGCCATTGCCGAGCGGCACGGCGCCGTCGTCAACCTGCTCACGCCCGCACCGGGTCAAGGGCTGGAAGTGCGGGTGGTGTTCCCGCGACCTTAGAAGTTATCCGTAAATAGTAAACTATCGTCCTGAGCCGCTCCTTACGCGGCGTTGGGGCGAAGCGATGACGGCCAAGCGAGTTGAATCATGGGTGGTCACGGACGACTTCTGGCGGCGGGTCGAGCCATTGATTCCGGTG
>JANYJL010000352.1 GCA_025361845.1 Rhizobacter sp.
GGCGTTGTTCAGCACGCGGTACGAGACGGAGGCGCCAATGTCATGGAGGTTGTCTGCGCCGTTGAAGCTCGTGACCCCGGGCGCATACCAGGCGTGCGCGCCCACGTGCAGTTGCGGGACGCTCGGCACGGCCCAGTCGACCTGGCCGCCGAGTGCCAGCGCCCACGCGTTCTTGACGTCGTTCTGGATGAAGACCAGCTTGCCGCCCACGCTGGCCGCGAGGCCCGGGTTGACTTGCTGGGAGGCCTGCAGGCCGAACGAGCCCAGGTTACCGTTGTCCGAGTGATGCAGGAAGCCTGCGGTCATCTCCAAGCCTTGGCCGATCGGCTGGCTGGTGTAGTCGACGGCCACGGTCTTGTTGCTCAAGGCCAGTGAGGCATCGGCCGCGTGGGTCAAGGGCGCTGCGAGAAGCAGGCCGAGGGCAGAGAGCGCTGTGCGCATGGTGTTGTGTTCCGAGGTTGAAGGAGAGCGCCGAAAGGCTAGCAGAGGGCGCGTGCACCTTTGTTGCAGAAGTTTGCTGGCGCATTCGCCCGCGGCACCCTCACGCCTGCCACACTCCGTAGCCCGCCTCGCGCAAACCGATCGCCAGCTCCACCTCCATCTCGCGGGCGGCCTCATAGGGCATCGGGTTGTAGACGGCATACAGCGCCGGCAGCAGGCGCAGGCCGTACGCGAAGACGAAGCGGTTCGCCTGGATGCCCGCCTTGTGTTTGTCGAAGCGCAGGTCGGGGTCGAGCCCGGTCATGCCGACGTAGACGAAGCGTTTGCCCAACTGGTAGTCGGGATTCGCGTGGCGAAAGCGTGGCTCGTTCCAGACCCGGTCGTCGAGTTCGACGACGTAGACATGGTGGTGGTGGCGGCGCTTCAAAACCCATTGAGCGGGAGAAAACATGTCGATTGTGCGATGGGAAATCGACAGGTTCTGGCGTCATGTCGATTGGACCAACATGTTTCTCGGCGCGCCGCGGATCGACCCGTGCGCTGACAAGCTCTTCAACCGGGCCTGAACGGCATCGAGCGCGGGCCGATACCGGCTGTCGATGGCGCTTGCCGCCGCCAGTCGGCCTTGCAGGGATCGCAGCTTTTTCTCGCATGGATCGGCGTTGAACCGGGCCGACAGTTCTTGCCGGATGCGCAGTACGTCCCTGCCGCGAAGGGTCGTCCCAGCGTCGGTCAGCAACACACCCGTGACGAGCCTGGGCTGCCCCGGGCGATAGCACTTGGCGTCGTGGTAGCGGAACCCGCATTTGTGAATGACTTGCTTCACGCGCCACAGAAACGACGGTGTCGCCTTTTCACCGGAAAAGCAAAGGTCGTCAACATTGCAACTGAAGCGAATGTTCGCCGCCATCGCAAGACTCGCCAACTCGTCGAGCATCGGCTTGGCCACCCGGAAGGCCAACGGCTGGCTGACCTTGCCGCCGATCGGCAAATGACCCTCGGTCGTGCAAAGGCGAGTCAACAGCGCGGCAACGCTGGCTGAGCATTGCATGTCATGCGAGAAGAGGCGCCGCACATGGGCGGCCGTCACCTGGAGATAGAAGCTCCGCAGGTCGATCTTGCACAGCCACGCCTGGCCCTGATGGCCGGCCGCGTGCGTGACGTTCGACCGCCCGCGCATGCCCGAATGGAGATAGTCGGGTTGGCCGAGTCTTCGCAACTGGTGACAGACGTCGCCTTGGATTTCCTCCAGCCGCCGACGCGGTGCTGTGACAAGCCGAAGCTTGCCGCCGGTTTGCGTTTCAAAGGCGAAGTAGTTGTTCACGGCCCGGCTGAGGCGCCACAGTTCGGGGAGCGGCACGCCGAGCACCGCTGCCAGCTGCCGCGGCTCACTCAAGCCATGGAGTGGATTTGACAGCAGGGCCCGAGTCTCATCGCTCTGCTCGGCACCATGCGTGCGAGTCCCAGGGGTCACCTCCGATCACCTCTTGCAAGAAGCGCCAGATCGCTCTGGCGAACAACAAGCACTTCAGGACAAGCTTGAACCGGTCAAGGTACTTGCCTGACCGGTCGACCTTCGATCTCTGCCGCCGACCTGAGCGCCGACTGCGTTTGGTCATGACGACCTCCTTCACCGAAACGGGCCCCGCACCACGCAGAGCCTCTCGTCAGTTTCGGCTGAGAGAAACCAGCGGCAGATGAACCCCCTGGCCGCACACTTCGCCCCGGCTCGTCCGGGGCGAGCCGTTCCCGAAGGACGGCTGGTCTTCCGGACCGCCTGATTGACTTGTGGGAGATCCTCCAAAGCCCCCCGACTCCCTTTCTGACGAGCGCTCTCTTTAGCCCAGGCCCTGCAAACATAGTCAGCGGCAGCCAGACCTTCACTCTCGCAAACCCGCGGACCGATGAGCGCTTGCCGCCGGCCTCACGCACCTCGCCCCCGAAGCCGCTATGCTGGCCCACACCCGTGCACGCGGGCTCAGCAGCAGGCCCGCCCTGCGCCGCCTCGGCAGGCTGAACCGATGCACTTTCGAAAGCACGCCATGTGGTTCCTGGTTCAAGTGGTCAAGGGCAGCAAACACTACGAGCCTGATTCGCAGGTAGGCAACCGCGTGTTGATTTCCGACACGACCGAGATGGTCGTCTCGGCCCGTTCGATGGGCGAAGACGGCTATCGTTTCGAGGCGCGGCGTGGCAGCGAATCCTTCATCATGGGCAGCTTTTCGGCCAAGGTGACACGCGAGACGATCGCCGGCCGCTTCACCTCGTTGGCGCAGCAAATGGGGGCGGTGATGTCGCCGGCCGAGGCTTGACGCAAAGGAGTTTCAACATGGGATCGAACGTCACTTTCCAGCGCCCGGACGGGCAGAGCGTGCAGGGCTACCTGGCCGAGCCCGCGCAGCCGGTCGGCGCCCCGGCACTCGTGGTGATCCAGGAGTGGTGGGGCCTGAACGATCAGATCCGCGGCGTGGCCGACCGGCTCGCGAGCGCGGGTTATGTCGCCCTGGTGCCCGACCTCTACCGCGGCGCGAGCACGGTCGAGGCCGAGGAAGCGCACCACTTGATGACGGGCCTGAACTTCGCCGACGCAGCCTCGCAGGACGTGCGTGGCGCGGTGCAGTTCCTGAAGGCGCGCGGCGGCAAGGTCGGTGTCACCGGCTTCTGCATGGGCGGCGCGGTGACCCTGCTGGCGGCCTGCATGGTGCCGGAGATCGACGCCGCGGCCGTCTGGTACGGCTGCCCGCCGCTGGAGTACCTCGACGCGTCGAAGATCAAGGTGCCCTTGCTCGGCCACTGGGCCACGCAGGATGATTTTTTCCCGATCGCCACGGTTGATTTGCTGGAAGAAAAGTTGAAGGCCGCGGGCGTGAACTTCGCGTTCCACCGCTACCTCGCGCGCCATGCCTTCGCGAATGAAGAGGCTGCCGGCCCGCAGCGTCTGCCGGCCACGCAGTACGACGCGGTGTGGGCGCAGCAGGCCTGGGATCGCAGCTTCAGCTTCTTCGGCCGCTGGCTGCGCTGAACCACCGCTGCGGCCGCAGGCCATGACGAAAAACATCGTCGTCGTGGGCAGCATCAACATGGACCTGGTGTTGCCCTGCGCGCGTTTGCCGCAGCCCGGTGAAACCGTGATGGGCCGCGCCTTGCGCACCGAGCCTGGCGGCAAGGGCGCGAACCAGGCGGTGGCCGCTGCGCGGCTCGGCGCGCGTGTGGCCTTCGTCGGTTGCGTCGGGGACGATGCCTTCGGCGCGCGGCTCGTCGCCGGCTTCCACGCAGAAGGCATTGACACCACGCACGTGCGCTGCATCGCCGACACGGCGACCGGCATCGCGATGATCCAGGTGGACGACCAGGGCCAGAACAGCATCGTGCTCGGGCCCGGCGCGAACGAGGCGCTCGCTGTCGCGCAGGTCGATGCCGCAGCGGCCTTGATCGAAGCGGCCGGCCTGCTCATTTGCCAGCTCGAAATACCGCTCGCCGCCACCCAGCGTGCCATCGACATCGCCCACGCCGCCGGTGTGCCGGTGCTGCTGAACCCCGCGCCGGCGCAGGCCTTGCCGGCGTCGCTGTTGCAGCAGGTCGATGTGCTCGTGCCCAATGAAGGCGAGGCCGCGCTGTTGACGGGCTTGCCGGTGCAGGGGCGCGCGGGTGCTGTCGATGCGGCGCTGAAACTGCGGCAGGCCGGCTGCGCCACCGTGCTGATCACACTCGGCGCCGACGGCGTGCTCGTGGCCGATGCGCAAGGCTACCGGCATCACCCGGCGCCCGAGGTCACCGCACGCGACACCACCGGCGCCGGCGACACCTTCATCGGCGCCTACGCCACGGCCCGCGCGGCCGGCGAGGCGCCGGACGCCGCCATCGCCTTCGCGCAACGCGCCGCCGCCTTCAGCGTACAGCGCCTCGGCGCCCAGGCTGCGATGCCGAGCCAGGCCGAGCTGCGGCGACAATGAACCCGCCCCGCCGCCGGATGCTGCGCGGTGCCGGGTTGTTCGGCATCGCGGGCCTGGCGGGATGCAGCATCTTCATGGCCCGACCCACCACGATTCCGATGGACGTTCTGCGCCCGCCCGGCACGGCCTGCCCAGGGCGCGCGCCGGTGCTGCTGGTGATGCTGCCGGGCGCCTACAGCCGGCCGGTCGAGTTCATCGACGAAGGTTATGTGGCCGCGGTGCGCAGCCGCGGCCTTGCCGCCGACATCGCCATCGCCGATGCGCACCTGGGCTACTTCAACGACCGTTCCGTGCTGACGCGTCTGCGCGAGGACGTGGTCCTTCCTGCGCGCGCGCAGGGCTACCGAATCTGGTTCGTCGGCATCTCGCTCGGCGGCTTTGCGGCTCTCGGTTATGCGGCGCGCCATGAAGATGAGGTGGACGGCCTCGTGCTGATCGCGCCCTACCTCGGCCGCCGCCAGTTGCTCGATGAGATCGACGCGGCCGGCGGCCCGATGGCCTGGCGCAGCAGCCCCCACGCAGCGCCCACCGAGGACGAGCCCGAACGCCGAGTCTGGGAATGGCTCACGGCGCGCGCCGCCGCGCCTGAGGCGGCGGCCACCGCGCGCTTGCCGATCTATCTGGGTCACGGTAGCGGCGACCGCTTCGCGGCCTCGCACGGCGTGCTCGCGAGCGTGTTGCCCGCAGGGCGCAGCGAGCAGGTGCCTGGCGGGCACGACTGGTCGGCGTGGCGCCCGCTGTGGGCGAACTGGCTCGACCGCGGCTTGCTGCCAACGGACTGCGGCTGAGCTGCCCTCTCCGGTGTCACCGTGGTGCGCACGCGCGCACCAAAGCCGAAGGCCCGCGCACCGCGTTGGTGTAAATGCTCCACGAAAACTAATTCTTGAATTGTTTGCTCCACGCGACTAGCATTGCTGACGAATGGTGCCCAGCTGTCGGGTGCCAGCAACCCAGGAGTGCCCACCGCATGAAGCTCTTCAAGTTCGCCTCGGCCGCCGCCGTCCTCGCGTTCAGTGCCGCGTTTGCTGCCCCCGCCACCGCGGCCGACTGGACGGTCGGCGCCAACATCGGCAACGTGCCCTGGGAGTTCCAGGATGCGACCGGCAAGTTCGTCGGCTTCGAGATCGACCTCGTGAACGAGGTGGCCAAGCGCCTGGGCAAGTCGGTCGAGATCGAGAACATCCCCTTCAACGGCCTGTTCCCGGCGGTGCAGTCGGGCCGCATCCAGATCGCCGTGTCGTCGATCACGATCACCGCCAAGCGGCTCGAATCGCTCGCCTTCGCGCAACCGTATTACGACAGCGACCAGTCGCTCTCGGTGCTCAAGACCAGCAAGATCAACGCGATCGCCGACCTGGGCGGCGCGACGGTGGGCGTGGACACCGCCTCCACCGGCGACATCTGGGCGACCGAGAACACCGCGAAGTACAAGATCGCGAAGATCTCGCGCTACGAAGGCCTCGCACCCGCGATGCTCGACCTGGCCGCCGGCCGCATCGACGGCTACATCAGCGACATCCCGGCCGTCGAGTACTACATCAAGGACAAGCCGCAGTACCGCGTGGCGGGGCGCATCCCGACCGGCGAGCGTTATTCCTTCATGTTCGCCAAGACCTTTGCCGACATCGCGAAAGTCAACGACACGCTGACCACGCTGAAGAAGGAGGGCTTCATCGCCAAGACCCACCAGAAGTGGTTCGGCACGATGCCGCCGGCCGATTCGGCGACGGTTAAGGTGCTGGACATGCCGAAGCTCTGATGTTCCCTCCTCTTCCCAAAGGTTGAGGGAGCCGGGCCCGCATGGACCTGATCACCACCTTCTTCAACCTGCGGGTCCTGGCCGACACCTTTCCCCTGCTCCTGCAGGGGCTCGGTGTGACGGTGCTGCTCGGGGCGGTGAGCATCGTGCTCGGCTTCGTCAGCGGCTTGTTGATGGCCCTGGTGCGCCTTTACGGCCCGGCGCCGCTGCGTACGCTGGCGCGCGTCTATATCGACGTGTTCCGTTCGATCCCTCTGCTGGTGCTGCTGGTGCTCGTCTACTACGCGCTGCCCTTCGTCGGGGTGCGCTTGTCTTCGTTCGCGGCGGCGACCACGGCGCTCTCGCTCGTGTCGTGCGCGTACACGGCCGAGATCTTCCGCGCCGGCATCGAGGCGATCCCGAAGGGGCAGTTCGAAGCCGCCGGCGCGATCGGCCTGTCCTTCTTCGACACGATGCGCGACGTGGTGCTGCCGCAGGCCCTGCGCATCGTCACGCCGCCGCTCACCAGCAACTGCATCAACGTGTTGAAGGACACCGCGCTCGCGTCGGTGGTCGCGATGCCCGATCTGCTGAAACAGGCCACGCAGGCACAGGCGCTCTCGGCCAACCCGAGCCCGCTGATCGGCGCGGCCCTGCTCTACCTCGCACTGCTGCTGCCGCTGGTGCGGCTGGTCGGCTGGTTCGAGACGCGGCGGCCGGGGGATGCGCGATGACGGCGCTCATCCAGATCACCGGGCTGCACAAGTCGTACGGCGCCTTCCACGCGCTGCGCGGCATCGACCTCGACATCGCCGCCGGCGAAGTGGTCGTCGTCGTCGGCCCGTCGGGTTCGGGCAAGTCCACCCTCATCCGCTGCATCAACTTGTTGGAAGACTACCAAGGCGGCGCGGTGCATGTGGATGGTGAGAAGGTGGTGCGCGGCAAGGCCCTCGCCCGCGTGCGCGCCGAAGTCGGCATGGTGTTCCAGAGCTTCAACCTCTTTCCGCACCTGAGCGCGCTGCGCAACGTGGCGCTTGGGCCCCTGCGGGTGCGCGGCATGCCGCGGCGCGATGCCGAGGAGCGGGCCCGCGCCCTGCTCGCCAAGGTGGGCCTGGCCGAACATGCCGACAAGCTGCCGGGCCAGCTCTCCGGTGGCCAGCAGCAGCGTGTGGCGATTGCGCGCGCGCTGGCGATGGAGCCCAAGGTGCTGCTGTTCGACGAACCCACCTCGGCTCTCGACCCCGAGATGGTGGGCGAGGTGCTCGCCGTGATGCAGGCGCTCGCGCACACCGGCGTGACGATGGTCATCGTGACGCACGAGATGGGCTTCGCGCGCCGCGTGGCCGACCGCGTGGTCTTCATGGAAGCGGGCCTGGTGGTCGAGCAGGCTGCGCCCGAAGCCTTTTTCAGCGCGCCGCGCGAACCACGCACGCAGGCCTTCCTGCAGGCGATTCTTCAACACTGATCTCGGAACGAAGGCGCATGAACGCTCTTGATCTCGACAAGCTCCGCCGCGAATTCCCGGCCCTGGCCGCGACCGACTGCGTCTTCCTCGACAACGCCGGCGGCTCCCAGGTGCTCACGCGGGTGGCCGACCGCGTGCGCGACTACCTGCTCACCAGCAGCGTGCAGCTCGGTGCGAGCTACGCGCCTTCGCAGCGCGCCGGCGAGAAGGTGCTGGCTGCCCGCCGCGCCGTCGCCGAACTCATCAACGCGCCGCACGACGACGAGGTGGTGATGGGTGGCGCCACCACCTCGCTGATGTTCATGCTGACGCAGGCTTTGATGCCGGGCATCGTCGCCGGCGACGAGATCATCGTGACGAACAGCGACCACGAGGCCAACATCGGCGGCTGGATGCGCCTGCGTGAGGCCGGCGCGGTGATCAAGGTCTGGGAGGTGAACCGCGATTCGCTCGCGCTCGAACTCGACGACCTGGATCGCCTGCTCAGCCCGCGCCTGAAGTGGCTCGCGATGACGCATGCCTCGAACATCCTCGGCAGCGTGAACCCGGTCGAAGAGGTGGCGCGGCGGGTGCACGCCGTCGGTGGCCGGGTGTGTGTGGATGCGGTGGCCTACGCGCCGCACCGGCTCGTCGATGTGCAGGCTTGCGGTGCCGACGTGGTGGTGTTCAGCTTCTACAAGGTCTTCGGCCCGCACTACGCGGTGATGTGGGTGCAGCGCGAGTTGCTGCTCTCGCTGCCGAGCCTGAACCATTACTTCATCGGCCCCGAGGTGTTGCCCTACAAATTGCAGCCGGGCAATGTGAACTACGAGTTGTCGTATGGCTGCATCGGCATTCACGATTACCTGTGCCACATCGGCCGCTCGCTCGGCGTGCAAGGCAGCAACCGCGTGCTGATGCAGGCGGCCTTCGATGCTTTCGAAATTCAGGAAGACCTGATCGCCGAGCGCCTGCTCGGCTGGCTGCGCGAGCGGCGCAACGTGCGCATCATCGGCCAGCCGTATGCCGCGGGACGCACCCGTGTGCCGACCATCAGCTTCGTGGTGGCGGGCATGTTGTCAGAGACGATCGTGCGGCATGTGGACGGCCATGGCATCGGCATCCGCTACGGCGACTTCTATGCCAAGCGGCTGATCGAAGCGCTGGAGTTGCAAGCCTATGGCGGCGTCGTTCGGGTCTCGATGGCGCACTACAACACGCTGCCGGAAATCGACCGCCTGATCCGCGCACTCGACGAGGTGATCGAATGAGCGGCCCGACCCTCATCCGCAACGGCCGCGTCATCACCGCGACCGACGACTACATCGCCGATGTGCTGATGCAGGACGGCGTGATCCACGCCATCGGCCGTGACATGGCGGTCGGCGAGGACGTGAAGGTCATCGACGCGCGCGGCTTGTACGTGCTGCCCGGCGGTGTCGACACCCACGTGCACATGGAGAACGTGGTCGGCCCCAGCATCACCTGCGATACCTTCGCCAGCGGCACCAAGGCCGCGGCTTTCGGTGGCACCACCACCGTGGTCGATTTCGCTTTGCAGACCGCGCAAGACTCGGTGCTCGGCGCCATCGCCCGCGCGCAGCGCAGTGCCGAGCGGCAGGTGAGCATCGACTACAGCCTGCACTGCATCGTCACGCGGGTCGACAAGCAGGTGCTCGCCGATGTGCGCCACGCCATGCGCCACGAAGGTGTGACGAGCTTCAAGATGTTCATGGCCTACCCTGGCGTGATGATGGCGGACGACGCGGCCATCTTCCAGATGCTGCGCCAGGTGGGTGCGGATGGCGGCATGGTCGCGCTGCATGCCGAGAACGGCACCGTGATCGACCTGCTGATCAAGGAGGCGCTCGAAGCCGGCCACACCTCGCCGCGTTACCACGCGCTCACCCGCCCGGCGCTGATGGAAGGCGAGGCCACGCACCGCGGCATCCGCCTGGCGGAACTCGCCGAAGCGCCGATCTACTTCGTGCATGTATCCTCGAACGAGGCGCTCAAGCACATCGTGACGGCGCGTGATGAAGGCATCCCGGTGTTCGCCGAGACCTGCCCGCACTACCTGCTGTTCGACGACTCGGTCTACGACAACGATTCCTTCGAAACGGCCAAGTACGTGATGACGCCGCCGCTGCGCACGCGCGACGACCAGAAGCACCTGTGGCGCGCGCTGCGCTACGACGACCTGCAAGTGATCGCCACCGACCACTGCCCCTTCTGCATGAAGGAAAACCACCTCGGCTACCAGTTGCAGAAGCAGCGCGGCAAGGATGATTTTTCGCAGATCCCGAACGGCGCGCCGGGCATCGAGACGCGGCTCGTGAGCCTGTTCGACATCGGCGTGATGCAGGGCCAGTTGTCTCTTAACCGCTTTGTGCAGCTGACGTCCACCACGCCGGCCAAGCTGTTCGGCCTGTTCCCGAAAAAGGGCACGATCGCCGTCGGCAGCGATGCCGACGTGGTGATCTTCGACCCGAACGCGACGCAGACCATCCACGCCCACGAGCTGCACAGCCACTGCGACTACACCCTGCTCGAAGGCCGCACGCTGCGCGGCAAGGTCGAGAAGGTGTTCCTGCGTGGCGAGCTGATCGTCGATGGCCCCACGTGGCTGGGCCGCGAAGGCATGGGCCGCTTCGTGCCGCGCGGTGAGGTGCGGGCGTTTTGAGCCTGCACGGCTCGCGCATGGGCATGCGATAGGCTGGCGAGATGAGCCCACCCAAGCCCGCCACGCTCGACGCCCTGCGCCAGCGCATCACCGACTTGAATGACCAGCTCACCCCGCGGGTGCGTGATGCCGCCCGTTATGCGCTGGAGCACCCGAACGACATGGCACTGAGTGCGGTGGCCCTGGTGGCGGAACGCTCCGGCATCGCCGCCTCGGCTTTCATCCGCATGGCGCAGGCGCTCGGCTTCGCGGGTTATAGCGAGTTGCAGCGCCTCTTCATCGAGCCGTTGCAACGTGCCGCGCCGCCGAGCTACCGCGAGCGCATTCGCCACTACGGTGGCGAGCTGGCGATCGACGACCCGAGCGACCCGACCGAGGTGCTGCGCGCCTTCAGCCAAGCCAACATCGTCTCGCTCGAACATCTGCGCGACGACGCAGCGAAGCTCTCGCTCGACCGCGCCATCACCCTGATCCAAAAGGCGCGCATGGTCTACGTGCTCGGCCTGCGGCGCTCGTATGCGGTGGCGGCCTACCTCGCCTATGCCTTCAACCGCGTGGGCCGGCCGGCGGTGCAGATCACCGGCCTGGGCGGCGCCATCGGCGAGCAGGCCAGCGTGGCCGGCCCGCGCGACCTGCTGATCGCGGTGAGCTTCCCGCCCTATGCGGCCGACACGCTGGCGGTTTGCGAGCAGGTTCATGCCGCCGGCGCGAAGCGCCTCGCCATCACCGACAGCGTGCTCAGCCCGGTTGCGCGCGATGCCGAGCTGGTGTTGCAGGTCAACGATGCCGAGCTGCTGGGGTTTCGCTCGCTGACCTCGGCGATGAGCCTGGCGCAGGCGTTGGCGGTCGGCTACGCATTTCGCGAGCGGCGCCGGCGCGGCGAGCCGGCTGCGATGACGCTCGAAGACATCGATTGTTAGGCCGCACATGCCAGCCTCACGCGAACGCACCGTCCCGAGTAGTGATCTCCAACGCTCCAGCGGAGCCGAGGGCGGGCCGGCCA
>JANYJL010000391.1 GCA_025361845.1 Rhizobacter sp.
GCATCGGTCAGCGCATCGGCGACATGCTTCAACGCGAAGCGAAGATCGCCGAGCTGCGCAAGTTCCTCGACGAGCTGTACAACAAGTCGGGCGGCAAGACCGAGCGCCTGGATCATCTTTCGGATGACGAGATCCGCGAGATGGCAGCCAACCTCTCGACCGGCGTGCCGTTCGCGACGCCGGTGTTCGATGGCGCCGCGGAAGAAGAGATCCGCGGCATGCTCAAGCTCGCCTACCCGGACGACATCGCCAAGGCCAAGGGTCTGACCGCCACGCGCACCCAGGCGACCCTGCACGACGGCCGCACCGGCGATCCGTTCGAGCGCCCGGTGACGATCGGCTACATGCACGTGCTCAAGCTGCATCACCTGGTAGACGACAAGATGCACGCGCGCTCCACCGGCCCGTACAGCCTCGTAACCCAGCAGCCGCTGGGCGGCAAGGCCCAGTTCGGCGGCCAGCGTTTCGGCGAGATGGAGGTGTGGGCGCTGGAAGCTTACGGCGCCGCCTATGTCCTGCAGGAAATGCTGACGGTCAAGTCGGACGACGTGAACGGCCGGACAAAGGTCTACGAAAGCATCGTCAAGGGCGAGCACGCGATCGAAGCCGGCATGCCGGAGTCGTTCAATGTGCTGGTCAAGGAAATCCGTTCGCTCGGGATCGACATCGAGCTCGAGCGCAACTAAGAAAGAAGGAAACAGAACATGAAGGGTTTACTTGATCTGTTCCGCCAGTTCACTCCTGATGAGCATTTCGATGCCATCCGGATCGGTCTGGCTTCCCCCGAGAAAATTCGGTCCTGGTCGTTCGGCGAAGTCAAGAAGCCGGAGACCATCAACTACCGCACCTTCAAGCCGGAACGCGACGGCCTGTTCTGCGCCAAGATCTTCGGGCCCATCAAGGACTACGAGTGCCTGTGCGGCAAGTACAAGCGCCTGAAGCACCGCGGTGTCATCTGCGAGAAGTGCGGCGTTGAAGTCACGCAGACCAAGGTTCGCCGGGATCGCATGGGTCACATCGACCTGGCGGCACCGTGCGCGCACATCTGGTTCCTGAAGTCGCTGCCTTCGCGTCTGGGCCTCGTGCTCGACATGACGCTGCGCGACATCGAACGGGTGCTGTACTTCGAAGCCTATGTGGTGGTCGATCCGGGCATGACCCCGCTGAAGAAGTTCAGCATCATGTCGGAAGACGATTTCGACGCGAAGCGCACGGAATACGGTGACGAGTTCATCGCGCTGATGGGCGCCGAGGGCGTGCGCAAGCTGCTCGAAGAAATCGACCTCGATGTCGAGATCGAGCGCCTGCGTGGCGACATGACCGGCAGCGAGCTGAAGGTCAAGAAGAACTCCAAGCGCCTGAAGGTGATGGAAGCCTTCAAGAAGTCGGGCATCAAGCCGCAGTGGATGGTGATGGAAGTGCTGCCGGTGCTGCCGCCGGATTTGCGTCCGCTCGTGCCGCTCGACGGCGGCCGCTTCGCGACCTCCGACCTGAACGACCTCTATCGCCGCGTCATCAACCGCAACAACCGCCTCGCGCGTCTGTTGGAGTTGAAGGCGCCGGAAATCATCGTGCGCAACGAAAAGCGCATGTTGCAGGAAGCGGTTGATTCGCTGCTCGACAACGGCCGCCGCGGCAAGGCGATGACGGGCGCGAACAAGCGCGCGCTGAAGTCGCTGGCCGACATGATCAAGGGCAAGGGCGGTCGTTTCCGTCAGAACTTGCTGGGCAAGCGTGTCGACTACTCGGGCCGTTCGGTCATCGTGGTCGGGCCGACGTTGAAGCTCCATCAGTGCGGCCTGCCCAAGCTGATGGCGCTGGAACTGTTCAAGCCCTTCATCTTCTCGCGCCTGGAAGCGATGGGCATCGCTACGACCATCAAGGCCGCGAAGAAGGAAGTCGAATCCGGCACGCCGGTGGTCTGGGACATTCTTGAAGAAGTCATCAAGGAGCACCCGGTTCTGCTGAACCGCGCGCCGACCCTGCACCGCCTGGGCATCCAGGCGTTCGAGCCAGTGTTGATCGAAGGCAAGGCGATCCAGTTGCACCCGCTGGTCTGCGCTGCCTTCAACGCCGACTTCGACGGCGACCAGATGGCCGTTCACATCCCGCTGTCGATCGAAGCGCAGATGGAAGCCCGCACGCTGATGCTGGCCTCGAACAACATCCTGTTCCCGGCCAATGGCGAACCGAGCATCGTGCCGTCGCAAGACGTGGTGCTGGGCCTGTACTACGCCACGCGCGACCGCATCAACGCCAAGGGCGAAGGCCTGATCTTCTCGGACGTGGGTGAAGTGCAGCGTGCGCTCGACAACGACGTGGTGGAAATCACCGCGAAGATCGCGGTGCGCCTGACCGAGTTCACGAAGAACAAGGAAACCGGCGAGTTCACGTCTTCAACCCAACTCGTGGACACCACGGTCGGCCGTGCCCTGCTGTCGGAAATCCTGCCCAAGGGGCTGCCGTTCAGCAACATCAACAAGGCGCTGAAGAAGAAGGAAATCTCGCGCCTGATCAACACCTCGTTCCGCAAGTGCGGACTGAAGGAAACGGTCGTGTTCGCCGACAAGCTGCTGCAGTCGGGCTTCCGCCTGGCCACGCGCGCCGGCATCTCGATCGCGATCGACGACATGCTGGTGCCCAAGGAAAAGCCGGGCCTGATCGAGCGCGCCGAAAAGGAAGTCAAGGAAATCGAGCAGCAGTATGTCTCGGGCCTGGTGACGTCCGGCGAGCGCTACAACAAGGTGGTCGACATCTGGGGCAAGACCGGCGACGAAGTCGGCAAGGTCATGATGG
>JANYJL010000002.1 GCA_025361845.1 Rhizobacter sp.
GCGGTGATCTGGACCACCACCGCCTGGACCATCCCGGCCAACCAGGCGCTCAACCTGAACCCCGCGCTCGACTATTCGCTCGTCGACACGAAGCGCGGAATCCTGCTGCTGGCTTCGGCCCTGATCGACAAATGTTTGGAGCGCTACCAGCTTGAAGGCACCGTGCTCGCGACCGTGAAAGGCCAGGCGCTCGACGGCCTGAACTTCCGCCACCCGCTGGCCCACGTCGATGCCGGCTACGACCGTCTCTCACCGATCTACCTGGCCGACTACGCGACCGCGGACGACGGCACCGGCCTCGTGCATTCATCGCCCGCCTACGGTGTGGACGACTTCAACTCCTGCGTCGCGCACGGCCTGAAGACGGACGACATCCTGAACCCCGTGCAAGGCAATGGCCAGTACGCGGCCGAGCTGCCGCTCTTCGGCGGCATGAACATCTGGAAGGCCGCGCCGCGTGTGATC
Organism: Rhizobacter sp.; assembly: GCA_025361845.1. Taxonomy (GTDB): domain Bacteria; phylum Pseudomonadota; class Gammaproteobacteria; order Burkholderiales; family Burkholderiaceae_C; genus JANYJL01. The sequence continues at coordinate 466 of JANYJL010000002.1, forward strand.
GAGGTGCTCGGCGAGGCCGACCGCCTGTTCGCTACCGGCCCGCTGGTGCACAGCTACCCGCACTGCTGGCGCCACAAGACGCCGGTGATCTACCGCGCCGCGGCGCAGTGGTTCGTGCGCATGGACGCAGGCGTCGGCGTGTTCGCGAGCGAGCAGCCCGAGAAGACGCTGCGCCAGACCGCGCTCGATGCCATCGATGCGACCGTCTTCTATCCGGAAAACGGCAAGGCGCGCCTGCGCGACATGATCGCCAACCGGCCCGACTGGTGCATCAGCCGCCAACGCAACTGGGGCGTGCCCCTGCCCTTCTTCCTGCACAAGGACAGTGGCGAGCTGCACCCCGACACGCTGGCCTTGATGGACCGGGCCGTGGCCCTTGTCGAACAAGGTGGTGTCGAAGCTTGGTCCAAGCTCGAAGCGAAAGACTGGCTCGGCGACGAGGCGCAGCACTACACCAAGAGCACCGACATCCTCGACGTCTGGTTTGACTCCGGCTCGACCTTCTTCCACGTGCTGCGCGGCTCGCACCCCGGTGGCAGCCACGCCAGCGGCCCCGAGGCCGACCTGTACCTGGAAGGCCATGACCAGCACCGCGGCTGGTTCCATTCGTCCCTGCTGATCGCCTGCGCGATCGAAGGCCGTGCGCCATACCGCGGCCTGCTGACACACGGCTTCGCGGTCGATGGTTCGGGCCGCAAGATGAGCAAGAGCCTGGGCAACATCGTCGCGCCGCAGAGCGTGAGCGACAAGCTCGGCGCCGAGATCATCCGCCTGTGGGTCGCCGCGACCGATTATTCGGGCGACCTGAACATCGACGACAAGATCCTCGCGCGCGTGGTGGACAGCTATCGCCGCATCCGCAACACGCTGCGTTTCCTGCTCGCGAACACGAGCGACTTCGATGCGGCGAAGGATGCGGTGCCCTTGGCCGAGATGCTCGAGATCGACCGCTGGGCGCTCGCACGCACGGCGCAGTTCCAGGCCGAGGTGCTGGCGCACTACGAGGTCTACGAGTTCCACCCGGTGGTGTCGAAACTGCAGGTGTTTTGCAGCGAGGACCTGGGTGCGTTCTACCTCGACGTGTTAAAGGATCGCCTGTACACGACAGCGCCGAAGTCGCTGGCGCGGCGCAGCGCGCAGACGGCGCTGTGGCACATGACACACGCGATGCTGCGCTGGATGGCGCCCTTCCTCAGCTTCACGGCCGAGGAGGCGTGGAAGGTGTTCGCGCCTGAGAAGACCGGATCGATCTTCACCGAGACCTATGTCGATGCGACCGCGTGGCAAGACGAAGTGCTGCTCGACAAGTGGAAGCAGGTGCGCACGGTGCGTGAGGAATCGAATCGCCGCATCGAAGACTTCCGCGGTGCCGGCAAGGTCGGTTCCTCCTTGCAGGCGAACGTGGTCGTTGCCGCCAAGCCCGAACTGCACGCGCTGCTGGCCAGCGTCGGCGAAGACCTGAAGTTCGTGCTCATCACATCGAAGGCCGGGCTCGTGGCGTTGGCCGAGAACGAAGCGGAAGCCTTCCGCGTCACCCCCGAAGCCAGCACTGCGTTCAAGTGCGAACGCTGCTGGCACTACCGCGAGGACGTCGGCATAGCTGCCGCACACCCGACGATCTGCAGCCGCTGCACCACCAACCTCTACGGCGACGGCGAAACCCGCCGCATCGCCTGACAACACCCATGGCCTCCAAAAAATCAGGCGGCGCACTGCTGCCGTGGCTCGGCATCGCGCTGATCGTCATCGTGCTCGATCAGCTTTTCAAGACGATGATTCTCGGCAACTTCCAGCTCGGCGAGAGCCGCACGGTCACCTCGTTCTTCAATGTGGTCCGTGTGCACAACAGCGGCGCGGCGTTTTCGTTCCTCGCCGGTGCCTCGGGCTGGCAACGCTGGTTCTTCGTCGGCCTGGGCGTCGCCGCAGCGGGCTTCATCGTGTGGCTGCTGAAGCGCCACGGCGGCCAGCGCCTGTTCGGCTGGGCACTTGCGCTGATCCTTGGCGGGGCGGTCGGCAACGTGATCGATCGGCTGCTGCACGGCCACGTGATCGACTTCATCCAGGTGCACTACGCAGGCTGGTTTTTCCCCGCCTTCAACGTCGCCGACAGTGCCATCACGGTCGGCGCGGTGCTGCTGGTGCTGGACGAGCTGCGGCGCGTGCGGCGCGGCTGAGCCGCCCCGCTCAGGGCATCAGCACACTCGACCCCGTCGTGTTGCGCGCTTCCATCTCGCGATGCGCACGCGCCGTGTCGGCCAGCGGATAACGCTGGTCAATGCGGATCTTCACGGCGCCGCTCTGCACCACGGCGAACAACTCATCGGCCATCGCCTGCGTGGACTCGCGCGTGGCGATGTGGGTGAAGAGCGTGGCGCGGGTGATGTAGAGCGAGCCCTTGGCGCCCAGCGCGCCGATCGCAAACGGCGGCACCGGGCCCGAGGCATTGCCGAAGCTCGCCAGCAGGCCGAAGGGGCGCAGGCAGTCGAGCGACTTGTCGAAGGTGTCCTTGCCGATCGAGTCGTAGACCACCTTCACGCCCTGGCCGGCGGTGATGTCCTTCACACGCGCGGCGAAATCTTCCGCCCGGTAGTTGATGGCGTGCGCCGCGCCATGCTCCAGCGCGAGCTGGCATTTCGCGTCACTGCCCGCGGTGGCGATGAGTTGCAGGCCGAGCGCTCGCGCCCACTGGCAGGCGATCAGGCCGACACCGCCGGCCGCCGCATGAAACAGCACGAAGTCGCCGGCCTGCAAGCCGCCCTGCGGCAGGGTCTTCTTCAAAAGGTACTGCGCGGTCAGGCCCTTGAGCATCATGCCCGCGGCGGTGTCGAAGGCGATCGCGTCGGGCAGCTTGATGACGCACTTCGCCGGCATCACACGCGCCTGCGAATAGGCGCCCGGCGGGCCGCTGGCATACGCGGCACGGTCGCCCACGGCCAGATGGGTCACGCCCGTGCCGACGGCCTCGACGATGCCCGCCCCTTCCATGCCCAGCGTGAGGGGTAAGGGGTTCGGGTAGAGGCCGGTGCGTTGGTAGACATCGATGAAGTTGAGGCCGCAGGCATGGTGGCGGATGCGGATCTCGCCCGGCCCAGGCTCGCCCACCTCCAGCTCGACGAGCTTCAACACCTCGGGGCCGCCGAACTCTTCGATGCGGATGGCTTGTACTTTGGTCGTCATGCGGCGGTCTCCAATGCGGGCTGTTGATCGACATATTGCGATCTCCGGTATCGTGCCAGCCTTTGCAAGCTCTTGCATGCGCCGTCTCGTCACCGCCCCGAACCTCGCCCTGGCCACCCTGTGGGCCGACATGCTGACGCAGGCGGGCTTCGATGCGAACGTGCAGCGCGCTTACGCCAGCAGCATCGCCGGCGAGGTGCCACCCGACCAGACCCTGCCCGAGGTCTGGGTGATGGACGATGCGCAACTCGAAGCCGCACGCACACTGCTCGCCCAACTGCGTCACCCGCCTCATCGCCTGTGGGTGTGCCAGGCCTGCCTCGAGCGCATCGACGGGCCGTTCGAGCAGTGCTGGAACTGCGGCGCAGCGATGCCGCCCTGAGCGCGCCCTTCGCATAGGCAATCGCATGACTCGCATCACCCCTCGCATCGCACTGTTCATGACGCTGCCGCCCCTGCTGTGGGCCGGCAATGCCGTGGTCGGCCGGATGATGGTCGGCAGCGTGCCGCCGATGACGCTGAACTTCCTGCGCTGGCTCATCGCTTCGCTGATCCTGCTGCCGCTGGGCTGGCGCGTGCTGCGCGAGCCGCGCGCCATCCTCGAACGCTGGCCGCACCTGCTGCTCATCGGCACGCTCGCGATGAGCACCTACAACGCCTTGCAGTACCTGGCCCTGGTCACCACCACACCACTCAACGTCACGCTGATCGCGGCCAGCGGTCCGGTCGCGATGCTCGTGGTGGGCCGATTGATGTACGGCGTGCAACCGACCGGCCGCCAACTCGGCGGCGCGGCGCTATCGATCAGCGGCGTGCTGCTCGTCATCGCGCGCGGCGACCCACTCGCGCTGGCGCGGGTGCACTTCGCCGTCGGCGACCTCTACATCGTCGGCGCGGTGATCGCCTGGGCGATCTACAGCTGGCTGCTGGCGCGCCCGCCGGCGTCGATGCGCGCCCCCGCTCGGCCCGATTGGGACTGGGCCGGTTTCCTGCTCGTGCAAATTCTCTTCGGCCTGATCGGCGCCGGCGGCGCGGCGGCGGTGGAGGTGGCGCTCGGTGCGGCACCCATCCAGTGGAGCGGTGGTGTCGTCGCCGCGCTGCTGTTCGTGGCCGTCGGCCCCGGCCTCATCGCCTACCGCTGCTGGGGCCTGGGCGTGGCGCAAGGCGGACCGGCGCTGGCCGCATTCTTCGCCAACCTCACGCCACTGTTCGCCGCGCTGATGTCGGCCGCGGTGCTGCATGAGGCGCCGCAATGGTTTCATGCGCTGGCGTTTGCGCTGATCGTGGCGGGGATACTGGTGTCGTCGAAATCGCGCTAGGCGCCAAAAAAGCGGCCCTTCATGCGGGGCTCAATCGCCATCTTCATTCTCCTGCGCGAGCTGCACCTTGAGATCATAGGCATTGATGTCAAAGTCGGTGCTGTCCGAGACCGCGGCCAGTACCAGAGGCGGAACGCGCTCCTGCTCCTCCTCGGTCTCGAATTTTGTGAAGCCGGCCGCAGCCGCCTCGGCGAACAGTTTCTCCGACAGCCGCTTTGCCTTTGCTTCGTGGCTCTCTATGTCGGGATTGGCGCCGGGAGGAATGTTTTCCTCGATCCATGTCTCGACCCACCTCAGGAAGCGCTTGCTCATGACTGCCCACCCATCTTCTGCGTCAAATTCGACACCAGTTTCCTGGCCCACTCTGACTCACCTGATACTTTGATCCGAATGGATGAAAGCTTACTGCATGGCATTGAGCGGCGGCGTGACGCTTGACCCTTCGCTCGAGCAGACCTTCACCGGCTGCTCGTGTCAAACGTTACGCGTCGCAACGCGCCTCGCCAGATGTGCACGGCATTGTTGGAGAAGACATGTCAAAGCCCTTTGTGAATCTCAGTGAAGTCGAGTTCAACGATGTGGAGGCGAACGGCTTCTACACTTCCCAACGCGCTCAGTTCAGCGCCGCAATCGGAGCGAGGCAGTTGGGCTACAACCTGACCGAGCTTCCACCCGGAAGTGCGCAGTGCCCGTTTCACTCCCACCGCGCTGAGGAAGAGATGTTTCTCATCCTTGACGGTGAAGGCGAACTGCGCTTCGGGGATCAGAGGTACCGGATCAAAAAACACGACGTGATTGCCTGCCCGACAGGCGGGCCGGACACCGCCCACCAAATCATCAACACCGGATCTGCGACCCTGCGATACCTCGCACTCTCGGTATTGGCCGACGTCGAGGTTTGCGAGTACCCGGATTCGAGCAAGGTCGGCGTGTTCGCAAACGGTGCCAACGTGCCAAGACTGCGAAAGCTCATTCGCTCGGAGAGCGAAGTTGACTACTACGATCGTGAGTCAACCGATCTGCCCCCACGCGACGCCTGACCCTGCGATCGCAGCGGACATCCTCCGGCCCCGCTCATGTCAAATGTTCGACAGCACAAAGCCCGAGGGGCCTACTGAACCGCACCGGGTTTCGAGGAGGCCTGTTGGCTTGAGTCAGACCGACGTGATCTGACTTGTTCTGGCTCTTTGGACTTTACTTCGTCTGCCCCCCGCAGGGGCCGCCGGAGGCGCCCCCGGTTGGGCCATGTATTCA
>JANYJL010000017.1 GCA_025361845.1 Rhizobacter sp.
ACCTTCAACTGGCAGAAGCCCACCGAGATCGCCTCGCGCATCCAGTCCATCATGCCGCCCGACACGGCCGGCGCCTTCTCGGCCTTTGGCTGGGACGCCGTCAACGTGGTCGTGCAGGGCCTCGTTGAGCTGGAGGAGCGACCGAACCTGGTCAAACTGACCAAGTACATCGAAGGCGGCATCGAGCCCGTGCTGGAAGCGACGCTACGCCGCTACTACGAACGCGCTCTCGGTGCCGGCTGGCGCGAGTTGCCGGACATGAAGAAATTGCTGCACGACGCACACCGCGGCAATATGAAGCGCCCATCGGAGGCGGCCAGCGCCGACCTGATGGCCTTTGTCGCCTACTACGAACACCACGTCGCGCAGTCGCAGCGCAACAAGGTGATCGACGCCCAGGTACGCACCTTCCGCCACAACCGCGAGCACTACCAGAAAATCACCGCCAACCTGCTGCCCGTGCTGTCGATGCTGACCTCGGGTGACCTCGGCCGCAGCCTGTCGCCCGAGCCTTTCGATGCCGACGATCGGCGGCCGATCATGAACTTCGAGAAGATCGAGCGTGCCGGTCACGTGCTCTACATGTGCCTCGATTCGCTGCCCGATCCGTCCGTGGCCACCGCCATCGGTGCGCTGGCTCTGGCCGATCTGGCCGCGCGCGCCGGCATGCGCTACAACCTCGGCGGGTACCGGCGCATCTCGCTGTTCGTCGACGAGGTTTCTAACGTCATCAACCAGCCGTTGATCGAGATCCTGAACAAGGGCGCCGAGGGCGGCATCTTCACCACCTGCGCCATGCAGACGCTGGCCGACCTGGCCAAGCGCCTGGGCAGCGAAGATGCCGCGCGCATGGCGCTGGGCAACCTCAACAACCTGATCGCGCTGCGCTCGAAAGACCGGCCGACTCAGGACTTCGTCGTCGAGACCTTCGGGAAGACCGCCATCCACACCATGCGAGTCGGCCTGAGCAGTGGCGCCGATGCGCACCTGGGCGACTTCTCATCGAGCTACTCGACCCAACTCACCGAAAGCTTCGAGGAGATGGTCCCGGCCGACGTGCTGGGCAAGCTGCCGAACCTGCAGTACTTCGCCTCCGTCTCCGGCGGCCGGATCATTAAGGGGCGATTCCCGATCCTCGATCCGGATGCGACGGGCACGCCCGCACCGAAGGTCAGGGCCACACCGTGATCCGCGCCGTAGCCTTGTTGTCGCTCGTGAGCTTGCTGGTGTTGGTGCTCTACCTGCCGTCCGCCCACCCACCCGAACGGTTCATTGCTCAACTGCGCACCGAACATCTGGCCACGGCGCAGTTCTGGGGCAACGAGCCCGCGCTGCGCATCCTGTCGCGCGCCTTGAGCGTGCAGGACTCGGCGCGTCAGGTCACCCCCGTCCCATCGGCCGGCGATGCGCCGCGAACCGCGGGCCTCGACGGCGCGGTGGCGCAGGAAATGGCTTCGGTCAACCAGCGCCTGTTCAACAACGCCTACTTCCGGTCCATCGACGCGCTGTTGCTGCTGGCGAGCTTCCGTTTGGCGACGCTGCTGGAATGGTTGCCCTGGCTGCTGGCCTTCACAGCGGCGGTGATGATCGACGGCTACTTCGTTCGGATCATCAAGGCCAAGGAGTTTCTGCAGCACGACCCCGAGCTCTTTGCGCTGTATGCATGTGGCGCGATCGTGACGGCGTGCGCCACGGTGCTTGGGTTCGTCGTGCCGGTCACTTTGCACCCGTTGGTGATGCCTTGCGTGCCGCTGGTGGTCAGCGTGCTGCTCAGCCGGGCGTTGGGGAGTTTTCACCGGCGGGGGTAGCGAAGCTGGCGCGGTGCGCCGGGTTGAACTTCTCTGCGGTGGAGCCGTTGCCTCCGAACTGACCTGCATGTTTGCGCTGGTCGATGTCGCGACTGGCTGATGGCGCCGGCCCAGCTGCGCGCGGCTACAACTCGGCTTCGGCCATGAGCTCCGTCATCGTCACGTCCATGGCGCGCGCAATGCGAACCACGGACATGATTCCCGGATTCTGTCCTCCGCGCTCGATGCTGCTCATGTACGAGCGATCAACTGCACTGCGGTGCGCAAGTTCTTCCTGGGAGATCCCTTTCGCCGCCCGACACCGGCGAATGGCTGTGCCAAGCGCAACAAGCACCGGATCGTTCCCGTGCTTGGGCGACGTAATTGGCATCGGCGCATGGTGGCCATATGATGCCAATCGCACCACGGACGATCTTCCACATCGCACCAAGCTACGAGGCACGGAGAGCTCAAGATGGACCTCAACCTCATTGCCCGTCTGCGAGAGCAGGCGGAGCCGCTGGCCGCGCTATCGCTGTCGCACTTGACGCCGGCCACCCGCCAGAAGCTGCACGACGATGAGCTTTCGGTCAACGCCTACCCCACCGCCTTTGGCGGTTTGGTTTTCGTGGGAGAACCGCGGTACACCCTCCCCGCAGAGACCGACCTGGCGTTGATCTTTGAAGCCGCTGAACAGGCTGGAATCGTCTGGCTGAAATTCGACAGAGAAGCGGCCGTAATCGATGGACTGCAGGTATTCAAGCCAGCAGAGCCTCCTCGATGAACGCGCTTTCGCAAGCTATCTTCGAGCCGCGCGGATACCGTTCACTGGGTCCGTCGGGTCGTAGTCAGCATCCCCCGGCCTTCCAGTCTCCCAGTTCCTCTTGCGCTCGCCTGAGGCCAACCCATACTCCGTGCTGATCGTAGCCGCGGTTCGCTAGTTCTTCTCGGGCAAGCAGGTTGAGATCGAGTTCCTCACGAACTACAGCCACCAGCACACGGCCAGGAACAGCTTGGATGAACTGCAATTCATCGACGGCAAACTTTCCAGTTGTGTAAGGCATCGAGTGCTCTCCAGTTGAGAACAGTCTCGGTGGGCCCGCTCGATCATCAACCCCTCTCGCTCACAACAACTCAACGTCTCGGTAGTGAATCCGCATGCCGTCGAGCAAACTCATACTCCATGGCTTTCCAGGTAATAGTCCGACGAGCACCGTTGCTCGCGGCCTCATAGGTCAGACGTCGACCAGATGGCGTAGCAGTTCGAAGGCGACCCGCCACTTCTGGCCGTCGCAGTCGAGTGTGGCGGTATGTTGATTGACGCGCACGATCAGGCCGACGCGATGCTGGAGATTCTTGTCGGTGAAGGTCACCCGGTTGCCGACGCGGAAGTCAGCGCGACCGGCGACCTCTGGTGGCGGAGTCGGCCTGGTGAGTTCAACGTCAGCGGGTGTGGGGCTACTTTCGGTCGACGCCCCGGTCGGCTCGGTGAGGATCGCCGCGTAGTGCACTTTGAAGGCCTTGCTGTAGCCCGCATCCTGTATGGCCACGTGGTCCCCGTGCATCCCGACGACGCGTGCCGAGCGCAACTTCCCGTCTGCCCAGTGGAGGTACTGGATCTGCTGACCGGTATGCAGCTGCGCACGCACCTGGACGATGCGTCGTGGGTCGGCCAATAGTTGCTCGATGACCCAGCTGAGCTGGTACAGCTCGGCGCTGGTCGCCATGGGCAGCTCTTCGATCAGTTTGATACGCATGAGCACATTTTGCCCATGCCCGCCGGGCCTACGCTCAGGCCGCCAGCGGCATGTCCTTCGCGCTGGCGTCGGCCGCCCACTTCGCTGCAACCACCCACGGCAGCAACTCGTCGATGCGGTTGCTCGGGTGGTCGGCGATGCGCTCGAGGACGTGGCGCAGGTAGCGCTGCGGGTTGATCCCATTTAGCTTGGCCGTGCCCAGCAGCGTGTACATCACCGCTGCCGTGTGGCCGCCCGCGTCCGACCCGACGTGCAGATAGTTCTTTCTTCCGATCGCTACGCCTCTCAGGGCGCGCTCAGCCGTGTTGTTGTGCGCGTCGATTCGCCCGTCACCGACGAAGTTCGTCAGCGCCGTCCAGTTGCTCAAGGAATAGCCGATCGCCAGCGCCATCGGCGACTTCGCCGACACCTGTGCCAAGGTCTGGCTCATCCAGGACTTCAATTCCGTCAGCACCGGCACTGTTCGAGTCTGGCGCATTCGTCGTCGCCGTAGCGCCGATCGCCCGTTCACTTCTGCCTCGACCTTGAACACCTCGCCGATCCGCACCAATCCTTCGTGCGCCAGCGTCCCGGGCAGGCGCTTTTGTTTGACGTGAATGTCCCAGAGTTTTCGGCGCGCGTGGCTCCAGCATCCAGCCTCGAGAACCCGGCCGTCCTTGTAGATCGCGTTGTACCCGGAGTACGCATCAGCCTGCAGGATGCCGCTGTAGTTCAACAAGTGCCGCGCCGGGTGCTCGCCCTTTCGGTCGGCCGAGTATTGGAACCACACCGCCGGTGACGCCTTGTCGCCGCTCGGGCGGTCATCGCGAACGTAGACCCACAGCCGACCCGTGTGCGCCTTCTCGCCCTTGCCACCCAACGCTCGGATCGGCGTGTCGTCGCCGTGGACCTTCTCTGCCTTCAGCACGTAGCGCCCAACGGCATCGGCCAGCGGCGTCAACAACGCGCCGCAATTGCCCACCATGTCGGTGATGGTCGAGCGACTCATCTCGACACCGTCACGACCGTAGATCTGGCAGAGCCGGTACAGCGGCACATGATCGGCGAACTTGCTCACCGCGATGTGCGTGAGCAGCCCGGCGCCGGCCATGCACCGGTCCACCGGCCGGCTCGGCGCCAACGCTTGAGTGATCGTGTGGCACCCGGCGCAGGCCAGCTTCGGGCGCACGTGGCGCACCACGTGGAAGGTGCCAGGCTCGTAATCCAGAACCTCCGAGACGTCTTGACCGATCTCCCGCAGGCCCCCACCACAGGCCGTGCAGCTGCATCCGCCTTGCGGCGTGTGAACGACGGTGCGTCGCGGCAGGTGCGCCGGCAACTCGCGCAGCCCCGGTCGGGTCTTGGGCTCCCGCTTCTTGCGCTCGGCGTCGAGCGACGTCACGTTGGACTTCAATCCGTCATCCGCACCAGCATCCGCCTGCGGCTCAACCACAGGTTGCGCGACTTGGCCACCAACGAGCTCGAGCTGTGCATGCTCGAGCTTCTCGCTGGAGCGGCCGTACTTCATGCGCCGCAGGTACGCCAGCTCGACCTTCATCTTGTCGATGGTCAACTGCGCGATCTTCAAGGCCTCGTGCGAGCGCTTGACCTCGCCGCTCAACGCAGCGTTGTTAGTCAAGAGTTCCGTGAGTTCCGTGAACGTCATGACCATGAGTTTGCCGGGCGCATTCACCGCTCGCAACGGGACTTGTCCCGTCAACCATTTGAACTCTCGACTACACCGCCATGCGTGGTTGCCACGTGCGTTCAGGGTGCCGCCAATCGATCCCTTCGAGCAGCATCGAGAGCTGCGCCGTGCTCAGCGAGACGCTCCCGCTGTCGGCCTGCGGCCAGACGAAGCGGCCTCGCTCAAGCCGCTTCGTCAACATGCACATGCCGTCGCCATCACTCCACAGCAATTTGACCAGGTCGCCTCTGCGGCCACGGAATGCAAAGACGTGGCCACTGAACGGATCCTGCGTCAATGCCATTTGAACCTTGGCCGCGAGCGAGTCGATGCCGCAACGCATGTCCGTGATGCCCGCAGCTAACCACACCCGGGTCCCGGCGCGCGGGCCGATCACGCGCTCTGGCGCAGCGCGCGCAAGACAGTGCTCAGCGCGGTCTCGTCAACGCCGCCGCGAAGCCGCAACTGGGCGCCGGCGATCTCGATTTCGATGACGCCCAGAGGTGAGCTTCGGTTGATGCCAGTAGCAACGCGCACCGTTGGCTGCACGGTAGGTGGCGAGGCGCTCTCCGCAATCACGCACACCGGCAGCAACGTCGCGGCAGTCGGTGCGGACGCAGCCATCGCCCTGACGTGCTCACGTCGCCACTTGAACAGAAGGTTGGCATTGATGCCGCCCTTCATCGCAATCCCCGCGACCGACGCGCCGGGGACCAGGCTCTGCGCGATCAGCTCGTCCTTGAACGCCCGCTGATGCTGTCGCCGGGTACGCGTCGACTCCCGTGATTGATCCTTCATAGCGTGCACCATCTCCGTTGGTGCACACCATCAAGCGGGTGCGCACTCCATCAGACCAGATGTTGCCCAGCAGCAAGGCATGGCGCAATGACGGTGCTGGTCGGACTATTAC